>NZ_QNUD01000048.1:0-16596 GCF_008042405.1 Bacillus sp. SH7-1
TAATTGATGTATTAGTTATATTCATATAGAAAAGTAATGTTATTGGAACTAATAACATTATAGTGATGCCCCAAACAGTAATCTTAATGCCTGATAAAAAGAAAACAGCTCCATAAATTATAACTGAAAAAATAAAAGTTGATATTGGAACAAACATTAAAAATGTAAAAGTTCTTATTAAGATTAAATCCCCTAAAAAATCTTTTATTATGGAAACGTGTATTTTTTCCTCCTTGTATTTTTTCACAGTATCAACTATTTCTTTCTCAGATAAAAGAAAACACTTCAATCTATTAAACATAAAAAAACCCCTTTATATTAAAAAGATTAAAATATATACCAAACTGTTATTAAAATTCCATAAAAATAATTGTAAATTTTGTATAAGCATTTTTTTCACTTTCAACTGTAATTAAGGCGTGATGTGCCTCTATAATAGCTTTGACAAGTGCCAATCCAATTCCGGTCGATCCGTGCTTTTTAGAACTACTTGATTTATAGAATCGTTCAAAAATATGAGGTAATTCTTCAGCTGAAATTCCCTCTCCAAAGTCTTGGATTACTAGTTCTGTATAGATTGGAGAATTTTTGGCCTGAATCATTATTTTACCACCGGGTTTAGAATGTTCGATTGCATTCTTCAACAGGTTTAACAAAGCTTCCTGCATCCATAATTTGTCGTGAATAACGACTATTTCTCTTGGTGCATTCCAATCAATCAAAATATTTTTATCACTTATCATGCTTTGCAAGCGATTTAGTACTTCCTCAGTCGTATCTACTAAATTCCCTGGCTCTTTATCAAACGAAATCGCTTTTGCATCAATTTTTGCTACTTTTAACAAATTCTGAATTAAGACATTCATTCTAGAAATCTGAATATCATTATTTTGTAGTAATTGAGCTTGTTGCTCTCGGGATAGTTTCTCATTTAACAACATTTCATTATAGATAGAAATAGTTGAAAGCGGCGTTTTTAACTGATGAGATATATCCTGCAACATTTCTCCTAAAAACCGTTTCTCTTCAAGCAAATCATGCATATTTTTTCTAATGATATCCCTCATTGAACGAAATGAAATCGCCAGTTTCGCGAAATCCCCCTCTTTATTTTCATTGATGACAACCGAGTAATCTCCCTCGATTATTTTTTTTGCAGCTCTAGTAAGCTGGCTAATCTTATTGAAAATAATTTTTTGTTGCATGTAGTTTGCAACAAAAAGTAAAAATCCAAAAGCAATCAATCCCCACATCATAAATTGATTGTGATTAAAAATTAGATTATTTAAGTGAGGAAAAAATTTTGAATCCAAGTCTTCATATAATCCATATTGCTTTAGGATCTCTGTCCCTTTTTCCTGATATTTACTTGAGTGAGACGAATGACTTGATAAGACTTTCATAATTTCCGCTTCATTTTCTGGATTCTGCTCTACCAACCTAGCTGTAATTTCCCCCCATGTTGCAATAGAGTCTCTTTTCAAATGATTATAAAATAATTGTTGAATAATAAATTGGTAAATCACAAATATAGATAAAAGGACGGCTAGTATCGTCATATAGCTTTTTAACTCGGTATTTTTCATTATCTTGCTCACCCAATCACGTCCTTGCTCCAACGATAACCATATCCTCTTTCGGTAACGATAAACTGTGGTTTTTGAGGATTGTCTTCAACTTTAGCTCTTAAACGCTTTATGTATACAGATAACGTGTTTTCATCAAAAAAAACATTTTCTCCTTCTGTTATTTGTTGTAGGAGTTCATCTCTTTTTAATGCTTTGTGAGAATTCTTCATGAAATTCAATAGCAGCTTGTATTCTAAATTCGTCAATGTAATACTTTCACAATTTTTATAAACCTTGACTAGGTTCGTATCGATTCTTATATTCTCAGATCTTAAAATTTGAGATGGCGTTTCTAGCGACGCTTGTTTACGCAATTGTACTTTCACTCTGGCCATGAGTTCCCTAACCCGAAAAGGTTTGGTTATATAATCATCACCGCCTATATCCAGCCCCATTACCACATTTGCTTCTTCATCTAGTGCAGTTAAGAAAATAATAATCGAATTCTCGTTTTTCTTTTTAAAATACAAACATAAGTCATAACCATTACCATCTGGTAGGCCGATATCAAGGATGGACAAATCAAATGTATTGTGAACAAACTGGTGTTTAGCTTCTTTTACACTGGACGCTCTAATCACCTCATAACCTTCATTTCTCAATGAAAATTCGATGGCTATGCCAAGAGCTTCATCATCTTCAACTAGTAATATTTTTTTATTCAAGTATGCCCTCTCCTTTTTTTCCCTAGCTTATACTCCAATTACAATAGCCTGGCTATAATCTAGCCAGGCTTATAATATTATTGTTCTCTGATATTATCAATAATATTATCTTGTTGAATTTTTTTCAATGGATTTAAGACTGATAAATAACTAATTATTAAAGCTGAAACAAACGTAATGATACAAGCCTCATAGGGAATTGTCCATGTCATTTTCAACATATCAGATATAGCTAAATATATAATATAAGACAATATACAGCCAAAAAAGATTCCTTGTAAACTTCCAGAAAAACCGTAAATCAAAGCTTCATAGGTAATCATTTTTTTCAAATCCTTTTGTGACATACCAATGGATTTCAAAGCAGCCAATTCTTTTCGTCTAGTCATGATACTTATAGTTATAGTATTGAGGATATTAACGCTACTAATTAAAGAAATGACTGTGATAAAACTATATGCAAGTACTTGTAAAGTAAGTTTTTCTTCTTTTTTTGTTTTATTTTCTTGATAATTATTTACGATTGTAATGGAATATCTTTTTCCAATCGTGTTTTCTATTTCCTTAACTGTCGCGGAAGATTGAGTTACATCCTTTAATTTAGTTTCAAATCTATTCTCCTTCTTTTCGTTTACATTAGATATATTTCCAAGTGATTTCAATTGATGCAAAACTTGTTCACTATCAGCTAAATGATCTGAATTATTGTCCTCTAGCTTAATTGTAATATCCGATTTAACAGATAACTTATCAAAAGATTTAGATGCAAATGCAACATTCATTAAATACGAAAAAGTAATAAATAATACACTACTTATAATAATTGATAAAATTGTAATGGTATAACGATTTTTATTGCGCTTCACATTTTTCATAGCCATGCTCAAAGGAAAAGATAAAGGTTTTCTCAATATTGAATTCTTTTGTTTTTTGATTTGTTCCTTTTTAATTGACAACCTACTGCTGATTGCTAACAATGGGGAGATTTTCCCTGCAAAATAAGCTGGATACAAACTTGACGCTATTACAGAGAGGAAGGTAATTATCGAACTGATTAATAAAATCTTCCAATCAACATGGAATATCGAGACTCCTTTACTATTTTCCATTAAAAGTGAAAAAGTGAATTGAAGAGAGGCAAGTGCTATTAAGCTGCATATAATTCCTAATGGTATAGCGATAACAGCCAGAAAAGTAGCTTCTCTCAGCACGATTTGTCTAATTTGCTTTCGTGTTGCACCGATGCTTCTCAACAAGCCAAACTGCCGCGTTCGTTCCACGACACTAATTTGAAAAGCGTTGTAAATCACAACAACTGTCGCTATTACAACAATGCTGATAGTAATAATTAGCGTGGCCATAATCGAATTATTGTAACCTGGTTTCTCTAATTGAATTAATTCTTCACTTATATTAATATTATTCTCTCCAGAAATAGTCTTGATTCCCTCTAAAACCTCATTAAAGTTTGCTTCTGGGCTAATTCCGACTAATATTTTTCCTTCCCCAGCGCTAAACTTACGCTTATAGGTTAGTAACCGTCCCACTTTATTTTCCTGTGTATATGCACTATCACTTAGAAAACCTACCAATTTGTATTTTTTTTCATTTAATTCGAATGAATCACCTATTTGAATATTATCTTTTATATAAGGTAATACCCAGGGATCAACAGCAACTTCTTGATCATTAGATGGCAATCTCCCCTTAATAATACTGTATTTTAAAAACTTCAAGGCGTTATCATCAGCAAAATTCATTTGTACAGCAGCCTCTCCGACTTGGACTGTTTCTCCCTGTGACATTAAACCAAATGATTCAATTTGCGGGTTATATTTAATTTTTTTCAATATCGGTTCATCGTAATTTAATACAACAGCATGAAAAGAATACCCTTGCCTCTTTTTCGTATTCTCAATTTGAGAAATCTGAGTTCCGTTCATAAATAGGCCGATTGTAGAAATTAATGCTACAGAGAGTATGATTCCGATCAAAGTTAAAATTGTACGTTTCATATTCCCCTTTAAGTATCTCCTGCTCAATTGTTTATAATTACCAATCAAAATTAGTTTCCTCCCGTCTTAGGCTTATTCGTGGCTAGCCACTGATCGGAAATAATTTGCCCGTCTTCAATTGTAATAATACGGTCAGAAGTTGATGCGATTTTTAAATCGTGAGTAATCAATACAATAGTTTGATTATATTTTTTTGCTGTCAATCTTAATAAATCCATGACTTCTTTTGTATTTTGAGTATCAAGATTTCCTGTAGGCTCATCAGCTAAAATCAAATGTGGGCGATTTATAAGTGCTCTCCCAATCGAAACCCGTTGTTGCTGACCTCCTGATAATTCAGATGGTAAATGATTTCTTCTTTCATGAAGTCCCAGAATTTCAATAATTTCGTCCATATAAGAATTATCTATAGGTTCATTATCCAATAAAGTGGGTAAAGCTATATTCTCCTGCACATTCAATACAGGAATTAAATTGAAGAACTGAAATATAAATCCAACTTTTCTTCTTCTAAATATCGAAAGTTCATTATCTGGATATTTATAAATATTGTTCTCTCCAATAAATACTTTACCTGAACTTGGGCGGTCCAATCCTCCCAAAATATGCAACAATGTACTTTTACCTGATCCAGAAGCTCCTACGATTGAAACAAATTCCCCCTGATGTATTGTAAGGTTTATGCCCTTCAAAGCATCTACCCTACTATTACCTTCACCATAACTTTTGACGACATCTTCTATTCTTACGATTTCCATTCATATCACCTTATTTTCATTTTAAATTAATCTTGTACCTCTACAAAGTTTATTTTATGCTGATTATTCGATGAGACCTTATCAATCTCTTGTAAAACTTTGTTTACTTCTTGTTTGTTTTTATAATCAAAATCACGTTTTTTAAATTGAATTAATTTCATTATTGACTCTGATTCAGAAATTGCATTATAGTCTTGGTCTTTTAGGATAACAAGGTTCATGGGGTCATACCCAATCCAAATTTGCTGTTTAACATACTGGGCAGGTACCATCTTACCGTTCAAATTCAACTGGTTATTTTCAAAATTATCCACCGTAGGATTATCACCCGCATAAGAAAATAATAGATTCTGATCACTAGATACTTTATTTTTATCTTTCACCATCTCAGATATAGTAGATGCTGAATGCGGATCTTTTCTAGCTCTTAGAAGTCCCCTATTAAATAATTTTACCGCGGTAGAACTATTGATAACTGCATATTCTGTAGTATTGATTTCAAATTCTTCATTTGTATCATTTTGTTTCTTATCTTCTTCTGATAATTGGGTCTTTCTTATTGTAGTGACGTACTTAACTTTATAGTCTATAGATTGCTTAATATCATCTTTAAATTCTTGTTTGACTTTTTCTACATCAGCTGCAGTACCACTAACTAGAATCCCATCGACTGGTTGTCCTGGACCTTGCACATAACGTTTTACTCCTAATCCTATTCCTATAAAAATGGCAATAACCACCGCATAACTTATAATTTTTTTCATTAGAATACTCCTTTAATAAATGATTTATATCTGGATTATAGATGAGATTTTTTCATAAGTTAATGACTTCTATCTAACTATGTGACTTCTAATCTTTGTAAGATTAGAAGTCACATAGTTTATATTTTATGTCAGAAGACTCCCTACTTAATTTGTTTAATGGTGGGATAGCGCTGGTAGATTTTTTCATAAGTTAATGACTTCTATCTAACTATGTGACTTCTAATCTTACACTTTTGTAAGATTAGAAGTCACATAGTTTATATTTTATGTCAGAAGACTCCCTACTTAATTTGTTTAATGGTGGGATAGCGCTGGTAAATAGATGGGAGATACTGTCGAAAAAAGATAAAAATGATTCAATTATTTTATTGGACTTTCCATAAACTTTCACATAAAACGTTTATGTATAACCAAACAAAAATGGATTTAGTTTATTATATCGTACAAAAAACTAAAAATAATTGATGAATACTGTTAATACCAATAACGACATGAATCATTACGGAAAACATACCTTCATAAGTGAAATACTAAAAAAATTGAAAAGACAACACTTTGAGTCCTTAAAAAGTTACAACCCTATGAAAAACAAGATTGTAACCAAAAATAGCCTGAAAAGAGGAAGAAAATGATGGAACAAAGAAAATACTCAGTAACACCTCAAAATCGGATGAATTATATACTAGGGCTTTATTCCGCAAATTAATGCCGTTCTTTATTTTCCTATAGGTATATCAAAAAAAATACTTGAACAATCAGTAAGGATAACGTTACAATTACAGCCTGTTTTAAACAGCCGTTTTGTAGAAAGTGATATGCCTTACTGGGGGGAACTTTCATCTAGTACTAACTCACCAATTTGTTTTTTTGCAGAAGGAAATGATTAAAATCTTGAAATGATGGCAATAGATTTTATTAAGCAATCCGGAGATCCTATTCAGGGGCCTATGGTTCAGACAAAATTATTACGTAGTAATTCAAAAAATATATTAGTTGTGAAATTATCTCATCTTTGTTCAGATGGTGCCGGAGTCAAAGAATATATTAATTTTGTTGGGAACAATTTATACTCAACTTTCTCTGGGGCATTCTAGCGAAGAAATTATAAAGAGACTTAATGAAGAAAATGACGGTTTTCGTGATCAATCACCTGTATTCAAATATACTGGAATAATAAACATAAAAAGTGCGTATCGTCCCAGCCAAGAACAACAAGCAGCGTTATGGTCTTTTCCATCTCAGCCTAATAAAAATGCTTATCCAAAAATGGCCGTGCGACGGTTAAGCCATGAGCAAACTCTACGTTTAATCCAATGGACAAAACCACAACAAGCTACCTTAAATGATGCAATCATGACTGCATACTTCCGCTCCTTATCACATTTTGCTGTGTATGCAGAACCTCGCACCTCAGAAAAAATGATTGGTTTAACAATTGATTTACGCCGATATCTCCCTAATCATACAACTGGTTCAATTTGCAACTTATCCGGGATGGAAATGCCAGTGATTAAAATGGAAAATGATGACTCATTTAATCAAACTCTAGTTCGGGTCAAAGAATCAATGGATACAATAAAATCTCAAAATCCAGGTCTTTCTTCAGCCGCAGGAATGGAGTTACTGGCAAGTAAAAAGCTATCTGAAGTGAAGGAAATGTATAAACAGCAATACGAACTGGCTTTACAAATGGGAATGGCTTTACCGTTACTTACTAATTTCGGATCGATAGCTGATGAACCTATTAAGTTTGGTGAAGTTCAAGCTCAGGACGGGTATTTAACATCACCAATTATGTATGCACCATTCTTTACAATGGGTGCAAACTCTTACAATGGGAGACTTACATTTACAATTGGTTATCATTCGCCAGATACTACAAAAGAAAAGGTAGAGCAATTTTTAGAAAGTGTGGTCAATCAACTATCAAAATTGTAATGGGAGTATCACCCTAAGCTCAATAAGTTAAGTTTATAAATCTAGCCAGGAAGATTCCTTACTCAAGGAACGCGAAGTAAGTATGTGAGAGATGAACTTGCTTCGGACATAGGATGGAAGGAAGCCAGTTTAGTTGTTCGCCATACATGGTGGAGTACCGGCCCATTCCCATTAACCTAAGAAAACAGATGTGAGATACTTCAAAATATTAGCTTGATGCACATGGTTCGGTGCCCTCATATGCTTGGATTAAAATCATTACAAACAGCTTTTAAAAAAATGCCGCAATAGAAGTTATGCATATAATCAAAAAAGGACAACCTACCCAAGGTGAATAGGTTGTCCAAAATTATAAACTCTATGGTTTAACAATATATAATTCAGTTCCACTAAAAGTCTTTTATTCTCTTTTCATATCCTACTATTTTTGCATCCGAACGAACAATAGTTAATTAGAATAATGACTTAATACTTGCTAGAACAGTAAGTATTCCTATAACGATTACAAATACATTGCTCATTTTCCCTCTGTATTTTGCTAGTACTGGTACTTTACGAATCGCATACATCGGTAATAGACATAAGATAGCAGCGACTAACGGACCGCTAAGTGCATCAATGATTCCAAGAATACTTGGATTTGTATAAGCAACATACCAGCATGTTAATACAACAAAAGTAAGAATCATTGTCTTAACTGTTTTTTCTCCTATATTTTTCCCACGTTTTTTACCGGACTTGATAATCATGTCACGCATTACCTCATACGCTCCTATATAATGCCCAAGGAAAGACTTTGTAATGGCCACAAACGCAATGATAGGAGCTGCAATCGTGATTACTGGCGAATTAAGCTCATTAGCAAGATATGATAGGATTGACAAATTCTGTTCTTTTGCCACCTTAAGATCATCTGGAGTCAAACTTAAAGTACTGCTCCAAACAAAGAACATAACAACAGCGAATGTCATGATATAACAAACTTTTTGTATTTGAGCACACTTGGCATCAGTAGCGTCTATTCCATACGTAGCTCTCTGTTTCATAACGAATGACGAAATCATAGGAGAATGATTAAACGAGAATACTATGATTGGTAGTATCATCCAAATCGTTCCGAAATACCCTATTCCAGTTG
Source organism: Bacillus sp. SH7-1 (assembly GCF_008042405.1). Taxonomy (NCBI): domain Bacteria; kingdom Bacillati; phylum Bacillota; class Bacilli; order Caryophanales; family Bacillaceae; genus Bacillus; species Bacillus sp. SH7-1. The sequence goes on from NZ_QNUD01000048.1 coordinate 8,910, forward strand.
AAGCAGTAGAAACACTTGAAAAACTTAGCATTGAAGTATTCCATTGTGGAATTAAAGATATTGCAATAAAAAGTAGAGCAGCAATGAAAGGATATACTAACATGCTCATTATCTTTACAGTAATATCTTGACCAAAATTCAGTATAGTGATAAGACCGAGTACTAATACAAGTGATAAAATGGCCCTTGGAGGCTCTGGCCTGTGTAATTGATGCACAATAAAACTACTTGCAGTATTTGTAAGTGCAACCGAATACATCAGCACGATCGTATAAATTGAGACGAAATATACGATGTTAAAAACGATACTTGCTTTATTTCCGAAATATTCTCTTATTGTACCTGTAATCCCCTCGTCAGCAGAACTTGAAGCGTATATCATTTTAGCAAGCGCCCTATGTGAGTAATACATAACAGGATATGCAAGTATGGTAATTAACAGCAATGATAATAAACCACCTGAACCTGCATTAATCGGTAAAAAGAGCACCCCTGCTCCAATTGCAGTTCCAAATAGACTCAATGCCCAGGTAGTATCCTGTTTATGCCACTTTTTAGGATCTATATATTTCTCATTTTTTACTGCCGTATTCTCAGCTTGAAATTCTATGTTTTTTGCAGTATTCCCATTCATATAATAATTCCTCCTTGTGTCCTATTCTTATTTCTCTATTTAAGGCATAGGAATATAGACTGTTCTTCAAAAATGAATTGCTTATAAAATGCGCTACATCGTATATCTTTCTTGTAAGTTAGTCCAAATCAAAAAATTAGCAAAGCATCAACCTAACGGGTTTGTTACCACTTACAAAATGTTTCAATTATATAGTAGTATATTTTATTGGTAGTTCCCTCAATATACAGCCATCCTTAGACGAACGATAAAGAATAGTTTGTTAACCTTTTCACAATATAGCCGATAACTGTTCATTGATTTGATTGTTTCTCTCCAAATATTTTATTTTTAATGGCTATCCCTGTAGGTGTAGCCGCAATTCCACCTAAACCTGTCTCTCTTAATTCTCGAGGCATCTGTCTTCCAACTCTATACATCGCTTCAATAACTTCGTCAGCATTGATGATATTGTTTACACCGGCTAATGCGATGTCCGCTGCTGCTAAAGCATTTGTCGCTCCAATGGCGTTTCTCTTTACACAAGGAATTTCTACCAAACCAGCGACCGGATCACAAACTAAACCGAGCAAATTTTGTAATGCAGTTGAAAAAGCTTCAGAAGATTGCTGTGGCGTTCCACCTGCAGCTTCTACCGCAGCTGCAGCCGCCATTGCTGAGGCACTGCCTACTTCAGCTTGACATCCTCCATACGCTCCTGAAATACAAGCGTTGTTTGCTACTATCGTTCCAAATAGCGCTGATGTGAATAGAAAATGTATCATATCTTCATGACTTAACTGCAACGTATCTTTAATACTAAATAGGACTCCCGGAATCGTCCCACTTGCACCTGCTGTTGGAGTTGCACAAATAGCTCCTAATGCAGCATTTACTTCATTAACGCCGATAGCACTTTGAATCCCTAACACCATCAAATCTCCAGAAAGAGTTTTCCTATTTTCTCGATAGTTTTTAATTTTTACTGCATCACCTCCGGTTAAACCGGTAGGAGAAAATACACCGTCGCCCTCGATACTTTTATTTATAGCATTTTGCATAGTTGCTAAATTTCGTTCCATTTTACTCCAAACTTCTTCATAAGAAGTTTTAGTTTGTTCGATTTCCTGTTCAATTGCTAATTTATAAATTGGCTTTTGTCTTTTATTAGCTGCATCCACAATTTCTTTTATGGCCATATACATATTTTTTCACTCCTTAATGTAACTAAAGAATAATAAGATTAGCTATATTGCTTAAATTCCCTAATTCCTCCTGAGCATTACCAGGCAATAGCGAATCCAAAGCGAATGCATATAAATATTTTGTTTTATCTTTCAAACTATGAAAGTTGTTAATTTCAACATCATATTGTTTAAATATTCTGCGTAAGACAAATTCAAAGTCAGCTCTTTCTGAAATCGCAATAACAACTGGCAATGGCCCCTGCAGTTCTAAGCTAAATCCGTCAATTTCAACATGTTTGACTTCAATCAATCCACCACCGACCGAAATACCCATCGTTCTAATACTTCGACTGTCATCCTCTAAATATACATCTGCCGTATTTGGATGACCGGCAGGACTATCACCTGATTTTTCAAAAAAGGTAATATCAATTCCTTTAGATTCTGCTATTTTAATAGCATCTGGTACTTTGGTGTCATCGGCAGCAAAGCCTAATATGCCAGCAATTATTGCAAAATCAGTTCCGTGACCTTTATGGGTTTCAGCAAATGATTCATAATACTTTACCACAACTTTTTTTGGAAGACCTTGAAATAATTTATTAGCAACTGTTCCAATAGACAAAGCACCTGCAGTATGTGAACTTGAAGGACCTATCATTATGGGCCCAATCACATCAAAACAACTTTTGTATTTAACAACCTTTTTTTCTTTAATAGATGCTACATTTATGTTCATATAAGCACCCCCATAGTTTATTATTTTTAATTGCTGTTGAATCTAAGTTATTAGAATGATAAATTCAAAATAAGATCCGTTTGATAGCGCTTTCTATATTGAGTTGAATAAACTTTCCTTTTGATCCACAACCCTTCATATAGTAATCATATCAGTATGTCCAATTTTAGAAACTTACTCGCAAGTTCTTTAGAATTTTTGAACCAAAACGAGGTTTGATATTTTCTCTAGAGGTCATAAATTACCTCTCGACGCCCTCATTATAACTTGTATATTTATGAGTTCAATCTTTTTTTATTTTTAGAAAGATTGAATAGACAGAATTTTGAATGGGTAATAAATTACACTTAGTATGCAACAATTATGTCCTTTGTTTTAAGCTGTATTAGTTAATAGAAAAGCAAAAATAATACAGAGTTACTTTCGTTAACACATTGATTATATTGGAAAATTATTATAAGAATACTTATATTGTCCTTGGTTGGAACATCTTATTTTGGACGTGAAAGCTGTTACAATAAATAATTTATGTAGATGGAAAGGAATACACGAATCAAACATAAAACAATTAATGTATATTAATTATGAATTTCGCATCAATATTTATTATCAGAAAAGAGGAACTTCTTTTACTAATCTTAACATAAATTAATACTTTAGCAGTATTCACTACTTTAAAATTAAATATATTCTTTTTATAAAGGTTCAGCATTATGTCTGTTTTAGCGCAAATGAATGATAAGTTCCATATAACAATATGGACTTTTTATACTGTTTTCATATGAAAATCCTCTTCATAACGCAAATAAAAAAGGGCTATTTCAGCCCTTTTTTATTTATAAATCCTCTATATCATATTCAGTATATCCCTCATAATAGTAACTAATATCAATGCCTCTCATGAATACTTCACGGCTATTAATTTTATCTACTAATGCATTTTGGAGTAAATGCTTATTTTCGCTTTTTATTTAGAATAATCTCTCATATGTAATTAAGATTTTTCACTCTCTGTAAAAAGTGATTTATGTTCTACTGGAGAAGAAAGCACTATTAAGGTTGTAGGCTTTCCGTACTCTAAGCACAAATTAATATAGTCTTCGAGTGTATGTACTGATTCTGTCACTACCTTTGTTAGATAACTATACATACCGGCAATACGGTGACATTCGACCACATCTGAATGTTCCATTGCGAACTTTTTATATTTGTTGCAATCCCTTGGTTCCATCAAAACAAACACAGTAATATGTTTTTTTAATTCTTTCGGATTAACAATCGTGCGATAACTTATAATTACCCCCTGTTCTTCTAGTCTTCTAACTCGCTCTGTAACAGAAGGAGAACTCAAACCTACCAGTTTTCCTATTTCAACCATACTTAAACGTGCATTTTCCTGAAGATGTGAAAGAATCTTTAAATCTGTTTGATCCATTCATGTACCTCCCCTTAATTAATTAGGAATACAATTAATAATTCTTAAATTATTTAAAAAATTATAATTAATACATAAATTATAGCATGTTATCTTTTTTTTAAACTTTATATAATTGATATCAATTCATGAAAGAGAGGCTGATTATCTTGACACAACAATCATTGAAACGTTCAATTACTTGGGTACAAGGGACTGCATTAACCATAGGAGCTGTGTTGGGTTGTGGAATTCTTATATTGCCCTCAATTACTGCAAATAGCGCTGGACCAGCTTCGCTTTTATCTTGGGTTATCATGTCTATATTAGCTTTTCCCATTGTCGCAACTCTAGCGGTTCTTGCTAAAATGATTCCTAGCGCAGGAGGAATTACAGCTTATGTTCAAATGGCATTTAATGCAAATACGAGTGTAATCCTAGGGTGGATTATGTTAGGATCTATTCCTATTGGAGTACCTATTATCGCTTTAACAGGTGCCCATTATATTGGCTATGTTTTTCCAATAAGTAATGCAGGAGTTATAGGCATTGCGGCATTAATTTTGTTTACTTCTTTACTCTTACATATTAAAGGAATTGAGTTATCATCAAAAGTAAGTGCGTTTGTCATTTGTATAATTTCACTTTTGATAATTGTGGCTGTTGTCGTTTCTATCCCCTATGTAAAATTAAGTTTTTTTACACCTTTTGTACCAAACGGATGGTCTTCTGTTGGAGCTTCTTCTGTAATTATCTTTTTCTCATTTGTAGGATGGGAGATGATAACCCCATTAGCTGAAGAGTTTAAAAGACCTGCTAAAGATATTTCCATTAGTCTATTTTTAGGAGCAATTTGTATCTCAATTATTTACATTGCAATATCTTTTGTAACAATAGGGACTCACTCCTATGGTGATAAGAACCAGATAACTTCCCTTAGTATTCTAATATCAAAAGGATTAGGACCAATAGGTACATATATAACCACTATTTTAGCAATTTTTATTTCGTTTAGTGCTGTACATGCTAACATTGCAGGTTTTTCAAGAATGATTTACGCCCAAGCTAGAGAAGGACATTTCCCTTCCTTCTTTACTAAATTACATTCTAAATCCCAAACTCCAACTAGGGTTTTACTAGTTTTAGGCGGAATTTTTAGTTGTATTTTAATTTTTTATGGTATAGCACGACCAAATTTAGAGATGCTTCTAAAAGGCCCTAGTGTAATTTTTATTACCTCATATATTTTTACAATGCTAGCTGCTCTTAAGTTATTAAAAGTTAAAGATATAGGTTGGTGGATGGCCTTCCTGTCTCTAGTTATATGTATTTTTGTATACTCATTTAGTGGTTGGGCGATTTTCTATCCAGTAATTCTATCATTCATAGGTTGGATTTATATACTTATAAATAATAAGTCCAGCACTGTAATCAATCATCAATTAGATACATCTAATGAAAAATAGTTTTATAATTTCTATAAACTAATTCTACAAATTATATACTGTTATTAACACTATCAAGGCTGGAATAGATAAAAATTCTGCTAACTTATAATTAGCTCAAATTAACTTAATGAAATATGGATAATTATGTTTATTCAAGAAAAAACCAGGATAACTTTTTAAAATCATCCTGGTTTTTTCTATATAAAATGAATTTCGTTATTTTTAGTTCCCCCCCTATATATCTATACATACTATCTTCTTATTTATATATTTACCTTCTCTTCTCCATCATCCTGTTTTTCAATTAAATTTAAGTAAAAATGTATGACAGTTTTGTTGTAATACGGAGAGATGTAAATAAATGATAGATTAAATGTAAACATATCGACATGTTGCATATCCAGCATATGTTCAAATTTTTACTGTATATGGTGTAGTAATAGATACCACATCAAGGGAACATCAAGGGAACATCAAGGGAGAATTCAGTTACAGTTGTAAAGATTTGTTACTGAGGATACTCCAATGATTAAAAATTTATTTTTTAAGATTTTCACTGAAGAATAGTAAATGGAATATTGTATAATCAATTAAAAAAACAGCAAATTTACAGATTGAGAAAAAAAGCCAAGTGCATTACACTCGGCTTTATGGTCGATTAAACAATTTTACTTCAGACGTATTAAACTGATGTAGATAGTCTTTAGTCGAAGTATAACCTGAATTCATGAGTGTTTTCTTTTCTTCTTCTGTGATATCAAAATTAATCGACGGCGTAAAGAATGTATTGATAAATACAGTGCGGGCAGCATCTTCTTTGGTTGTTTTTCCGCTCTCATGACCTTTGATCATGGTTTGAGACAAATTCCATGCAAAATGAATAAGAGAATGGCCAATATGATGTTCTGTTGAAGTTGCGATTTGTTTTAACATGGCAATCTCGGCCTGAGATTCTAAACGGAAACCTAGTGTTTCTTTGTTGTAGACAATTTCATCTGCAGGATCAAAGAAAGATGCATTGTATTTCGTGTGTAAGCTTCTTAATGTAGAATAATCCTCCGTATTGCTTACCAGTTTATTAACCTCGTCAATCGTATCTGTGGTCGTGAAGTGTTCTTCTTTATTCACAAAACTTTTCCGATCAAATAAACGAATTGGGTAGTTATCGAGTACACCTCCGTCTACATAATAATCTTTATCCCATTCCACAGATTTAAAAAAGAATGGGATCGACATCGAAATCCGCACAGCAACTACTAACGGGACATCAGGTGTCGTTTCGCGAGAAAACGTACGAAGCTGGTGTGTAGAAACGTTCGTTCCTTGGAAAAACACGTCTTTTCCTGTTTTGTCATACAACTGCTGAAAGGTTGTATCCTTATCCCCTGTCCACTTTTCAACGATGTTTCCTACCCACTCAGTAAAGAAATCCCCTTTATAGATACCAAAACCATCAAAAAATAAACGAATGTTATCTTGTACAATCGAAAAATCATCATCTTTAAACGCTTTGAAATTCATGTCTTTGTGGATTTTCACAAGATCTGCGAATGGAATGGAAAGACCTAAAAGTAATGCAGTAATCGCTCCCGCTGAAGTCCCTCCAAATCGTTGTATTTCTGGTAAAATCCCTTCTTCATTTAGTGCACGGATGGCACCGATATAAGCGCTTCCCTTTACTCCGCCACCTTCAAATACTAAGTTACGAAATGGATATTCCATTATATACCTCCAATAGATAAATTTTTAATCTGTTATAGTATCGGAAGTATATTAAAATATATCCAAATGTTATTAAAAACGTTTCATTTCATGCGATACGTATGGGAGAATTAACTTTATTCAATGGATGAATTCTTTGAAAGAGAAGGAATTTGCTTTACACTAATAACAACTAAACATTACCTTAATATAATCATTTACAGTTGTTTGCACATTCAAATCACATCCTTTTCAGTGTTGGCTTTTTCTATCTCAAATACTATTACACAACTTTTCCACCTACTATATTAATAAGGTTTAATATTCGATTAAAAAAATTTAGATAAAAAACCAAATCCACAAATCATACCAAACAATTATATTGAATAATATAGTATTAATACTTCCACACTTATCACCTATTTAATTTATTGGACATTTATACTTCGAAAAATTACACATTATTCATAATTGGGGTAAATGTCCAAAAAATAATTTAAATATGTTATTATATAACATTATTACAAGTTTTTTGTAAAATATAATATATTTTAAGATAATTTAAAATCCGTTTTTCTATAAGAG
>NZ_QNUD01000049.1:0-33000 GCF_008042405.1 Bacillus sp. SH7-1
TATAAAACAAGAAAAAAGCGCGGAAATCCCACGCTTTTTTCTTGTTTTATATTATTTATAAGTATATCGATTTTCTGTTCATAATTTATTTGTTGGAATTTAATGGATAATAAGAGATTGAATAAAGTAACTTTTTCTTGTTTAAATATGAGGTTTAGTAACTTTATTATTAATAGAGTGTAAATAAAAGTATATGAAATATAGTTCATAAATTAGACAAAAATCACATGGGAATTGTATTGTTACGCTTTCGTTAATTCTTTATATTAGAAAAAAATATGTTTTTAGGGAGAGAGTACTTTGAAGAAAAAGATTCTAAAAGTAGCAACAGCTTTAACAATTATGGGTGGAGTAGCATTTAGTGCTGAAGGGACTACAGCAAAAGCTGAATTAGCTGCAAAGCCACAACAAGCAAGTCAGGCAATCTTTAAAGATGTACCAGCAGGACACTGGTCTTATGAAGCAATTCAAACTTTAGCAGAACACGAAATTATGCTTGGTTATGGAAATGGTGTATTCGGTTTTGGACATAACGTAACTCGTGAACAAGTAGCCGCTTTAATTTATCGTGCACTGGATCTTGATGAAGAGTTTGGAGAAGATGAGGTATTAGAAAGCCCGTATAATGATATTGTTGATGATAAATCAACGATGTTTCCTTTTGAAGTGTTAGCAGTAACAGAATTAGGTATCTTTACAGGTGACGAGAATGGAAACTTCAGACCAAAAGCTACGTTAACACGTGCAGAAATGGCGCAAGTTCTTACGAGAGCATTTGGATTACAAGTAAAAGGATCAGCAGGATTTAAAGATGTACCAAAGGGACATTGGGCAGAAAATGCGATTAATGCAGTAGGCTCAAATGGTATTTCAGTAGGAGATGGGAAGGGTAACTTCGCTCCAAACATGAAAGTAACACGTGAACAATATGCGCAGTTCTTATTTAACTCAATGTTTGAATAAATAATAAAAAGGAGCCGGTGTTGTATAACACCGGCTTCTTTTTTTATGTGTAATGCTGGTGGAAGAATACAGTTTTGTAAAAAAACCAATTAAATTTTCAAAAAAAACTTCCTTTTCTGAAGATTTGTTATATAATATAAAACATAAAATCAAATCTGTTATAAAACAGTTTAAGAAGGGGATGCTAATATGTCGACGCAAACTTCACGGGTTACACTCGTGGGAGAAATGTTACCAACGTACAACGAAATATTGACACCTGAGGCGCTTAGTTTTTTAAAGGAACTACATGAAACTTTCAATGAGCGCCGCATAGAACTTTTACAAAAACGTGTGGAAAAACAACAGAAAATTGATGCAGGAGAGTTTCCGAAGTTTTTAGAAGAAACAAAGCACATACGTGAAGCTGATTGGACAATTGCTAAATTGCCAAAAGATTTAGAGGATCGCCGCGTAGAGATTACTGGCCCAGTAGATAGAAAGATGGTTATTAACGCTTTAAATTCAGGAGCACATCTTTTTATGGCGGATTTTGAAGATTCGAATTCACCAACTTGGGAAAATGCGATTGAAGGTCAAATAAACTTACGAGATGCAGTAAAGGGAACGATTTCACATAAAAATGAAAACGGAAAAGAATATCGTTTAAAGAGTAAAACAGCAGTGTTAATTGTGCGTCCAAGAGGATGGCATTTAGAAGAAAAACATATGCAAGTTGATGGGGAAAATATGTCTGGTAGCTTAGTGGATTTCGGACTTTATTTTTTCCATAATGCGAAAGCTCTTTTAGCAAAAGGAAGCGGGCCATACTTTTACTTACCGAAAATGGAAAGCTATTTAGAAGCAAGGTTATGGAATGATGTTTTTGTATTTGCTCAAAAATATATCGGTATTCCAAACGGAACGATTAAAGCGACGGTATTACTGGAAACGATTCACGCTTCGTTTGAAATGGATGAAATTTTGTATGAGCTTAAAGAACATTCTGCTGGATTAAATTGCGGAAGATGGGATTATATTTTTAGCTTTCTAAAGGGTTTCCGTAATCATAATGAATTTTTACTTCCAGATAGAGCGCAAGTCACGATGACGGCGCCGTTTATGCGCGCGTATTCTTTGAAAGTAATTCAAACGTGTCACCGTCGCAATGCACCAGCTATTGGAGGAATGGCAGCACAAATTCCGATTAAAAACAATCCAGAAGCGAATGAAGCAGCTTTTGAAAAAGTGCGTGCGGATAAGGAGCGCGAAGCTTTAGACGGTCATGACGGGACTTGGGTTGCCCACCCGGGACTTGTACCAGTCGCAATGGAAATATTTAATCACATTATGAAAACACCGAATCAAATTTTTAGAAAACGAGAAGAAATACATGTAACAGAAAAGGATTTATTAGAAGTACCAGTGGGAACGATTACAGAAGAAGGCCTTCGTATGAATATTAGTGTAGGCATTCAATATATTGCATCTTGGTTAAGCGGACGGGGAGCAGCACCAATTTATAACTTAATGGAAGATGCGGCAACAGCGGAAATTTCTAGGGCACAAGTATGGCAATGGATTCGTCATGAAGGTGGAAAACTAAATGATGGCCGTAATATTACGCTTGAACTAGTGGAAGAGCTAAAAGAAGAAGAATTAGCAAAAATAGAAAGAGAGATTGGTAAAGAAGCCTTTAAGAAAGGGAGATTCCAAGAGGCGACAACGTTGTTTACAAATCTCGTTCGGAATGATGAATTCGTACCATTTTTAACATTACCGGGTTATGAAATTTTATAAAAAGTGAAAAGGGGATGGAACAAATGAAAAACGAAAGAATCGAGAAATTACAAGAGAGCTGGGAACTAGATAATCGCTGGAAAGGGATCACACGTCCATATTCGGCAGAAGATGTAATTCGCCTGCGCGGATCAATTGATATTGAACATACATTAGCGCGCCGCGGTGCTGAAAAGCTTTGGGCGTCGCTTCATACGGAAGATTACATTAACGCACTTGGTGCATTAACAGGAAACCAAGCGATGCAACAAGTAAAAGCTGGGTTAAAAGCAATTTATTTAAGTGGCTGGCAAGTAGCGGCTGATGCAAATCTTTCTGGCCATATGTATCCAGACCAAAGTTTATATCCAGCGAACAGTGTACCTGCTGTAGTAAAACGAATTAATCAAACGCTTCAACGTGCGGATCAAATTCAGCATATGGAAGGAAGCGGTGATACAGATTATTTCGTGCCGATTGTAGCAGATGCAGAAGCTGGATTTGGCGGACAATTAAATGTATTTGAACTGATGAAAGGTATGATTGAAGCAGGTGCATCTGGCGTGCATTTTGAAGATCAATTATCTTCAGAGAAGAAATGCGGTCATTTAGGTGGAAAAGTATTACTACCAACGCAAACAGCGGTGCGTAATTTAATTTCTGCACGCCTTGCTGCAGATGTAATGGGAGTGCCGACAATTATCGTTGCAAGAACAGATGCGGATGCGGCAGATTTAATTACGAGCGATATAGATCCTGTTGATAAAGCGTTTATTACAGGAGAAAGGACACCAGAAGGATTTTACCGTACGAAAGCAGGTCTTGATCAAGCGATTGCACGTGGTTTAGCATACGCTCCTTATGCAGACCTCGTTTGGTGTGAAACATCTGAACCGAATTTAGAAGATGCAAAACGATTTGCGGACGCAATTCATAAAGAGCATCCAGGGAAATTGCTTGCATACAACTGTTCACCTTCATTTAACTGGAAACAAAAACTAGATGAGAAAACAATTGCGAGCTTCCAAAAAGAAATCGCATCTTACGGTTATAAGTTCCAGTTCGTAACACTTGCTGGATTCCACTCATTAAACTACGGCATGTTTGAATTAGCACGAGGCTATAAAGAGCGCGGCATGGCAGCGTACTCTGAACTACAGCAAGCAGAATTCGCAGCAGAAAAACATGGCTACTCTGCAACTCGTCATCAACGAGAAGTAGGAACAGGTTACTTTGATGAAGTAGCACAAGTTATTACAGGCGGTACTTCATCAACGACAGCATTAAAAGGATCTACCGAAGAAGCACAGTTTACGAAATAAAAGGAAGGGGCACCTTTTGAATGGGTGCCTCTTGTTATTTTGTTTGAGATGCGAGAGTAAATGAAATGATATCAACGATTCGACAAAGGATATCGACTTACCTACAAGAAAGCCAATAGTATCAAATCCACTCAGCTCTATGCTCACGAATAAACTTCATATCTTTTTCATAATGCTCTAAATGTCCTTCATCAATCATTCTTTGGAAATTTACGTCGCCTTCGTTTGCTTTTCTTTTCATATATGTACATAATGCTTCTAATCGCAGTAACACCATACCTAAGTAATCTTCATCCATACTTTTACCGTAGGACTGGACGAATAATTTTATTCTTTTTTTCATACGGCCAGCATGTTGTGCCGATTCATAATGAACTGCCTCGCCGGATTCTGTATAATACGTTCTACTTAAAGGTACACAAGTATAGAGCGTATAAGCGATATCCCAAATTCTTGGTCCAGGAGCAGCAACATCGAAATCAATAATGCCTACTGGTTTTTCTTGATTAAAAATAATATTGTATATGGCAAAATCGTTATGGCATAAAACCTCAATATTATTTGGGGTATGATCCATCGGTTTCCAATCATCTGATAAAGGAAAATCACTTACAGCATCATGGTACAGGCGGAGCATCTTTGCAATTTCTTTTAACACATCATTAGATCGCATATATTCTTTTAACGGATAATTCCCGGTTTCTCCTTCAATAAAAGATAAAATCTCTCTATCTTTTTCATCTATACCTAAAAACTTTGGAGCATGATGAAAACCTTTGTTTTCTAGATGCTGTAATAACTTATGAATTTTTGCACTGTCTGGCTTCAATTCTCGCCGCACAGTATTTTCAGAACGATATACGTTTGAGACGTTTCCGCCAGTTAGTTTTTCTTCGTTAGCGTAGTTTGACATGTGAAAATTCCTCCTATAATTAAAAAATCCAATTCCATATAGTGAATATACCAACAATGGCAGAAAAAAGAAGGAAAGCAAGAAATACTAGACAGCTAAGTGGGACTAACTTATCTTGCCATGTTTCCTGATACTCATAAACTAATTCTTCTACTACTGTTTTCTGTACTAAAGATAAATTTTGATCTTTATCTAACCTCTTTATATGGATAGAATCTCCTTTGAATTTTAAAGCACGTGAAATATGATAAGGATCATTTCCCATTGATTTTTCAAATAATAAACATGATTCATGCATAATGTCTGTTTTATGTTCCGCTAAATACCAGTAACGTCCAGCCATTTCTGGATATTGCAATTTATAATAAATGTCTCCGAGTTGTTTTCGAAGATATAATTCATTTGGGTATGTAGAGATGAGGCCATGTAGTCTATCTCTTGCCTTACCAAAATTATTATTTTCAATATCCTCTTCAATTTTCTTTAATGTTTTTTTAGGGATTTTGGCTGTCATGAATTCCTCCTTATTTGGAATAGAGATGATTATATTTTAAAAGAAATACTAAAAATTAGAAATTCTATTTTTAAAAAAGATTGTACATTTCATTTTAAATATGCTATGATAATGTCAGTTGAATAGTTAAATTAAGCAATCCATATATTATCAAGTGCTGAAAACGAACGAGAAAAAGTATGTGAGAACTAGTTTATGTTTCGTATTTGATAATGTGTGGATTCTTTTTTTAGATAGGAAAACTAAAAAAAATTAAAAATGTATTTTCTTAGGAGGAAATAATCATGGCAGTAACAGGACAAGTAAAATGGTTTAACAACGAAAAAGGCTTCGGTTTCATCGAAGTTCCAGGCGAAAACGACGTATTCGTACATTTCTCTGCAATCGAAACTGAAGGTTTCAAATCTCTAGAAGAAGGCCAAAAAGTTAGCTTCGAAATCGAAGAAGGTAACCGTGGACCTCAAGCTAAAAACGTAATCAAACTATAATTTTATAGTTTATTATGGAAAAAAGGATGGCTGCTGCCATCCTTTTTTTTATGTTGTGGAGAAAGTCTTTCCATCTCTTTTTTTATATCAAAATTGATGGAAAAGGAGAGATTTCTTATGGTGGAGGCATTCAAAAATCATTGGGGTGAACGCGTATCAGTTTTTATAGAAGAATTAGTTCTGCAGGACCATTTTCTACGTACGATTGAAGTAACAATTCGTTTTGATTTCATTGAAGAAAACTACGCCCTTATAACTGTGAAAATAATGGTCGTCCTTTTATCATGCACATTAACGGGCAGTTGGTCTCTCCTCTCAAAATTCAGTGGGAGACCAATTGCCTGTTAACGCCCAATTGTTGAGGACTGATTAAAGTTTCACTTTATAAATGAGAAAGTATTAAGTTTATTTGTTCTTAATTTTTTTCTTTACAATTCATTTTTTATTTGTTGTTCTGTCTACATCCGAAATGGGTAAATCTGTGCCATATAGGCTTTGAGTAACATCTTTTTTGTTAGTATTGTTGTTAGAATTTTGTTCGTCTTGAGATGACGTTTCTAACATTTGTTCTTGCTCTTTACTAGGGGTATTCAGAGCATCTGATGGGACGCTATTAATCTGTTGGCTTAATAGACTTTTTTTCTCCATATTATACAGCTCCTTTTTGGAAGTAGATAAAAACTAATGTAATCATAAATAATTACTTACATATTTTGTGTTTTGAAATGGAATTATATACAAAACTTATATTGCAGATTTAACGAATTAAAAAGTTGCTAGTGATGTATAAAGTTGAAGTTCTTAATAAAAAATAAAAACGGGTAACACGTACGAGTACTTTTTAACGTAGTGGGTAATTTTTCATCATATTTTTTTGATATGTAATAATGTTAAAAAATAAAGGGGATACAAGGACACTCGGAAGAAAAAAATGAATATGAAGAAGAGTAAAAGGCCTTCCGAAATGGAAGGCCTTTTACTCTTCTATTTCAACCTTTTTCTTCTCGCGTTTTTTACATTCAGAGCATTTTGATTTACGAAAAGGTTTTGCAAAAAATAGTAGTATGAAAAATAAGCCGAATATAATACTTGCTGAGTTTTTCACGATCACAATGCTACTATTTTTCATTTGAATCGTTGGTTGAAGTTCTTTTTCTTCCATAGTGGACCTCCATATATTGGATTTTCCTTTTAATTATAGCAAAGTTAATTGTCGTAATGATGCGAAATAAGGAAGCAATTGTAAATATTTATTGATAGTATAAATACATTTTATGTGGATTTTTATTAATTAATCACTATATTTATATTTAATATTTTAAAAGAAATTTGATAAATGATAAAGTATTGTAAAAAAGCGGAATCTATAAGCCATTTCCTTTTCATAGATGCTAAAATTATACATGCAGCTGCTAATATAAATAGAAAAAAGGAGATAGTGGAATATGGAAAGTAAAGTAGAACGCTACGTCGAAAACTATGTTGTAAATAAAAATACAATGGCCTTACTTCCTGTTATTCTAAGTGAAAAGAAAATAGTTACACGAGTTGTTGAGATGGAAGATTCTTTTTTCGTATTTCAAAAACCACTAGATATTATAGAAAGAAGTTGCCGCAAGCATGGCTCTAGTTTCTTAGGTAGAAAAGAAGGAACGAAAGAGTTAACTCATATTACACATAAAGCACCAATTGCGATTAGTCCGACCGATCAACTTTATTTTTTCCCTACCTATTCGTATTCTAGAAAAGAGTGCGCGTGGTTGTCTCATTTTTATATTGAAAGCAATAAAGAATTAAAAGATGGAAATCTTATTATTCGATTTATAAATGGCTTTGCGGTGAAGTTAGAGATATCGAAAACTAGCTTTGAAAATCAACAAAATCGTACAGCGAAATTGCGTACTGAATATGAAGACCGTAGAAAAAAACAAGGAAATCCTTGTTTTAAAGAGGTTGATAAAATTGAAGAATCTAAATTGAAACCGGCATATGAGAAATTGTATTTTGTGAAAGAAGGCGAAGTGTAAAAGGATGGGGGCTCCCCATCCTTTTACTTTTCAGTTTTGTTGGTAAGTCGATATATTTGAAAAAACGCCCAAGTAACGACACACCCTGTCGAATATTGATGGATTATCATAGTTAAATAATGAAGGAATTCTCATGAAAGGTATGGAAACTTAATAATTACATCTCCATATGTCGTACCTACCATTTCCTCTTTCATATAAGCAATGATACAGTAGAGGTAGTACTTAGAGTAAAGGGGTAAAGTGTAGAATGGATTTTCAGACAATCAAAGAGTATTTTTCACCAGAAAATATGGATCATATTGTTGAAAGCTATAAAGCGTTCGGACCACTTCTTGGTATTGGGTTACCGATGATAGAGGCGCTAATTCCAGCATTGCCACTCATCGTATTTGTACTGGCCAATGCTGTTGCATTTGGATTTTGGCTCGGTTTTCTTTATTCTTGGCTTGGATCAGTAATGGGTGCCTTACTTGTCTTTTTCATAATCCGCCATTTTGGCCGAAGTCGTTTCTTTTCTTTTGTGAATAAGCATGAGAAAGTACGAAAGGCAATGGGATGGATTGAAAGGAAAGGGTTCGCGCCGATTTTCGTCATATTTTGTTTTCCGTTTACACCGTCTGCGCTTATAAATGTTGTTGCTGGTCTATCACGCATTAGTGTAAAACAGTTTGGCCTTGCGCTCGCGTTCGGAAAGCTTGTGATGATTTTTATTTTAACGTATATCGGTCATGATTTAATGTCATTTATTCATAATCCGGTGAAATCAGTCATTGTAGCGATTGGTATTTTTATTTTATGGTATGTCGGTAAGAAAATCGAAGTAAAGTTAGAACTACAGTAAGAATGGTCTTCTTTGTAAAGGAAAGCTTCATTATTAAAGGATAAGGGGAGAAGCGGATGAAGAAAACTTTGAAAAAAGAAGGCATAGAGTGGATACGAACAATTTTAATTGGTGTATTATTAGCTGTATTTTTTCGAACGTTTTTCTTTTCAACGTACGTTGTAGAGGGGAAGTCAATGATGCCGACATTGCAAGATGGTAATATGCTTGTTGTAAATAAGGTGAGTTATCAAGTGGGGGACTTGAATAGGTTTGATGTTGTTGTGTTTCATGCGAATAAAAAAGAGGACTATGTAAAGCGAATTATCGGTTTACCTGGGGATCAAATTGAATATAAGCATGATAAACTATATATAAACGGACAATTCGTGGATGAACCTTATTTAGAAACGTATAAGAAAGAGATAGATGGACGACAACTAACAGGTGATTTTAAACTAGAAGAGTTGACGAAAGAAAAATCGGTGCCACCGGGATATATTTTTGTAGTAGGTGATAATCGCCTCGGGAGCTGGGATAGTAGACACTTTGGGTTTGTAAAAGCTGATACAGTTGTCGGTAAAGTTGATTTACGATATTGGCCACTTCAAGAGGTGCAAACGAATTTTTCAAAAGGTTGATATAATAGGTAGAAGTATAGAAAAAGACAAACTACTCCGTTTGTCTTTTTTCGTGTACTATAATACAATTATAGTAGCAAACTAACGTTCGTTATGTAAGTGAAAGGTGGGGTTACATGTCACTTCGATTTGTGATTGGTAGAGCGGGAAGTGGAAAAAGTACACTTTGTTTACACGAAGTGCAAGAAGAGTTAAAACAGCGTCCAAGAGGAGAAACCATATTATATCTTGTGCCAGAACAGATGACATTTCAAACGCAGCAGGCGTTAATTGGTAGTGAGGATGTTAGAGGTTCTATTCGGGCACAAGTTTTTAGTTTTTCACGGTTAGCGTGGAAAGTATTGCAAGAAGTTGGTGGAGCGAGTCGTCTTCACATTGATGAAGCGGGCGTACATATGTTACTTCGTAAAATTGTAGAGT
Source organism: Bacillus sp. SH7-1 (assembly GCF_008042405.1). NCBI lineage: Bacteria > Bacillati > Bacillota > Bacilli > Caryophanales > Bacillaceae > Bacillus > Bacillus sp. SH7-1. Next base: position 9,870 of record NZ_QNUD01000049.1, read on the forward strand.
CTCGTAAAGATGGATTATCGGTGTTCCAAAAAGCAGCGGAGCAAAACGGTTTCTTTGAACATCTTGGCAGTATGATTGCAGAGTTTAAACGATATAACGTGACGCCATCAAACGTATATGAAATGTGGCAACAATTAGATGCGCATAGTAGCAGTGCCGAACAAAAGCTACTGGCGAATAAAGTATATGATTTACAACTACTATATGATGATTTTGAGCGTGCCTTAATCGGAAAATATTTAGATTCAGAAGACTATCTGCAATTGCTAGTGGAAAAGCTTCCGCAGTCTGAGTATGTAAATCAGGCTGAAATTTATATAGATGGATTCCATTCGTTTTCACCGCAAGAGCTAGAAATTGTAAGACAGCTTATGATTTGCGGAGCGAGAGTTACGATTACGTTAACGATAGATGAAAAGACGTTAGCACAGCCAGTAAATGAACTAGATCTATTTTATGAAACGACGTTAACGTATGAAAAAATAAAACAAGTAGCACGTGAAGAGAAGATAGAAATTGAAAAAACGATTCCACTTATGGAACAGCCGCGTTTTCATTCTCCGGCATTAGCGCATTTAGAAATGCATTACGAAGCACGTCCAAATGAAAAGTTTCACGGTGAAGCGAGTGTAACGATTAGTACAGCAGCTAATTTAAGAGCTGAAGTAGAAGGTGTAGCCCGTGAAATTCGTAGACTTGTGGCGGACGAAGATTATCGTTACCGTGATATTGCAGTTCTTCTTCGTAACGGGGAAAGTTATTACGATGTGATGCGAACGTTATTTACAGATTATAATATCCCGCACTTCATCGATGAAAAACGACCGATGTCACATCATCCGCTAGTAGAATGCATTCGGTCAGCACTCGAGATTATTAGCGGGAATTGGCGTTATGATGCAGTGTTTCGCTGCGTGAAAACAGAGCTTTTATATCCATTAGACGTAAGAAAAGAAGCAATGCGCGAAGAGATGGATGAGTTTGAAAACTACTGTTTAGCGTACGGTGTACAAGGGAAGAGATGGACTTCTGAGGATCCGTGGATGTACCGACGCTATCGTTCTCTTGACGATACGAATGGGATGATTACAGACAGTGAACGTGAAATGGAAGAGAAAATAAATCGATTGCGCGACGTTGTAAGAACGCCTGTTATTCGTATGCAAAAAAGACTGAAGCGTGCGGGAACAGTTATGCAAATGTGCGAAGCTGTTTACTTATTTTTAGAAGAGCTGGATGTTCCGAAAAAACTAGAAGCATTACGTATTCGTGCAGAAGAGAGCGGCGATTTCTTATTTGCGACAGATCATGAGCAAGTATGGGAAGAAGTAATGAGTCTTCTTGATACGTTTGTTGAGATGCTTGGCGAAGAGAAAATGTCACTTTCTATGTTCACAGACGTTATGTCGACAGGTCTTGAGGCGCTTCAATTCGCAAACATTCCGCCGTCATTAGACCAAGTGTTAATTGCTAACATTGATCGTTCTAGGTTATCAAATGTGAAAGCAACATTCGTCATTGGGGTAAATGAAGGTGTCATTCCAGCAGCACCGATGGATGAAGGTATGCTTTCTGATGAGGAAAGAGAAGTTCTTGGTGCGGCAGGAATTGAATTAGCGCCAACGACGAGACAAACTTTGTTAGAAGAACAGTTCGTTATGTACCAAATGGTAACGAGAGCGACTGAGAAATTATATATTTCATGCCCGCTTGCAGATGAAGAAGGAAAGACGTTACTTGCGTCTAGCTTTATTAAGAAAATAAAAAGAATGTTCCCTGATGTGAAAGACTCGTTTATTACGAATGACGTAAATGATTTATCACGTTCGGAACAAATTTCATACGTAGCAACGCCAGAAGTAACGTTGTCATATGTTATGCAGCAACTTCAAACGTGGAAACGATATGGATTTGAAGGGAATTTAGACTTTTGGTGGGATGTATATAATTTCTATGTAACTTCAGATGAATGGAAACAAAAAAGTAGCCGCGTATTATCAAGTCTGTTTTACCGAAATCGTGCGCAGAAATTAAGCACAGTTGTAAGTAGAGATTTATACGGAGATACAATTAAGGGAAGCGTCTCTCGTATGGAACTATTTAACCGTTGTGCATACGCTCATTTCGCGCAGCACGGTTTATCATTAAGAGAGCGTGATATTTTCAAATTGGATGCGCCAGATATCGGGGAGCTATTCCATGCAGCGCTGAAGAGAATTGCGGACAGGCTATTACGTGAGAACCGTACTTGGGCGGATTTATCAATAAAAGAGTGTGAACATCTTTCTGGTGTAGTAATAGAAGAAATTGCACCGTTATTACAAAGACAAATTTTATTAAGTTCAAATCGTCATTTCTATTTAAAACAAAAACTACAACAAATTATTTTCCGTACGTCAATTATTCTGCGTGAACATGCGAAGTCGAGCGGTTTCGTACCAGTTGATTTAGAAGTGCCGTTCGGTATGGGCGGTACAGGATCACTTCCGCCGATGGAATTTTCATTACCAAATGGTGTGAAGATGGAAGTAGTTGGTCGTATTGATCGTGTTGATAAGGCAGAAGACGAAAACGGTACATTCCTACGCATTATTGACTATAAATCAAGTTCAAAAGCGTTAGACTTAACGGAAGTGTATTACGGATTAGCACTTCAAATGTTAACGTATTTAGATGTTGTTACTTCAAATGCACAGACATGGATGAAAAAAGGCGGCACAGCATCACCAGCTGGTGTATTGTATTTCCACATTCATAACCCGATCGTTGAGGTGAAAGGTGACGCATCTGAAGCAGAAATTGAAAAGGAAATTTTAAAGAAATTCAAAATGAAAGGGCTCGTACTAGGAGATGCTGACGTTGTTCGTTTAATGGATAACAAACTTTCAACAGGAAGCTCAGATATTATTTCTGCTGGTTTGAAAAAAGACGGTAGTTTTAGTGCGCGTTCTAGTATTGCAAGTGAACAAGAGTTTAACGTACTGCAAAAATACGTACACCATACGTTTGAAAATATCGGAAAAGATATTACAGAAGGTGTGATCGATATTGCACCTTACAAAAAGGGGAATAAAGCGGCGTGTACGTTCTGTAACTTCAAATCGGTTTGTCAGTTTGATGAATCACTTGAAGATAATCAATTCCGTACGTTAAAAGATATGAAAGATAGTGAAGCGATGGAGAAAATTAGAGAGGAGGTTGGCGGAGAATGATAGAAAATTGGCCTAAAAAACCAGAAGGTAGTCAATGGACAGATGACCAGTGGAAAGCCGTTGTAGCGAATGGACGTGATATTTTAGTCGCAGCAGCAGCCGGATCAGGAAAAACAGCGGTATTAGTTGAACGTATTATTAAAAAGATTATAAATGAAGAAAACCCAGTCGATGTCGACCGCCTGCTCGTTGTAACATTTACAAATGCAGCGGCGCAAGAGATGAAAAACAGAATTGGGGAAGCGTTAGAAAAAGTATTAATTGATGAACCAGGATCTCAGCATGTAAGAAAGCAGCTGAGCCTATTAAATAAAGCTTCCATTTCAACGATCCATTCGTTTTGTCTACAAGTCATTAGAGGATATTACTACATGCTTGATGTGGATCCTCGTTTCCGCATTGCGAATCAAACAGAAAATGAATTATTAAAAGAAGAAGTGTTAGATGACATATTAGAAGAAGAGTATGGAATTGAAGATAATGCGATATTCTTTGAACTTGTTGATCGTTATACGAGTGACCGTAGTGACGATGATTTACAGCGTATGATTTTAGCACTTCATACAGAATCAAGAGCACATCCAAATCCGGAAAAATGGCTTGATAAATTAGTGGAAGCATACGACGTGGAAGGAAAGACAATTGAAGATTTAGTATATGCTTCGTATTTATTAGAAGATGTGAAATTCCAACTTGAAACAGCGGAACAGCATATTCGTAAAGCGACTGAACTTGCAATGCTTCCTGACGGTCCAGCACCTCGCGTTGAAACCCTGCAAACAGACTTAGCTTTACTTGGAACGTTATCATCAGCTGCTCGTGAGTCATGGACAAGTGTGTACGAAGCAATGCAAAATGTGTCATGGCAAACGTTAAAGCGTATTAAGAAAAGTGATTACAACGAGGACGTTGTAAAACAAGTAGACTCTCTTCGTAATAAAGCGAAGGATGAAGTGAAGAAATTGCAAGAAGAGCTATTTAGCCGCAGACCTGAAAGTTTCTTACGAGATTTTCAAGATATGCATCCTGTATTAGAAAAACTCGTACAGATTGTAAAAGTATTTACAGAGCGTTTCCAAGCGATGAAGCGAGATAAAGGCATGGTCGATTTCACAGATTTAGAGCATTTCTGTTTACAAATTTTAAGTGAACAAAGTGAAGATGGTGAAATGAAGCCATCAGCAGTAGCACTTCAATATCGTAATAAATTTGCTGAAGTATTAGTCGATGAATATCAAGATACGAACTTCGTACAAGAATCGATTATTAAATTCGTAACGAAAGATTCTGAGAGTGAAGGAAACTTATTCATGGTTGGTGACGTGAAGCAATCGATTTATCGTTTCCGATTAGCAGAACCAGGCCTATTCCTAGGAAAGTATAAACGTTTCACGCAAGAAGGATTAGGCGGCGGAATGAAAATTGATTTAGCGAAAAACTTCCGTAGTCGTCATGAAGTACTAGCAGGCACGAACTTCATTTTCAAACAAATTATGGGCGAAGAAGTTGGGGAGATTGACTACGATGCTGACGCTGAATTAAAGTTAGGTGCTAGCTATCCAGAAGGTGAAGATGTAGCGGCTGAACTATTATGTATTCAGCAAACGGAAGAAGAAGTACTAGACGGTGAAGAAGGTGCGGAAGTAGAAAAGGCACAGCTTGAAGCTCGTCTTATGGCGCAGCGCATTAAAGCGATGGTTGATTCAGGTTATGAAGTGTATGACCGTAAAAATAATAGTATGCGCCCTGTACAATACCGCGACTTCGTTATTTTACTTCGCTCCATGCCATGGGCACCGCAAATTATGGAAGAGCTAAAGCTGCAAGGAATTCCAGTATACGCTGATCTTGCGACTGGTTACTTTGAAGCGACAGAAGTAAATATTATGATGAACGTCTTCCGCGTGATTGATAATCCGATGCAAGATATTCCACTTGCCGCAGTGCTTCGTTCACCGATCGTTGGATTAAATGATGAAGAACTTGCGACGCTTCGTGCTCACGGAAAGAAAGGTTCGTTTTATGAAGTAATGAGCTCATTCTTAAAAGGGGCACCACTTGAAGAAGAACAAGAACTACATGATAAATTAGAGTGGTTCTATAACTTACTGCAAGGGTGGCGTGAATTCGCGCGCCAACAGTCACTTTCTGATTTGATTTGGAAAGTGTACGGTGAGACAGGCTATTACGATTTCGTTGGCGGTTTACCAGCTGGAAAGCAAAGACAAGCAAACTTACGCGTGCTATATGACCGTGCCAGACAATATGAAGCAACATCGTTTAGAGGGTTATTCCGTTTCTTACGCTTTATCGAGCGTATTTTAGAACGCGGTGATGATATGGGTACGGCGAGAGCTCTAGGTGAACAAGAAGACGTCGTTCGTATTATGACGATTCATAAAAGTAAAGGACTTGAGTTCCCAGTCGTATTTGTCGCTGGACTTGGTCGTCGCTTTAATACACAAGATTTAATGAAGCGTTTCTTACTGCATAAAGACTTCGGTTTCGGTTCGCAGTTCATTGATCCGCGTAAACGAATTAAATATACGACATTATCGCAACTAGCAATTAAGCGTAAAATGAAAATGGAATTAATTGCGGAAGAAATGCGCGTATTATACGTAGCATTAACGCGTGCAAAAGAGAAGTTAATTTTAATCGGAACAGTGAAAGATGCAACGAAGGAAATGGAGAAATGGCTTGATGCGAGGGAGCATAGTGAATGGTTATTACCAGATCATATACGTGCTGGAGCGTCTTGTTATTTAGACTGGATTGCACCTTCATTATATAGACATCGTGATAGTGAGATGCTTCTTGAATTAGGACAAGGAAGCATTCCAGATGAAGTTTATGGGTATGACACTAGCTGGAAAGTAGAAGTTGTAGACGGTAACACGTTACTTGCACCAGAGCCAGTTCAAGAAGAGAAGCAAGAGTTGTTAGAAGCACTTCGTGAGAAAAAGGCTGTTCCGTTAGAAAGTGAACGGAAAGAAGAAGTGTACGATAGATTAATGTGGAAGTACGGATATGAGGAAGCGACATCTCATCGTGCAAAGCAATCTGTTACAGAAATAAAGAGAAATTATCAATCTGAAGAAGGTAGCGATAACGCCTTTATTAAAAAACTACGTGCGCCAATTAAAACACGTCCACGCTTTATGGAGAAGAAAGGGCTAACGTACGCAGAGCGCGGAACAGCAGTCCATGCCGTTATGCAGCATGTTGATTTGAAGAAGCCGATTACGATTGAAGTTCTTCAAGAGCAAATTGCTGGAATGGTGAATAAGGAATTATTAACTTTTGAACAAGCAGAAGAAATTGCGATTGAAAAAGTCATTGCGTTCTTTGAAAGTGATCTAGGTAAAAGGGTATTAGCGGCGAAAAGTGTTGAGCGTGAAGTACCATTTACAATGATGCTTGCAGCAGAAGAAGCATATCAAGATTGGCAAGGCAAGAGCGACGAAACGATTCTTGTCCAAGGTGTTATCGACTGTATGATTGAAGAGGAAGATGGTATCACGTTAATCGACTTTAAAACGGATACGATTGAAGGAAAGTTCCCAGGTGGATTCGATCAAGCGAAACCGATTTTAGAAGAGCGATATAAAGTGCAGCTTTCGCTATATGCAAAAGCACTCGAGAAAAGCTTACAACATCCTGTGAAAGAGAAATGTTTATACTTCTTTGATGGGAATCATGTTGTGAATATTGAGGGATAGAGAGCAGAAAGGGGCTATAAAAAATGGCAACGTTAAGAACTTGTGAACAGGGACACGAGTACTATAAAAGTAGCGATTGTCCAACTTGCCCAACCTGTGAGAAAGAGAGAAAACCAAAAGAAGGTTTTCTCTCTCTTCTTTCAGCGCCAGCAAGAAGGGCACTAGAACATCATGGAATTCACACTGTAGAAGAACTCTCAAAGTATAGCGAGAAAGAAATTTTAAAACTACATGGTATGGGACCGGCATCTTTACCTAAATTGAGAGCGGCTCTAGAGGAAAAAGGATTATCATTTAAATAAAATTGTAATCTCATGTAGAAAGAAGAAAAAAGTAGGAGATAACTCCTACTTTTTTTATGCTGTTCCAATCTGATCTTGATCGGCCACATCAGAATCGAACGTATTTGTTGCACTAACACCACTAAACGTATTTACGACAAATCCAACGTTAGAAGCTCCAGATCCATTATACGCTTTCGTGTTTTCTTTCGGAGACACGTTATAAAAATCTCCTAAATTGAAAGAGCCATTACTGTTTTGAACGACGAGATTTCCAACAACAGAAGGCATACCATCCACCTACTTTACTAAGCTTTTTAATTACTATATGAATTATTGTGCAGAAGGTTCATCCGTAATATATTGGCGGATTTGCATAATACGAGAGTTATTAAAAACATAATCAACATTTCCAATTTGAAATCCACCAGAGTTTAAAAGTGTTCGTAATTCAACGTTATTCACTTCAATAAAAGGACACTCATTTATAATGTTTAATTTTACGTCTGTCGTTCGTTTCGGGATTGTAATGTATTCATCTGTAAAGATTTCAAATGCATCTAAGCGACCTTCGTCTTTTATATAACAAGGGAATTCACGATGGACGGCAAGAGCTCTACTTTTTAATTCCATTTGATTTGCATCTCCAACTTGAAATACGGCAGCAATACCTAAGGAAATAATAGAAACATTTTCGACAATAGACACATGATGTAACATAATTTTTCAGTCTCCTTAACCTGGAGTAGGAGGGACATCTGTAACTAATGGTACAAATGGCCCCTCTGTAACAGTTTCGAATGGTGTATCAAGAATAGAAGATAGTATGAGGAAATTTGCATCCCCAATTAAAAAGAGTGCGGACGACGATACACCGTTCATTTTAATCTGTCCGACTTTTAATTCACGATTTACAACGTTAACATTCATACATACTTACTCCTTTCGGAAATTGCCCGGTATGTGTTGAATAAAAGATAGAAAGGCTTTGTCGATATCATGTTTCATTGCCTGGATAATGATATCTCGTAAATAATCTGGGTCTGTTGAAATCCCTTCATGTGATTGCGCTTGTGATAAGTAATAAGGAAGTCTATGCTCCATCTGTTTTTTTATGTCATCAACCATCATTTGTCGATACATTTCATCGAGCGGCGTTCTCTCTTCTTGTTCAAAATGGAGAATTCGATTATATGCTTCTTCATCTAAGTAACGATGCATTTCCTGAAGGATGCCTTGGTAAAAATCTGGATTTGTGTCAGTTTCAGGATTGACCTTCAAAGTCTCTGTATCAACTTGAAAATCCTCAATTTGCTGTCCTTTTGCTGAAAATGGGTTTAAACCAATATTTAAAGTTCCATTTAAATTTTCTACTTTTAATTGATCGAATTTGTATTCCACTTTTCCTACAGAAGAGGAGGGGCGATTTTTTAATTCGTTAAGCTCTTCTTGTAATAGGCGTACTTGATCTTCTAAATTTAGGATGGCTGCTTGTTGTGCTTGAAGAGCTTGTTGAAGTTGGTGTAAGTAAGTATATATATCTTGATTCATTTTGTGAAACCTCCTTTTCAATAGGGAGGGGAAATATATTCCTGCTATATATTTATGACAAGGATGTCTTAAGAAGAACTAGTTGATGGTTTGATAGAAATAATTTGTCCTTTCGCCTGTAATGGGCGAAGGGGCTCTGTAAATCCGCCAGTATTTGAGAATTTAGATAGAGCTTTAATACTTCCAGCAGTACCAATTTGGAATACAGAAGAGGTTGTAATGCTATCAATTTTAATGCTGTTAATGATGATGCTTTGGTTTACATAAAAATTCAATGCAATCGCCTCCTCTAAGTTGAACCAATTATCGCTTGATCAATGACATCTGAATCATTAACAGTCGTTGCGCTTTGATAATTGTAGACAGAGACGTTATCTCCAACATTAAAAGAGCCGGCTCCAGCGAAAGCGCGTGAATAACTAATAGGCCTAATCGCAAATACATCTCCAATATGAAAAATACCACTTGATCCAATATTGACGATACGAATATGTCCGACCATAGCTGGCATACAAAACACCTTTCGTTTTTAAAATTTTCTTTTCTACTATTGTATGGGCGTTTTCAATAAAATGTGTGTTTTTTTGAAATAAAAGAAACACACACGTTATTGCGTGTGTGTATCGAGTGTTTGATTAGGGTGAAAATCCGTATGTACATGCCAAATTGCATTTAAGAGCCTGTCCAGTTCTTGGCTACAATCCACTGTTTTTTGAGAAGTCATTCCGTAGCGTTCAGCAAAATAAATCATTTTTTCACGTTTTTTTTCAATCGCTTGCTCAAACATTGAAATCGGCTCCATCTCTAAATGAAATTTTTAGTATATATGTAGTACATATTATACAAAAACCCCATAAAAAAGAAATACCTTCGCTAAAAAAAGTAAAATTTCTACATTTTATGCCAAATAATAAAGGAGTAACGAACAGGATATGAGAAGAATATTGTAAAAATTAGCGTGTATGAGAAGGTTTTTTTCTTACGGATGCGAATACAATTAAAGGGTATGAGTTTTAGGATGGAGAGTGGAAATATTGCGTTTGGTAACGGCGAAAAAAGAAGAAAAGGTATTTGTAGGTATTGTAGATGAAGAGGGAGAAAGGGTATTGCACTTAAGGGAAGCGCAAAGGCAAAAGGGAGAAAAGGTTACAATCCCTATTACAATGTTAGAGTGTATTGAAAGAGGAACCGAATGTTTTGAAAAAATATGTGATATTGTAAATTGGGCGAAGGAAAATGAAGGAACGGCGTATTATCCGTTAACTGAAGTGAAAATATTAGCACCTATTCCAAGGCCAAGGAAGAATATTCTTTGCGTTGGAAAAAATTATCGTGAGCATGCGATAGAAATGGGCGGAGTAGAGTCAATTCCAGAAAATATACTGATCTTTACGAAAGCGCCAACGACAGTTATTGGAATGGATGAAAAAATTAATAGTCATCCTCATGCAACAAATGAACTAGACTATGAAGGCGAACTAGCTATCATCATTGGTAAGCGAGGGAAACAAATAAAAAAAGAAAAAGCGCTTGAGCATGTTTTTGGTTATACCATTATAAATGATATAACTGCTCGCGACATTCAAAGGAAGCATAAACAATTTTTCCTTGGAAAAAGTTTCGATACATTTTGTCCGATGGGACCGTATTTAATTCATAAATCAATGGTTAGTGAGCCGAATGCGTTACACATTGAAACGATAGTAAATGGGGAAGTAAGACAAACTTCAAATACAAATAAAATGATTTTTTCAATAGAAGAAATTATTTCAACGATAAGTAAAGGAATGACGTTAGAACCAGGAGATATTATCGCAACAGGAACGCCGGCTGGTGTCGGAAAAGGTTTCACACCACCGAAGTTTTTGCATGCTGGTGATGAAGTGGTCATTACAGTAGAAGGAATTGGTACTTTGCGAAATGTAGTGAAATAAAAAAAGAGCTATCTTATGAAAAGATAGCTCTTTTTATGGTCTGGGATTATAGAGATAATCGATAACGGAAAAAGTGTAAAGACCAATGAATGCAAGTGTGCAAATGCCCAATAGTATAACCGTAAGTGCGCTTTTTTCTCGGCCAAAGCCAATAATAGTAAGGATAACAGCAGTCCAAAATGATGCTTTCAGTAGTGTGAATGTAGTAGAAGTTAAGTAGTGACTAAGCAAAGTTGTGGAAAGTAAGAAGCCAAAGAATGTAACTAAAATAAAAGACGTAGCTAAATAGTTAATATGTTTGCCGTATCGTAATAACAATATATCGTACCTCCTTTACAAAATATAAATACAGAAAATTACAATTTTATTTTAGTATAAATCAATATAAAAAGAAAGAGGTTGTCCTAACATGTAGGACAACCTCTCTATTATTACGATAATACAGCTTTAATTTTTTGGAATGCCCACTCTAAATCTTCTTCAGAGATTACTAGAGGTGGTGCGATACGAATTACGTTTTCATGTGTTTCTTTACATAGTAGACCAGCTGCTTTTAGTTGTTCACAGTAAGGACGAGCTGGCTCGTTTAATTCGATACCGATGAATAAACCTTTACCGCGAACTTCAGTGATCATTGGGTTATCAATTTCTTTTAATTGCCCGACTAATTTTTCTCCTAATTGAAGAGAACGCTCTGTTAATTTTTCTTCTTCTAACACTTCAAGAGCCGCGATAGACACAGCACATGCAAGTGGGTTACCACCGAATGTAGAACCGTGAGAACCTGGCTCAAATACGCCTAAAATGTCGCGGTTTGCTGCAACGCAAGAGATCGGGAACACACCGCCACCAAGTGCTTTACCAAGTATGTACATGTCAGGAGTTACATCGTCCCAGTCACAAGCGAATACTTTACCAGTACGGCCTAAGCCTGTTTGGATTTCATCTGCTACGAATAAAACGTTTTCTTTTTTACATACTTCAAGAGCTTCTTTTAAGTAACCAGCTGGTGGGATATTAATTCCTGCTTCACCTTGAATTGGCTCTAAAATGAATGCTGCTGTGTTTGGTGTAATTGCGGCTTTTAATGCTTCTAAATCACCGTAAGGAATTACAACGATGCCAGGAAGCATTGGGCCGAATCCACGCTTGTACTCTTCATTTGAAGACATAGAAACAGAACCCATTGTACGTCCGTGGAAGTTATCTTCACAAACGATGATTTCAGCACGGTTTGCTTCTACTTTCTTCACATCATAAGCCCAGCGACGAACTGTTTTAATTGCAGTTTCAACAGCTTCAGCACCTGTATTCATTGGAAGTACCATTTCTTTATTAGTTAGTTTCGCAACTTTTTCGTACCAAGGACCTAATTGATCGCTATGGAAAGCACGAGAAGTTAACGTAACACGATTAGCTTGGTCAATTAAAGCGTTAATAATTTTTGGGTGACGATGACCTTGGTTTACTGCAGAATATGCACTTAATAAGTCCATATAGCGGTTTCCTTCAGGATCTTCTACCCAAACACCTTCTGCTTTAGAAATAACGATTGGAAGTGGGTGATAGTTATTTGCTCCGTATGTGTCTGTAAGTTCGATAATATCCTTAGTTTGAATCATGATTGTTCCCCCTTTTGTTATTACAAGAAGTTTGTAAATACTCTAAATATTATAGCATTTAAATGTAAAAAAGCGAAACATTTCCTGAAAATAAATGAACATGTTATCATATAGAGTGAAAAAGTGTGAAAATAGGAGGTAAGGGATACGATGGTACATATGCATATTACAGCATGGGCGTTAGGTTTAATTTTATTCTTTGTGGCGTATTCACTTTATTCAGCAGGAAGAAAAGGGAAAGGCGTACATATGGGGCTTCGCCTCATGTACATTATCATTATTGTAACAGGCTTCATGTTGTACATGAGTATTGTGAAGACAGCAACAGGTAGCATGCACATGTGGTATGGCTTAAAAATGTTAACTGGTATTTTAGTTATCGGTGGAATGGAAATGGTTCTTGTAAAAATGAGCAAAAACAAACCGGCAGGGGCGGCTTGGGGCTTATTTATTGTCGCGCTAGTAGCGGTATTATACTTAGGACTAAAATTACCGATTGGTTGGCAAGTATTCTAATAAAGAGAATAAAACCACCTTATAATCTCAAATGTTTGGGAGATAAGGTGGTTTTTATTTTTATGTCGCATCGATATGCAATTCTTCTCCGTTTACTTTCGTAAAACGAAACATGTTTTTATTGGAAGACGTGTGACGAACGAAATGATGCTGCAGTGTACAAATCATTTCTTCGTTATCGAACAATAGAATATTTACTCCTTCGCGTGCTTCCTCTTTCGGTAAGAAAGATAAATAATTATGACAATACATGCAATCATATAAAGAGTAGTGAAGTGATTGCAATGATTCAGTTAATAATGTAAAGACAGAGTCAGGTAACTCTTCAAGCCATTCCTTATAGCTAAGAAGTAATTTCTTTCGGATTCGTATCATCTCACCATTTTGTAATTGATGCTGTTCGTTAGCAATTTGTAATACATTTTGTTCATAGAAACGAGCTGGTAGCCAGTTATTGTTATATAAAACCTCAAAACCATCTTCGGCAATATCTTCTAATAAAAATGCTTCCTCATTTTCGTCATCAAAGAATATCCATTCATTGTTTATATATTCTACATTACCGACTGTATGGGCGCGGGGTTGGTTATATAAAATATGTTTACGTTGTATCATACACGATATCTCCTTTATAAAAAGTAGTTATTTCTGTTATAGACAGTTCGTGCATTCTTTATAACTAGACACATCTAGACATAAGTGGGCATACAATAAAACACGTTTTACTGAGTGAAAATACTATTCCATATGTGGATAGTAGGTTATCCGTCAAGTTTGTCATTTCTTTGATCCGCACTTTTAGAGTGGGGATTACTGCACGTTCAGGAAAAGTAATAAGATGGAAGGATGATTTATATGTGCGGGATTACAGGATGGGTGGATTATAAACGCTCATTAGAAGGAGAAAGGGCCACTGTTATGAAGATGGCTGAAACGTTAGCGAAGCGTGGCCCAGATGATAATAAAGTTTGGATTAAAGGCAATGTCGCATTTGGGCATAAGCGGTTAATCGTTGTTGATCCTGAGGGTGGTAAACAGCCGATGACTTGTTTAAAAGATGAAACGAATTATGCAATTTGCTATAACGGCGAACTGTATAACACGGAAGACATTCGAAAGGAACTATTAAGAAGAGGATATATGTTCAAAGGCCACTCTGATACGGAAGTACTATTAGCTTCTTATATTGAATGGAAAGAAGAATGTGTCGATCATTTAAACGGTATATATGCGTTTGCTGTATGGGATGAACAGAAAGAACAAGTTTTTATTGCACGAGATCGATTAGGTGTAAAACCGCTATTTTATAAATACGATAGTGGGCGATTACTATTTGGTTCCGAGTTAAAAGCGATATTGGCGCATCCAAATGTGAAGGCGGAAGTAACGTTAGAAGGCTTGTCAGAAGTATTTGGTCTCGGACCATCTAGAACGCCTGGTCACGGTATTTATGCTGGTATAAAAGAACTACGTCCAGGGCATGCGATGACATTTTCAAAGAATGGTTTATGTATATGGAGATATTGGAATGTTGAAAGTAAAAAGTATGAAGACTCCTTTGAAGAAACAGTAGAGAAAACACGTTTTTTATTACAAGATGCGATTACAAGGCAGCTCGTTTCTGATGTACCACTGTGCACTTTTCTATCAGGTGGTGTAGACTCGAGCGCAATTACAGCAATTGCTGCGAAAGAATACGAAAGATCAGGAAAAGGGCAATTACACACGTATTCGATTGATTACGAAGATAATGACAAATACTTTAAAGCGAATGCGTTTCAGCCGAATTCAGATGCACCATTTATTAATTTGATGACTGAAACGTTTCAAACAATCCATCATCGCTGCGTCATTTCAAATGAACAATTAGCACAGTATTTAACAGAAGCAGTACTCGTTCGTGATTTGCCTGGTATGGCAGATATTGATTCATCATTATTATGGTTTTGTCGAGAGATTAAACAAGATTTTGTCGTCGGTCTATCTGGGGAATGTGCAGATGAAATATTTGGTGGTTATCCGTGGTTTTATAGAGAGGATGATTTACAATCGAGTGCATTTCCGTGGATGCGCTCTACAGAAGCACGTGAACAACTGCTAAAGAAAGAATGGAGAAATAAATTAAACTTACAACAATATGTACAGCAGCGCTATGAAGAGTCCATTCAAGAAGTTCCTATTTTAGAGGGAGAAAGCCCAATTGAAGCAAAGAGACGACAATTATTTTATTTAAATATGGTATGGTTTATGACAACATTATTAGACAGAAAAGATCGTATGAGTATGGGTGCAAGCTTAGAAGTACGCGTTCCATTTGCGGATCACCGACTTGTCGAATATGCGTGGAATATTCCTTGGGAAATGAAAATGTATAAAAACCGCGAAAAAGGTCTATTGCGTAAAGCGTTAGAAGGGTTACTTCCAAATGACATCTTATATAGAAAGAAGAGCCCGTATCCGAAAACGCACAATCCGCACTATACAAAAGCAGTAACAGTATGGCTACAAGATTTATTAACAGATAAAGGCTCGATTCTACACGAACTATTTGATAAGGAACAGCTAAGTGGATTAATTGAGTCAGGCGGCAGTGCATTTCAAACGCCTTGGTTTGGTCAATTAATGACCGGGCCGCAACTTTTAGCTCATTTAGCGCAAATTCATGTTTGGTTTAAAGAATACGGGGTAAATATTAAAGAATAGGAGAGAAGCGACTTACTTTATATGTAAGTCGCTTTTTATTAAATAAATTGTCATATAAAATTAAAAATCATATTAGAAATAATACTTATTTATAATAATTATTTTGACGTACTTATTATTAGTTGTTATAATTGGAAACAAATGTTCTTGAAAAAGATTCTCATTTATAAAATTGAGGTGTTATATAGATGACAAAGAAAAAAATAGGTTTACTCGTAATGGCGTATGGAACGCCAGAATCATTAGATGATGTAGAAGCGTACTACACACATATTCGCCACGGGCGTAAACCTTCCGAAGAAGCACTCCAAGACTTAATCGGGCGCTATAAAGCAATTGGCGGAATTTCCCCACTCGCAAAAATTACGAAAGAGCAAGCGCATAAATTAACAGATGCAATGAATAACATATTTACAGAGTATGAATTTACTTGTTACTTAGGCTTAAAACATGTTGCCCCATTTATAGAAGATGCAGTAGAAGAGATGAAGCGCGATGGAATTGAGCAGGCGATTAGTATCGTATTAGCGCCGCATTATTCTACTTTTAGCATTAAAGCGTATAATGACCGGGCTATTCGTTTTTCAAAAGAAATCGGTGGCCCTGTTATTGAACCAATTGAACAATGGTACGAAGAACCGAAATTTATTTTGTATTGGGCAAATCAGATAAAAGAGACTTTTACTAATATTGTAGATAATGAGAAGGCTGTCGTAATTTTTTCTGCACATAGTTTACCAGAAAAAATTATTGCAGCAGGTGATCCTTATGTGGAGCAACTGCAGCATACAGCAGACTTAATTGCAGAGGCTGCAAACATTCAAAACTATACAATTGGTTGGCAAAGTGCTGGGAATACTCCAGATCCGTGGATTGGGCCAGATGTGCAAGATTTAACAAAAGATTTATATAAAGAGCATGGTTATGAATCCTTCGTATATTGTCCAGTTGGCTTTGTGGCAGAGCATTTAGAAGTTTTATATGACAACGATTATGAATGTAAAGTTGTAACGGATGAACTAAATGCCAAATATTTTAGACCAAATATGCCGAATGCACAATCGGTTTTTATCGAATGCTTAGCTGAAATTGTTTCCAAAAAAATGAAGGAAACAGTTGACAAGAATTTAGTTTTGAATAATAATTAGTTTATAATAATTTTAAATAAATAATAATTACTACGAAAGAAAGAGGAGGATCCCCCTAGATGAATCCAAATAATCGCTTAACAACAAACCAAGGTGCTCCAGTTGGAGACAATCAAAATTCTCGTACAGCTGGTCGCCGTGGACCGGTATTATTAGAAGACTATCATTTAGTAGAAAAACTTGCGCACTTTGATCGTGAACGCATTCCGGAGCGTGTTGTGCATGCACGTGGTGCAGGTGCTCACGGTGTGTTCGTAACGAAAAACAGCATGAAGCAATATACGAAAGCAGCATTTTTACAAAATGAAGGAACTGAAACGCCTGTATTTGTTCGTTTCTCAACGGTTATTCATGGTCAAGGTTCTCCGGAAACAGCTCGTGATCCACGTGGATTCGCTGTTAAATTTTATACAGAAGAAGGAAATTACGATATCGTAGGTAACCATTTACCAGTCTTCTTCATTCGTGATGCAATTAAATTCCCTGATATGGTGCATTCTTTAAAACCAGCACCTGATACAAATATTCAAACGCCAGATCGCTACTGGGATTTCATGACGTTAAGTCCAGAATCTACACATATGATGACATGGGTATTCTCTGATTATGGTACACCAGCAAGCTACCGTGAAATGGAAGGTTTCGGTGTACACTCATTTAAATGGATTAATGCAGAAGGGAAAATCGTTTACATTAAATATCACTGGAAACCGCAGCAAGGTGTACGTAACTTAAGTGCAAAAGAAGCGCAAGAGGTACAAGGGGAAGACTTCAACCATGCAACTCGTGACTTGTTCGATGCAATCGAAAAAGGAAATTATCCGAAGTGGGATTTACACGTACAAGTGATGCAACTAGAAGAAACGGATTCTTTAGATTTCGATCCATTAGATCCAACGAAAGTATGGCCAGAAGATCGTTTCCCATTAATGGAAGTAGGGACGATGACGTTAAATCGTAATCCGAAAAACTTCTTTGCGGAAGTAGAGCAAGTCGCGTTCTCTCCAAGCGCAACTGTAAATGGTATTGAACCATCGGAAGATAAATTATTACAAGGTCGTTTATTCTCTTACCCAGATACGCAACGCTATCGTCTTGGTGCAAATTACTTACAAATTCCTGTAAACTGCCCATACGCAGCTGTTCGTAACCAACAACGTGATGGTGCGATGCAAATTGATCAAAACCCATCTACAATCAACTACGAACCGAGCCGTCATGCTGAAAATCCAGTTGAAGACAAAGCTTATCGTGATTCAACTATGAAAGTAGAAGGTTATGTATCTCGTGAGAAAATTGACAAACCAAATGACTTCAAACAAGCAGGCGAGCGTTACCGTTCATTCTCTAAAGAAGAGCAAACGAACTTAATTGCAAACTTAACAAATGACTTAAAAGACGTAAATGAACGCACGAAATTACTAGCTGTTTGTAACTTCTTCCGTGCAGATCAAGAGTACGGTATGCGTTTAGCGCAAGCGTTAAATGTTGATATTACGCAATATGTAGGAAATGCCCCGAAATAAATAGGAAAAGGCGACTGTTATGAAACGGTCGTCTTTTTTTGTTTATGTAAAGTTACGCGCGGGTATTCTTCAGTTTCGTTATGTCGGAATTTGTTGGTAAATCGATATACTGTGTCGAAACGTCGATATATTGAAAGAATCGCTGATATATTTGAAAAATCGTCGATATATCCGAATAATCGCTGATATATTCACGGAAATACCAATCGGGGGTATATTGCCAACGAGTACAAAAAAGAGATGCAATCTACTATCAGTAGATTGCATCTCTTTTTTAGTTCACTCGCTCTGTATGCTCATAAGCTTTCTCACCGTGCATCGAAATATCAAGTCCCATATGTTCCTCGTGCTCATCTACCCGAACAGGGAGGAAGAAGTTAATTGCTTTTATAATGGCGTACGTCATGATGATTGTAAATGCATATGTTGCTCCAATTGCTACAAGTTGTTTAAAAAGTAAAGTAGCGTTTCCGTAAAATAATCCATTAGCGCCATCGCTGTTTACAGCAGTAGTTGCGAATAGTCCTGTCGCAATACCGCCCCAAGTTCCTCCGATGCCGTGACATCCAAAAGCATCAAGTGTATCGTCGTATCCAAATTTTGTTTTTAAGAAAAAGACCGCTCCGAAGCATAATATACCGCCGATTGCTCCGATAAGAAGGGCGGAGAAAGGTGTAACGAACCCACAAGCTGGTGTGATAGCGACTAGACCGGAAACAACTCCGCAAGCAGCCCCCATCGCAGTCGGTTTTGATTGGAAGAACCATTCTGAAAGCATCCAAGTTAATGCTGAGGCAGCGGCGGCTATATTTGTATTAATAAATGCAGTTAAAGCTACGTCGTTTAAAGATAATGCGCTTCCGACGTTAAAACCGAACCAGCCGAACCACAGTAAGCCTGCACCTAACATCGTAAATGGCAAATGATGAGGAGACGAACCGTTTATGTTTTTTCGTTTTCCGAGGAAAATAGCTAATACAAGGCCAGCAACACCAGATGTGATATGAACGACATTACCACCAGCGAAGTCTAACGCGCCAAGTTCTCTTAGCCATCCGCCAACACCCCATACCCAATGAGCGACAGGATTGTAAACGATCGTTGTCCATAGAAGGATGAAAATAAGGAAAGCTGAAAATCGCATTCTTTCGGCGAATGCACCTGAAATTAAAGCAGGAGTTAAAATAGCGAACATGAGTTGAAACATCATAAATAAGTTGTGAGGAATAGTAGATGAGTAGTCTGGATTTGGTGCGTAGGTAACTCCGTTTAAACCGAACCAATCGAATGTGCCGATAAGTCCGTGCCAATCTGGTCCGAATGATAAAGAATAACCAATTACAATCCACTGAATCGAAACGATAGCCATTGCGCTATAACTATGCATTGTCGTACTGAGTACGTTTTTACTGCGAACCATACCTCCATAAAAAAGTGCTAATCCTGGTGTCATTAACATGACCATTACTGTCGCTACAAACATAAAAACCGTATCTCCCGTATTCATTCTCTCTCCTCCTATAATGTTAGAAAAAATAACATCAATTTGTTATGTTTCATATCATATTCGAAATGAAATGAAAAATCAACTAAAAATTCAGAAAACTTTATGTGTTATGTTAGAAAATCTAACATGGGGTAATTTGATAAGAATGAAATCAACGTATGCGATTCGTCCAGATAATTGGTATAATATTCTTACAATTAAAAAACATGGGGGATGCGTGTGGGGAAAATGCATACTAGGAAACTATTCATTTGTTTTTGTTTAGCTGTCGTTTTGTTTGTACCAATACATATATTTGCAGACGAAAAAAGAGAGTGGCGAGACGAAGTTATATATTCCATTATGATTGATCGTTTTAATAATGGGGAACCGAAAAATGACAAACAGTTAGAAGTTGGTAATTTAGAAGGATATCAGGGTGGAGATATAAGAGGGATTATAAAAAGACTGGATTACATAAAAGAAATGGGTTTTACTGCTGTTATGCTTTCTCCGCTTTTTGAAAGTGGAAAGTACGATGGGTTAGACGCCCGCAATTTTCAAAAGGTAAATGAACATTTCGGAACAGAAAATGATGTGAAAGAACTTGTAAAAGAAGCTCATGCAAGAGGAATGAAAGTTATATTTCAATTTCCACTTAGAGAAAACGAACAACAAGTCATCGACTCGATGAAATGGTGGATCAAAGAAGCCGATTTAGATGCAAGTTATGTAATGCATAGTGAAAAACAGTCGCCTGCTTTTTGGGGTGACGTGCAAAAAGATATGCAAGTGATAAAGAAAGATTTTCGGGTTATGACAAAAGGAGACAGTGAATACAACGAAAAAATAGTAGAATCGTTTTCCGAAGCGGATGTATCGGTGAAACCTTTATATGATGTGAGTAAAAAAGAAGGAGAATCTGTTATATTTTTAGATAATCAAGATACGAAAAGGTTTGCTCGTATTGCAAAAGAGAATATGAATTATCCACCATCTCGTTTGAAACTAGCTCTTACATATTTATTAACATCACCAGGCATTCCGAATTTTTATTATGGGACTGAAATTGCATTAGATGGAGGGGATACTCCGGATAACAGACGATTAATGGATTTCAAGTCAGATGAAAAATTTATGCAGCACATAACAAAACTTGGTGAACTTAGACAAACGAGGCTATCTTTACGACGTGGTACGTTTGAACTTCTATACGATAAAGATGGAATGAGTATATTAAAACGAAAGTATAAAGATGAGGTAACATTAGTAGCGATTAATAATACGAAAGAGACACAAAAAGTTCCTCTTCATGCAAATTTGATTGGAGAAAAAAAGGAATTACGTGGCCTACTGGAAGATGAAATTATAAGAGAGGAAAATGGAAATTTTTATCTTGTTTTAAAGCGCGAAGAATCAAATGTGTATAAAGTTAACGGAGAAACAGGTGTGAATTGGTTATTTATCTCTTTAATCGTCGGTGTGAACGTATTATTTATTGCGTTTTTAATTGTTGTTAAAAAGAGACGGAAATGAGTAATGTTTTTTTAGTAGCTCTCCAGTTTAAGGTGGTGAGGTATTTGCGGAAAAAGAAGTGGTTCGCTCTATGCGTATGTGTTTTTATCGTATTCGTAAGTTTTTATTTTTGGGACAACCGTGATGATGGGGAGTTTGTTCGGTGGGGTGATAGTGTTCATTCTGTTGATACGGAAGTGCTGAAGAGAAACGATATAAAATACAAAATCGAAAATGATAAAGTATATATTCCTGAAAAATCATTTGATAAAGCAATATGGTGTTGCTCTTAATAAATCCGAAATATCGGTGGGACAGGCTAAGGAGAAAACTTTCTCCCTAGTCTGTTTTTCTGTGAAGTAAGACTCTCGCTTCGAAATGCAGCTGAGCAAAGGAGTGAAAAGGCCGATAGAAGAAACAATAATTGCAACTATACTGATTTTACATTACATTAAAGGGTGAAAAATGTTCTGTTACTCATTGAGGGCTATATTTGAGGAGGAAAAATGGAATTTTACGATTTGGGTATTACCATTAAAGAACTTAGAATGAAAAAGAATATATCACAATCTGAATTGTGTCATGGAATATGTTCGCAAAGTCAAATTAGCAAAATAGAAAAAGGTATGATCTATCCATCTAGTATATTGTTATATCAGTTATCTGAAAGACTTGGTATTGATCCAAATAATATTTTCGCACTAACGCAAAATAAAAAACTAAAATATGTAGAAAATGTAAAGTGTGTAATGAGGGATTGTACAAAGCAAAAACAATATCATGAACTTTACGAAATAGTGAAACAAGAGAAAAACGAAAATAATTTCCAGTTAAAAGAAGATAAACAATTTCTAATATGGCATGAAGCCATTGCTATATTTCATGTAAATAAATCAATAAAAACTGCTTTAAATCTTTTAAATAGCGCGTTAAAACTAACAGTAACGAATGTTGATTTTTTATCAGAAAGAGAAATAGATATTATGCAGTCGATAGCTATATTTCATTGGGCAAATAAAGAGTATGAAAAGAGTATTACTATATTAAGAAGATGTTTAACGAATTTTAATAAGTTAGATTTTCCTAGAGATAAAGAGATTAAATTAAAAATCATTTTTAATTTAGCGAAAATTTTAGGTCATGCAAATCAGCATGAAGAGGCAATAAAATACAATGATATGGGTATCAAATTAGCTATTAATTTAAATACTTTATATTTATTAGGTGAATTGTACTATGGAAAAGCTTGGAATTTGCTAAAACTGAAAAAATATAATGAAGAAGATGTAGCTGATAACATGAAAAAAGCATTATTTATATTTGAACTAACAGAAAAAGAAAATTTGATAAAAATAGTTAAAGAAAATTATTTTGAAAATCAAAATAAAAAAATTACTCATAATTTTTGATGAATATCGTATTATTGTCTATAAAAAAAGGCACCTTAGGGTGTCTTTTTTTAGATTTATATCATCAATTATTACATTACATATGTTTCTTGTACCAAGCTTTGTTGATGGATTTACAATTCGCAGGTGTTGAAGTTTTAGATTTATCCTTGAGTGTAGCTATATTATTAGAACATCCTGCAATATGTAGACAGAATGTAGTTAATAAAAACCATAGTATTAATTTTTTCAAATTACCACTTCTAACTCTTTTTTAATTAACATTTTTTCATAAAATAAATTCCTTACTAATTTTACATTGCATGTAAGGGTGGAAAATATTCTTATACTCATAAATTGTTACATTTGAGTGGGTAGGGAGGTTTTTTGCACCGATTTTCAAAAGGACTTGGTTAATTTATGCATATATCTAATGTGTAAAAGTAAATCCTACAATAATCCAATCTCTATTCTAACTATCCGATTACTTGTAAGTTTAGATCCTGACGCTAAAAAGAAAAACATCC
>NZ_QNUD01000005.1:0-427426 GCF_008042405.1 Bacillus sp. SH7-1
ATGCAACAAGTAGTGGTGGAACCACAAGTGGAAGAGAGACCAATGCAACAAGTAGTGGCAGAGCAAGTACAAAAGCCAATTTCAAGTACGGAAGTACAAGAGAAAGCATATGTCGTAAATCAAAGAGAAAACGATATGCGAAATGTCTTGCAAACACCACCGACGTATACAATTCCGCCATTAACATTACTATCGATTCCGCAGCAAGCAGCGTTAGATAATACGGAATGGTTGGATGAACAGAAAGATTTATTAGATACGACGTTTAATAATTTCCATGTTGGCGCACATGTTATTAATGTATCACAAGGTCCGGCAGTAACTCGTTTTGAAGTACAGCCAGATCCGGGTGTGAAAGTAAATAAAATTACAAACTTAAGTGATGATATTAAGTTAAGTTTAGCTGCGAAAGATATTCGTATTGAAGCACCGATTCCAGGGAAGAGTGCGATTGGAATTGAAGTTCCAAATAAAGAAAGTAAGCCAGTATTTCTTCGTGAAATTTTAAGAAGTCCTGTATTTACAAAGAGTGAATCACCGCTTACAGTTGCGCTTGGACTTGATATTTCAGGCGATCCGATTGTAACGGATATTCGAAAAATGCCACACGGACTTATTGCGGGTGCAACGGGTTCTGGTAAAAGTGTGTGCATTAATGCAATTTTAACGAGCATTTTATATAAAGCGAAACCGCATGAAGTGAAGTTAATGTTAATCGATCCGAAAATGGTGGAGCTTGCACCATACAATTCTGTTCCACATCTTGTAGCACCTGTTATTACGGATGTAAAAGCAGCGACAGCTGCATTAAAGTGGGCAGTTGAAGAAATGGAGCGCCGTTATGAATTGTTTGCGCACGCTGGTGCTCGTGATTTAACGCGTTACAATACGATTGTAAGTGGGCGAGAAATTCCAGGAGAGACATTACCTTATATCGTTATTGTCATTGACGAGTTAGCTGACTTAATGATGGTAGCACCTGGTGATGTTGAGGAAGCGATTTGTCGTATTGCGCAAAAAGCACGTGCTTGTGGTATTCATTTATTAGTTGCGACGCAGCGTCCATCTGTAGATGTTATTACAGGTTTAATTAAATCAAATATTCCAACGCGTATTGCGTTTACAGTATCATCTCAAGTTGATTCGCGTACGATTATCGATATTGGGGGCGCGGAAAAATTGCTTGGCCGTGGTGATATGTTATTCTTAGGGAATGGTACATCTAAGCCAGTTCGTGTACAAGGTGTATATGTATCGGATGATGAGATTGAAAAAACAGTTGATCATGTGAGAAAGCAAATGAAGCCAAATTACTTATTTAAGCAAGAGGATTTATTAGCGAAAACAGAACAAGCTGAGTCGGAAGACGAATTGTTCTTTGATGCATGTCAATTTGTTGTAGAACAAGGGGGAGCGTCCACATCTTCTGTACAGCGAAAATTCCGCATCGGTTATAATCGCGCGGCACGTCTCATTGAAGAGATGGAATCGCAAGGAATTATTTCTGAAGGAAGAGGAACGAAACCGAGAGATGTCCTTATTTCTGAGGATGAATTCGCTGCTATGCAGGAAACAAATATATAGTAAACGGTTTTGCTGTATACTAAGAGAAAATGTTGGATAGTAAAGTAGGGAGTAAAGCGACATGAAAGAAATTGAATTAAAATTAAAAGGTGAAATAAATAGACTAACAAATAGAACATTTAAATTTGACGAACGTGTTGGAGAAGGTTGGTTCTCTGCCGTTTACTTTTTAAAGACTAGAGAAATCATTGAAGAATTTCGCCCGAAAAGTGTTGTAACGATGCAATTTTTCCAAAAGGAAAATGCAGTTCTTTGCGGAACAGATGAAGTAATTGCATTGCTACAAACATTCGCTAAAAATCCTGAGGAACTTGAGATTAACTCTTTAAAAGATGGCGATAAAATTAGTCCATTTGAAACAGTGTTAACAATTCATGGTCCTTATGAAAATTTCGGATTTTTAGAAGGTGTTATTGACGGGATTTTAGCTCGTCGTACATCGGTTGCGACAAACGTATATAACGTTGTCCAAGCTGCACGTAGTGTAGATAAAGAAAAACCAGTTATTTTCATGGGAGATCGTGACGATCATTATACACAACAGGCTGGTGACGGTTATGCAGCATACATCGGAGGTATGAGCGCACAAGCGACGCATGCGATGAATGAATGGTGGGGCAGAAGTGGTATGGGGACAATGCCACACGCATTAATTCAAATGTTTAATGGTGATGTTGTTGAAGCAGCAAAAGCATATCATAAGAAATTCCCAGAAGATGAATTAGTTGTATTAATTGATTACAATAATGATGTCATTACAGATGCACTTCGCGTAGCGCGTGAATTTGGATCAACATTAAAAGGTGTACGTGTAGATACATCTCGTACAATGATAGATCAATACTTCATTCGCCACCCAGAAGTACTTGGAACATTCGATCCACGTGGTGTAAACCCATCGCTTGTATTTGCACTTCGTAAAGCACTTGATGATGAAGGATTCCAGCATGTAGACATCGTTGTAACTGGTGGATTTGATGAGAAGCGTATTCGTGAATTTGAAGCTCAAAACGTGCCGGTTGATATATACGGAGTAGGAAGTAGCTTATTAAAAATGAATATTGGCTTTACTGGTGATAACGTAGAATTAAATGGAAAACCAGAAGCGAAAGCTGGCCGTAAATATCGTCCGAACCCACGTCTAGAGCGTGTTCAATTAGAAAAAAGAGAAGATATGTAAAAGAGAGAAAAACTGATAGGTGATTGACCCTATCAGTTTTTCTGTTATCATAGTATAGCGGCTTCTTTTTTGCTATAATGGATTTGTTATGGACATAAAAAAGAAGTACGTACGAGTTTATCCTGATAAGTGAAGGGAAGAATAACTTCACTACATCAAAAATGTATGATGATTACCAAAATAAGAAAAGATTCATATACTGTCTTATAGATAGGCCGTTGTATTAGTTCGAAATGTTGGAGGTTCTTTAAGATGACAGTTTACCATTTTGTAGGAATTAAAGGAACAGGAATGAGTTCATTAGCGCAAATTCTTCATGACATGAAGCATACTGTTCAAGGGTCTGATTATGAAAAGCGTTTCTTTACACAAACAGCGTTGGAAAAGCGTAGTATCTCGATCCTTCCTTTTGATAAAAGTAATGTAAAAGAAGGACAAGTGATTATTGCAGGAAATGCATTTCCTGATACGCATGAAGAAATCGTAGCAGCAAAAGAATTAAACATCCCAGTACATCGTTACCATCACTTCTTAGGTGATCTTATGAACCAATACACAAGTGTTGCTGTAACTGGTGCACATGGAAAAACATCAACAACTGGTTTGTTAGCCCATGTAATGCAAGGTGCACACCCTACATCTTACCTTATTGGAGATGGAACAGGGCATGGGGTAGAAAATAGTAAGTATTTTGTATTTGAAGCTTGTGAGTATCGTCGTCATTTCTTGTCTTACAATCCAGACTATGCAATTATGACAAACATTGATTTTGATCATCCGGATTACTTTACAGATATCAATGATGTATTCAGTGCATTCCAAGAGATGGCATTGCAAGTGAAAAAAGGCATTATTGCATGTGGAGATGATGAAGAACTTCAAAAAATTCAAGCGAAAGTACCTGTTATTTTCTATGGATTTGGAGAAGATAATGATTTCCAAGCACGTAACATTCAAAAGAGAACAGATGGTACTATTTTCGATGTATTCGTTCGTAATACGTACTATGACACGTTCAAAATTACAGGATACGGCAACCACAGCGTATTAAATGCATTAGCAGTAATCGCGCTTTGCCATTATGAAAATGTTGATGTAGAAGCAGTTAAGCATCAGCTAACAACTTTTGAAGGCGTAAAACGTCGCTTTAATGAAAAGCCGATGGGAGAGCAAGTTATTATCGATGACTACGCACACCATCCGACAGAAATTAATGCAACAATTGAAGCAGCTCGTCAAAAACATCCAGAGCGTGAAGTTGTCGCTGTATTCCAGCCGCACACATTCTCACGTACAGAAAAGTTCTTAGATGAGTTCGCTGAAAGCTTAAGCAAAGCTGACCAAGTATACTTATGTGATATTTTCGGATCAGCGCGCGAAAACAAAGGTGAATTAACAATCGAAGATCTGCAGAAGCGTATTGACGGTGCAGAACTAATTACAGATACAACAACGGATGTATTAAAGAAACATAAAAACGGCGTTCTAATTTTCATGGGCGCAGGTGACATCCAAAAATTCGAAGCAGCTTATGTAAAAGAAGTTCAAGTTGCAGAGAAGTAATAGAAAAGACGCATAGCTGTGGCTGTGCGTCTTTTTTGTTGTGTTCGATACATTTAAAAAGCGTTGATATGTTGGTATTGTTTATTCTTTTTGTAGAGTTGTTTTAACAAAAAGATATAAATTGAACTAAAAAGTACATATCCAATTAAATAATAGAATGAAAACGTATCGAATTGTTTTGTTATGATGATGCGAATTGCGAAAAAAGTAAACGGAAGAGCGATTAAAAGCCTGGAGCTAATGGAAATTATTGTGTTAAAGTATTTTAATAAGTCTGTATTCCAATGGTTTTCTCTACAGATAAACCAAATGTTACTTGCTATAAAAGCTAGTACAAATGGCAAATTAGCTGAAATATTGATGAAGCCTAGTACAATAGGTACTGATAGAGCACCAAGTGGACCGATAGATAGGCCAGAATAATATTTAATAAATGTATTTGTAGATTGCTGTACATCTTGAATAACATCTGTATATTCTACTGCAATTTCCTTTGCTAATTCTTTTGGAGTAAGAAATTCTTCAATCACTTGTGAAGGGATGCTTCCTAATGGTATCCCTTCACTCTCTTTACTTAATGCATTTTCGTATAAATCGGATTTAATTTCTAGCATATGTTGTTCTCGTTCTGATGTAGGTAAGTTTATTAAACCTTTCTGAAGATCGTGTAAGAAAGAAATAATGAGTTCATTTGAAAAGAATTGTTCTTCGTTCATCTTTTATCCTCTCCTTTAGCTAGTAACATTAAAGCTTGATACACTGCATCATAATCATGTAAGCGACTATTTAAAATTTCTCTCCCTTCGTCTGTAATGCGATAGTATTTTCTTTTTGGGCCATCACCGGACTCTTCCCAATAGGAAACAGCCCAATTGTTTTTCGTGATTCGATTTAATATAGGGTAAATCGAACCGTTTGGGATATGAAACACAGGGATAGCTTGTAATGCACTTGTGATTTCGTATCCGTACATAGGTTGTTTACTTATTAAAGACAAAATAGCGAGATCAAAAACACCTTTACGTAATTGAATTATAAAATTATCATTTTTTTCCATACTTTAACTATATATGATTCATATCTAGATATCAATCATATATAGTGGATTTTTATTTCCGTATTGACCTAGAGCTAACTCTAGGTTGTAAGATGAATATGTAAAAACAAGGGGGAGAAAACATGTATAAAATCGGTGAAGTGGCAGAATTAACAGGGATGGGTATTCATACTTTGCGTTACTATGAGAAATTAGGATTATTACCACCACCAACGCGAAATAGCGGGATTCGTCAATATACAGAAGGTGATGTGCGCTTATTAAAATTTTTATATTCGTTAAAACAAACTGGAATGTCATTAGAAGAGATGGCTGAGTTTGCAAGTGATGGATGCATTATAGAGGAAATTAGGCAGAGGAAAGAGGAAGTACCAGCGAAAGTAAAAAAGAGAATTTCAATTTTAACAAATCACTTAGAAAGGTTAAAAGAACAGCAAGAACAATTGCAAAAAGTTGTCCAGCTAACAGAAGAGAAGTTAGAAATTTATTACGATTTTCTAGAAGGAAAAGACTCGGAGGCCGGTAATGAAAAATAAAGTATATGCGCAGTTATTAGGGTTTGCAATATTTACTGGTGGGACATTTAATGCTTCGAAATATGCGGTGCAGTATTTCGAAGCGCTTCATATAGCGGCATGGCGTTTTGGGATTGCTGCATTTGTGATGTTATGTCTGTTAAAAATACGAAAAGATTTTGAGGTGGAGGTATGGAGGCAGAATAGGGTCTATTACCTTTTGTTAGGTATTGTTGGTGTATTCGGCTTTAACTTCTTTTTCTTTTTAGGAATGAAACATACAGAAGCTATGAATGGTGCACTTATTATGGCGACAAATCCACTTGTTACGACGTTATTAGCAAGTGTCATTTTACGAGAGAAAATAGTGAAGCGCCAAGGTGTTGGAATGTTACTTGCACTACTTGGTGTTGTTTTTGTGCTTACACAAGGCTCGTTTACCGCACTACAAAATTTATCATTTTCAAAAGGGGATTTTTATATTTTATTAGGAAATATTTGCTGGGCGTTATACGGTGTACTAGGCAGAAGGTTTATTAAAACCGGTAGCCCAATACAAACTACAACATATACCATGACTATTGGTGCCCTTACCTTTATTATCATATCTTCTACGCAAAAAAGTATGGTACCAGTTTTTGAAATTCCCCTATTAGCTTGGGGAGCGATTCTCTTTATGGCAATCGGAATGAGTGTGCTCGGTTACTTATGGTGGAATAATGGGATTGCTCAAATTGGTGCAGCGAGAACATCTTTATTTTTTAATCTAGTGCCTGTTGTTACAATGATTATTTCTTTTACAGAAGGAGTAAATATAGCGCCCGCACAATGTATAGGGATGATATTAGTTATTACGGGAGTATTGTGTTCGTCGGGTTTTATACAAATAAAAACAAAGGAAAGTGTGAATATTTAACATT
Organism: Bacillus sp. SH7-1; assembly: GCF_008042405.1. Taxonomy (NCBI): domain Bacteria; kingdom Bacillati; phylum Bacillota; class Bacilli; order Caryophanales; family Bacillaceae; genus Bacillus; species Bacillus sp. SH7-1. Next base: position 6,820 of record NZ_QNUD01000005.1, read on the forward strand.
TTCCATCCGAAAATGTTAGAATAATAAGAAAAAAGGGGGCTAAAAAAATGTTCACACTCCGAGTAGACGAAGAAATCGAACTACAACTATTAGAAAAACATCATAAAGAGGAACTATATCAATTAATAAATCAAAACCGTAACCATTTAAGAAGATGGCTTCCTTGGGTAGATGGGACGAAATCTGCTGATGCTTATGATGAGATTTGTCCGATGTGGTTAAAGAAGTTTGCAGAGGGAGACGGTTTTGAAAGTGGTATACGTTACAAAGGAAAGCTCGTTGGGATGGTAGGCATTCATCCAGTGAGCTGGGGGAAGAAAGCGGCAAGTCTCGGATATTATCTTGCAGAAGATGCTGGCGGGAAAGGTATTATGACGCGTAGCGTGAAGGCTGTACTTCACTATGCATTTGAGAATTTAAAATTAAATAAAATGGAAATTAGATGCGGTGTTGAAAATGTGAAAAGCCGCGCTATCCCAGAACGTTTAGGATTTAAGTTAGACGGTGTTTTAAGAGATGAAGAATGGCTATACGATCATTTTCATGATGTTGCTGTATATAGTTTACTAGCTTCAGAGTGGAAGGAAATTCGATGAACGAGAAGATTCATATTGTTCCGTATGAAAGTACATTTCAAGAGGAAGTAGTAAATCTTATCGTTCATATTCAGCAAAAAGAGTACAATGTCCCCATTACGAAAGAAGAGCAGCCTGACTTACTTGAAATAGAAACGTTCTATCAAAGTAATTACGGTAACTTTTGGGTAGCAACTTATGATGGGAAAGTAGTTGGAACAGTAGCGTTATTAGATATTAAGAATCATCAAGTAGCACTAAGAAAAATGTTCGTACAAAAAGAGTTTCGAGGAAAAGAATGGGGCGCATCACATATGTTGCTTCAAACAGCAATTTCATGGGCTGAGAATAAAAAGCTGAAAGATATTTATTTAGGAACGACAGTTAAATTTTTAGCGGCACATCGCTTTTATGAAAAGAATGGTTTTCAAAGTGTGAGTATAGACGAGTTGCCGAAAAACTTTCCAGTGTTAGAGGTAGATAAGAAATTTTATAGGTACATTGTGTAAAGGTCATTCAAAAATGGCCTTTTTTATTATTAAAATGGAAAAAGTGGTATAATTTAGGTTAGGGGGTGCGTGTATGAATTTTCCGATTCAAAGAAGTAAATCGGTAGTCATTTTCGTTTGTCTCACGTTAGTTTTTATGTTTGTATATCCACTTGTCATGATTGTCGCAAATAAAGATCAGTGGATGTCAGCGTTAATTGGAATGGGATTATGTTTCATTGTAAATGTCCCGCTAGTTTGGGAAGTATTTATTAAAAAGCATAAAGTAGAAAATGGTGTATTAAAGTACGGCATTTTAAATGATGATGTTGTATTAAAAGATATAAGAGTTGTTCGTCAAGTTGGAAAATACCTTGAAATTACGACGAATGCATATAAAGTACATATGGTTGCGATGCCGCAAGATATGAATGAATTTTTGGCGCTTATCGAAAAAGAAAATCCACATGTGAAAATAGAAATGGTAGGGAAGAAATGAAGTATGTAAAACCTTTGTTTTGTTTGGAAATTTTGTTTGTGTTTGTTGGTTGCACTAGAGTATATATGAAATGGGACCTGCCTTTATATGTTCCGGTAGTAATCGGCATTATCGCAGTGGCGCTCTTATATTATTTTCATTTCCAGCAAACAAAAAGCGAGAAAAGTAGCTCTATGTAGTTAGGAGGATTAGAAATGAAAAAAGTCCTTATGTTATTTTTACTTCTGCTAACCGCATCCGTTCTTTTAATAGGATGTAGTACGAAGAAGGGAAAAGCAGATATGAATTTAGAAAAGGCACAAAAAGTTGAAATTGAATCACTTACTGATTCCAGTGAGAAAACAGTAATTACCGATAAGAAAGAAATCGAAAAGCTGTTTGAAGTCATGAAAATGGATAAGTGGGAAATGCAATCGGCTCCTTTAGATACTCCGCAAGGGAAAACATTTACAATGTATCAAGAGGATACACCGAAATTATTGGATTCGAGTAAAGATAAAAAAGAGTTACATGAAATTGGTACGATGACAGTATATAAAGATGTACCTTATGTTGAAGTTGAAATGAAAAATAAGAAAATGAGTTTTAAAGTGCCAGAAGATGTGGCGAAAGAGTTATTAAAGTATTAATAAAAAAAACGCTCGGAGAATATCCCGAGCGTTTTTTTTATTATTTTAAGTTCTCTGGGTTTAAAGCTTCTAGTTCAGGTACAACGAAGCGTCCGTCTTTACGGATTAGTACGTCGTCGAAGTAAATTTCGCCGCCGCCGTATTCAGGGCGCTGGATGCATACTAAATCCCAGTGGATATTTGAGTTGTTGCCGTTCCATGCATCGTCGTAAGCTTGTCCAGGAGTGAAGTGGAAGCTGCCATCGATTTTTTCATCGAATAGGATATCTCCCATTGGATGTAAGATGTATGGGTTTACGCCGATTGCGAACTCACCAACGTAGCGAGCGCCTTCATCTGTATCGAAGATTTTGTTAATACGTTCTGTATCGTTTGCAGTTGCTTCAACAATTTGGCCGTTCTCAAACTTAAGTTGTACATTTTCAAATGTATAACCGTTGTAAGGAGATGGTGTGTTGTAAGACACTGTACCGTTAACGGAATCACGAACTGGTGCAGAGTACACTTCACCGTCTGGAATGTTTAAATGACCTGAGCATTTAATAGCTGGAATGTCTTTAATAGAGAATGTTAAGTCAGTTCCAGGACCAGTTAAGCGAACTTTATCTGTTTTGTTCATTAATGTAACAAGGCTATCCATTGCCTTATCCATTTTACCGTAATCTAAGTTACAAACTTCGAAGTAGAAGTCTTCGAAAGCTTCTGTGCTCATTTTAGCAAGCTGTGCCATAGAAGCATTTGGGTAGCGAAGAACAACCCAGCGTGTTTTTGGAACGCGGATGTCTCTATGAACTTTCTTACCAACTGTTTGACCGTGAATTTGCATTCTTTCACTTGGCACATCAGCTTGTTCGTTAATGTTATCGCCAGAGCGAAGACCGATATAAGCGTCCATATCTTTCATTACGCTTGCTTCATATGCAGCGATTTGTTCGAAATGTTCTTCAGTAGCACCCATTAATAAAGAGCGATCTACTTGATGATCTTTTAAAGAAACGAATGGGAAACCACCAGCTGCATATGCTTCTTTTACAAGAGCAGTTACAAGTTCTTTTTGTAAGCCAAAGTTTTCAATTAATACTTTTTCACCTTTTTGTAAGCGGATAGAGTAGTTAATTAAATTGTATGCTAACTTTTCAATGCGTGGATCTTTCATATGTAAAGCCTCCCTACTAATTATGTATCCTCCCCTATTGTAACCTACTTAGTGGAATTTGTTGAATCATTTATGTTAAAGTTAACGAATAAGTATGAAAATTCTAATGAAAAGATAGGGATTAGAACGAAACGGAAAATGATTGTATAATAGGGGAAAGTATGAAAAAGATAAAGGAAGTGATGAAATGCAAGTTCTTTTATATGTAAGTGCAGCTATTATCGCGGTTGCTTTCGCTGTATTAGTAGTGTATGTATGCAGAACGTTGTTATCGGTTCAGAAGACGTTAGAAAACGTTGCAAGCACGTTAGAAGGTTTAGAAAAGCAAATGCAAGGGATTAGCGTAGAGACGGAGCAATTATTACATAAAACAAATGCGTTAGCTGACGACATTCAACAGAAATCACAATCATTAAATAAAGTGGTATCGGGTGTAGATGGAATTGGAACGACAATCCATTCTTTAAATACGAAACTTCGTAATGTATCAGATTCTGTTACGGACGAAATTGAAAATAATGCAGATAAAGTAGCGCAAGTTGTACAGTGGAGTAGCGCAGCAATTGAAGTATACAATCATTATCGTTCGACAAGACAAGAGAAAAAGGTTGAAAAAGAAGAGCGTAAATTAGAAAGACTTGAGAAAAAAGCTGAAAAGAAAGAGAAGCGTTCTAGATTTCGTATGAGAGGTGAATCGTGATGAATATGACAAAAGTTGAAACAATTGAAGAGCTTGAAGTATTAGTAGAAAAAAACGAGCCTTATGTTCTTTTTAAACATAGTACGACATGCCCGATTAGTCATGGTGCCTATACAGAATTTCAAGCGTATTGTAGTGAAGAAAGAGCGGTACCAGCGTATTACTTATACGTACAAGATGCGAGAGATGTTTCGAATCGTGTTGCAGAACAGTACAGCATTAAACATGAATCTCCGCAAGTGTTATACATAAAAGATGGGATGGTAGTATGGAATACGTCTCATTGGAACATTAAAAAAGATGCTTTAGAAGAGAATATTAAGTAAAAAGAAGCAAGCGAAAGGTGCTTGCTTCTTTTTTTTGTTTTTGTTGAAATATATTTAATGGTAAACTGTTAATAGTTCAAACTAAATAACTAGATTGTTGAAAGTAGGTTTTAAGTAATGAAGAAAATGGCATTATCCTTCGCGGTCGTAAGTTTATTACTGGGAGCTTGTAGTAGTAATAATACGATTAGTAAGAAGGATGAAGTTATACAGAAAGATACGAAAGAAAAAAGCATGATTCCAAGAACGGCTGTTTCTAAAGATTATTATAGAACTGTAATTCCTTTAAAAGAACAAAAGGTTATAAATACAGCTAATGTAACAACAAATTCTAAATTAGATTTAGCAGAGTATGAAAATGGTTTAATGAATATTGCAAAAGAGCAATTTGATACAGAAAATCATGTGCTTCAATTAAATCAGTATATTCCTGAGAAGTTAGTTGATGAACTAGTCGCGAAAGTAAAAGCGCCAGTTTTGACAAATATTATAGAACAAGACTATTTCGGGAAGCAGAATTCAAATGAATTAAGTTTATCTGGTGTTGTGATTGGGTTAGCTATGTCTTCAAGTGTATCCAATGAAGAAGCAATGTCTAAGGGGACTGAAGTTGCCAAGCAACTTATTGAAGCTATTCATAAAAATGACAAGTATAATAAATCCCCAATTACGTTTGCTATCTTTAAGCAAGAAAGTACAAGTTCTTTAAAAAATGGTACGTATATTGCTAGTGCTACCGTTCAAAAGAATGATACGAATCTTGGAAATTGGAATACGATTGAAGAAAGAGCGTATTCATATCCTTCTGATGAATTTACACAAGCACATGGAGAAGATAATAAAAAAATAGATGACTTTGCTAAGGCAATGAAAGATTTCTCTCCTGGAGATTTTATCCCAGTAAATGCTAAAGTTTCTTATAAGAAAGATCAAATGGATACATTAAATATGGATATTGTTATTAAATATAATGGTAAAACAGAATTAATGGCTCTTACTCAACTCGCTGCTCAAAGTATGTTAGAACAATTACCGAAAGATGCAAAAGTCCAATTACAGATAAAGTCCGAGAATAAAATCGAGGCAATTGTTATAAAAGAGAAAAACAACGATAAACCGTTTGTTTCCTTCTTATAAAAAGACAGTGTTTAAACTGTCTTTTTTTATTTTAAATGAAAGTGTACGTTGTTTGTTGGGAGTGGATTTGAAGATCGTATATATATCAGCTATAAAGTAACATATAAGAATTTGAAAGAGCGATGCCTTATACGCTTCATATTTCCGCTGTGCCGATTTTAAAGAAAGAAACCTATTTACCCCTGGTGTTGTCGATGTAAAGCATTCTACAGGACGCCGTGATCTTCTATTGTCAGTTATGAAGTGATTCCAGATCCAGCGTATCAAATGACTGACATTGTCGATTTTTATTGGTAAGTCGATATATTTAAAAAATCGCCGATATAAAATTCATTTACTATCGTACCGTTTAAAATAAGGTTTCTAAGTAGGAGATATCTATATTTTTACAAAAAATGCCCTTTTTTTTCATAAAAAATACGAAAATACGAGAAAAGAAGCGAATTTTTTCGAAACTTTTGCGGGAAAATATTGTATGAGCCTGCGTTTTTATCGTATCATTAGTAAAAGGAAGAACTCGGGACGATTGGTGGCATCTGCAAATAGAGTTGATGTCTTTTTTTCATTCAAGTAACCGATACATAAAAATAGATAACAAAAATAGAAGGAGTGTGCGATGAGATGAACGTAACAATATATGATGTAGCGCGTGAAGCGAACGTTTCAATGGCTACCGTATCACGCGTTGTGAACGGTAACCCAAATGTAAAGCCTACAACAAGAAAGAAAGTATTAGAAGCAATTGATCGTTTAGGATACCGCCCAAATGCGGTAGCACGTGGACTAGCAAGTAAAAAAACAACTACAGTAGGTGTTATTATTCCTGATATCTCAAATACGTTTTATGCAGAACTTGCTCGTGGAATTGAAGATATCGCAACGATGTACAAATATAACATCATTTTAAGTAACTCTGACCAAAACAAAGAGAAAGAGTTCCATTTATTAAATACGATGCTTGGAAAACAAGTAGACGGAATTGTTTTCATGGGTGAAGATATTACAGACATTCACATTGAAGAATTCAAAAAGTCTCCAGTACCAATCGTATTAGCAGCGTCATTTGATGAGCAAAATGAAACGCCATCAGTAAATATCGATTATACACAAGCAGCTTACGACGCAATGAAGCACTTTATTGAGCAAGGACATAAGCGTATTGGTTTCGTCTCTGGTCCTTTCATTGATAAAGCGGGAAGCGCGAAGAAATTACAAGGTTATAAAAAAGCTTTAGAAGAAGCAGGTATTTCATATGATGAAAATCTTGTAATCGATGGAGATTACACATATGATTCAGGTATTGAAGCATTCGAAAAGCTTTGGAGCCTTGATGGAAAGCCAACAGCGATTTTCGTATCTTCTGACGAAATGGCACTAGGTGTAATCCATGCAGCACAAGACGCTGGATTAAATGTACCAACTGATGTAGAAGTACTTGGTTTCGATAATACACGCCTTGCATTAATGGTACGTCCACAGCTTTCAACAGTTGTACAACCAATGTATGATATTGGTGCAGTAGCAATGCGTCTATTAACAAAGTATATGAACAAAGAAAAAGTGGAAGATCACACTGTTATCTTACCTCACCGTATCCAATTTAGAGATTCAACGAAGTAAGTATAAAAAAGCTCACAGCATTTGCTGTGAGCTTTTATTCATATTCAGGGTAGTATGCTTTTACTACGGTATCTACCGTTTCATTTTTCTTAACGTGTAAAAATCTTGCGTACAATTCTTTTCCCGTTTCAAATGGTGTATCGTCTAATTCAAACACATGCAATACTTTTCGAAACGTCCACGTTACTTGTTCACCGTACATATTATCGTACGATTCTTCAGAGTGTATAGCTATCTTTTCACCTAATTCGTGAGCTTCCTCTATACTGTTTGCCTTAACAAGAATAATACTTTCTTCAAAAAGTGTATCGTGACTCTCATCATAATGCTCATCAATTTTCGTAAGATCAGGCTCACCAGAATGAACAGATTCAAACAATAATTTTACAGCGTACATAGTATGCTGCATGTTTCACTCTATAAATAATACTTGCGACAAGCGAAGCAGGTATTGTGAATATGTTACTTTGATAATGATAGTGTATTTGGGATTCTTCATAAGACATGTTGTCATATAGTTCGTTTTGTGAGACATTCATTTTCTTCTGTTTTTCTTTGAGCATCTTCATATAGTTATACTGTATTGGGACGAGAATGATGAAATAGGCTAATACGATTAGTGAAATCCAAATCATTATGAACACTCCCTTATAAAGAATATTTTTATATGATAATTATATCAACTAATAGAAAAAAATAACCATTTTCCAAGGGGGTTAATTCTCTTTCCAAAATGCAAAAAGTTCTTCAGGACTTCGTAAATTATGTTCAAGGCATGTTTGTGCAGTGTGTTTAAAACTTTGTATGAAATGCTCTAACCTAGAAGAATCATAGTGCTTTGCTTTTCTATCTACAATCGTTTCATCTTTTTCTAAGTTAAGTGATATTTTTAGCAAAGTTATATTTGTTTCTATTTGTACAACTTCTATATAAAAAAACTTTTTATCTAAGTCGATTGTCATATAATCGAATCGCTCAACTTGTTTGAAATATCCTACAATATCATCTTCCAATTGAAATCCTCCCTAGTATATAGCTTATCTGGAAGATTTCTCTATAGATTGTATGATTCCTTGTTATATGTCACATAAGTGCAAATTCAACTATTATAGGGCAATGTCATGTATAATAGAAAGAAAAGGTTTGTGAGGGGGGAGAAAAGATGATCGTTCTTTGGATAATTACGCTTTGTATGACTGCTATTTTTGCATATATGACGTTAAAACAAAATGGCTTAAAGCGATTTGTTCCAGGAAGTATTCTTGCAGGAATTGCCCTTATCACGTATGTAATTTCTATTTTTATTGAAAGTGTATCAGTGGACATGAGCACAAGTTTAATGTTTATGGGTATTACACTATTTGCAGGTAGTATTATGGTACTTATGGTTGCAGGTATTATTTTATTTATTCATATGAATTCGGAAACGTTATAGCATATAGAAAAGGCATGCCCCCTCGGGACATGCCTTTTTATCCGTTCAATTATGCTCTATCTTTAGAAGAGTTTTGTTGTTTTAATAAGTCGCGAATTTCGCCAAGAAGTTCTTCTTCTTTTGTTGGTTCTGGAAGTTCTTCTTCTTTTTCTTCTTCTCTTTTAGATGTTAGTTTGTTGAATACTTTAACAAACATAAAGATAGCCGCTGCAATAATTAAGAAATCAAAAATAGTTTGGATAAAGTTACCATACATAATAGATGATTTACCGAATGTAATTTTTAAATCTGTAAAGTCAACGCCACCTAATACCATACCAAGTAATGGTGTGATGATATCTTTTACTAAAGAACTAACGATTTTACCGAATGCAGCACCGATTACAACCCCGACAGCTAAATCGATTACATTCCCCTTGAATGCGAATTTTTTAAACTCGTTCCACATGTGTTAATCCCACCCTTTCCACGATTCATTATGAAATTTATAATTCCTATCAACATATTCTATAGAAATTTGCGAGAGAAATAAAGGGGAAATGGGAATGAAAGTAAATTCTGAAAAATGTATCCGTTTTACTTTTTGTTTACAGATTGTAATAGAGATTGGAGCAATTGCTGCGTTTTTAATCCTTCTAATCCATCTACAACAGGCTTTGTATCTCCGTGTACACAGTCAATAAAATGATGAACAGCATCTTCAAAACCGCGCTGTTTTAACGTCGTATCCCATGATGGTGAACCGCTTTGTGAAACAGAGTTTTCCTCTTCAGCTTCAAATGTATTCATATTTTTTACACGAATGATTTTCCCTGTCGTTACAAGTTCAATTTGTTCTAAATTTGTACCGGCATGGCGGTGCATCGCTGTAGAAAGTAACAGTCCACTTGGAGTTGTATATGTATGATGTCCGTAAAGAAGTTCATTCTTTTCATTGATTTGCATCATATTGTGAACGACGTTAAGCTCATCATTAGCTAACCAGCGAGCAGTATCTACAATATGTAAGTAATCATCTAACATCGTAAAGTCGTACGTATATGGCCCGACTTTATTGGAACGGTGTTTTTCAATTCGAATCCATGAAATATTATGAGCTTGCTCTTTTGCCGCAACATACATAGGAACGAAGCGGCGATTAAATCCGACCATTAACTTTCGGTTATACTTTTCGCTCAACTCGACTAGCTTCTCAGCTTGTTCCACTGTAGCAGCTAGCGGCTTATCAACATAAACTTCGATTCCTTTTTTCAGAAGTTCAGAAACGATTTCATAATGCGATGCAGTTGAACTATGAACGAAGATTGCATCACATTCCGAAGCTAACGTTTCAATAGAATGAAAGTCTTGAATCCGGTACTGCTGGCAAACTTGTTTCCTTTTCTCCGCGTTAGGTGTAAACGCCCCTACAAAATTCCAATCGGTTTCTTTTGTAAGTGTTGGAAGATAGGCTTTTTGTGCAATACTTCCAAGTCCAATCATCCCAATTTTAGGTTTGTTCATGTGTATTCCCACCCTATTCATATTGATATAACGGCTTAAATGTAGCATAGGGCGGGGGAGGAAGGCAAAAATTAGCTTGTTACTTATGTCCTTCTAACAAAATCTTCTCTATCTCTTTAAAGTTATGAGCGCGAGCATGCTCTAGCGGGGTAACCCCATCGTTGTCTGGAATATTTACATCTGCACCGTGTTCAATAAGAAGGCGAATGACTTGTTGTTGTGTTTCATTTCCGTTACTTAGTACGATGGCTTCCATTAAAGCTGTCCATCCGAGGTTATTTACATGGTTTACATCGATATTTGTTCGCGTGAGGAGTTCTTTTATAACATCAATATAGCCATGTTCTGAGGCTGGAATAAGAGCTGTACCGCCGTATCGATTCGTAAGCGTTGGATCTGCGCCAGCATCAATCGTTAGTTTTAAAATGTCTAAGTAACCTTCAGCACCGGCGTACAGAAAAGGATTGTTTTTTATATCATCTTGGATATTTACGTTAGCACCAGCTTCGATAAGTGCCTTTGCGGTTTTTACATCATTTTTGTATGTAGCAATCATAAGAGGGGTACGTCCTTTACTGTCAGTTATATTTATGTCGGCCCCTTTTTTGAGTAACGATATAACAGTATTTGTTTCTTGTTTCTCAGTAGCTGCTAGTAGCGCTGTCTCCATGTTTGTCATCTCCTTTTTAACTTCTTGTTCTTGCGAGCACCCTTGTAAAAAAATTACGCAACATATCATGCTTAATGTTTTTTTGAACATGGAATCTCAACCTCCTCATTTCAACTGTAAAATAAGAACATTAAATTTTTATAAACTGACAATAAAATTACTATAAAATCGCTTGAGTATTTGAACATATATTTTTATGCTTATAAATAATAAGGTTTGATAAAGTGAAACTTTAATCAGTGGGGGTTTTGTTCATCCCCCACTGATTATTAGTTGAACCAATCGGGCTTTTATGGGCAGTTGATCTCCTACTTCACTTCTTTGCTTTCTCTGAATTTTGAGGTGGGGATCTTACTGCCCAGCAAATAGCGGGGTAAAGTGAGGATTTAATATATGTCTATTAAAACAAGGTTTTTATTTTCTTATATCGCTGTCATTCTCGTTTCTATTACGCTTATATTAGTCGCGGGATTTTTAATCGTTTTTTCGATAACAGGTGACTTGGAAGCAGTGAAAAATTTCTATAAAAGTTCTTACATTCAAAAGCCGCTTACACCAGAAGAAGAGAATGCGTATATTGAGTTGAAGTCGGCAGCAAAGAAACATCAATCTCAACTATTAGATGAATCGTTCGTTTCATCACTTGAAAAAGAAGGGGTGAAAATAGTTGTAAGAAAGGGAGAAACCATTTCTTATGCTACAAAAGTATTTGAAAGTGTATCTTTAAAAGAAGCTCTTCCAAAATTTGAATCAGCAAATATTAATAGTCGTGGTACAACGGAACTAGGCGATACATTTTATCGATATGTAAAGTTTGATTTTTATTTTCCTCAGGAAGAAGAGGGGAGTATATTTGTATTAAAGAAGCAAAGTTCATTTGTAGATCTTACACAAAAATTATTTCCGATTTTGTTTGTATCACTGTTACTGTTAGCCGTGTTGCTTATTGGATTATTAAGTTATCTCGTCTCAAGAAGTGTGATAAAACCAATTTTTGTATTGAAAGATGCGACTGAGAAAATTAAAGAAGGAAATTTAGATTTTCAAATACCAGTTACATCGCACGATGAGATAGGGCAATTGAATCAAGGATTTGAAGAAATGAGAAAGAAATTAAAAGAGTCGATAGAGATGCAAACGCAATATGAAGAAAATCGAAAAGAGCTCATTTCAAACATCTCTCACGATTTAAAAACACCGATTACATCGATTATCGGATATGTAGAAGGAATAAAAGACGGGGTAGCAAATACACCAGAAAAAATGGATAAGTACTTAACGACTATCCATACGAAAGCAAGACATATGGATACACTCATTGATGAATTATTTTTATTTTCAAAGCTCGATTTGAATCGAGTTCCATTTCAGTTTGAAACGGTTGAATTAAATATGTTTATGCAAGAATTAATAGAAGAGATGCAGATGGATTTAAGTAAAGAAGGTATAGAAGTTAACTTACAATTACATGCATCACCACTATATGTAACGGCTGATTGTGAAAAGATAAATAGAGTGATATCAAATTTAATTCATAATAGTGTGAAATACATGGATAAAGAAGAAAAGAAAATTACTGTAACAGTATCGAGTGATAACAATAAAGTTATTGTGAAAGTAATGGACAATGGATCAGGTATCGAATCTGATACACTTCCTTATATTTTTGAACGGTTTTATCGTGCAGAGCAATCGCGAAATTCTAGTACAGGTGGAAGTGGACTTGGCTTAGCGATAGCGAAGCAAATTATTGAAGAACATGGCGGGAATATTTGGGCGGAAAGCGAGCTTGGGAAGGGTACAAGTATTTTCTTCTCATTGGAAAAAGTAGAGAAATGTGGTGAGTAATTTGAAAAGAATTTTACTAATAGAAGACGAAGTAAGCATTGCAGAATTACAGCGAGATTATTTAGAAATTAGTGATTTTCAAGTTGATGTAGAACACTCTGGAGAGATAGGTTTACAAATGGCCCTGCAAGAAGACTACGATTTAATTATTTTAGATATTATGCTTCCAAAGATGAATGGATTTGAAATTTGTAAACAAATACGTGCTATAAAAGATATTCCGATTTTACTTGTTTCAGCAAAAAAAGAAGATATAGATAAAATTCGCGGGCTCGGTTTAGGAGCGGATGATTATATAACGAAACCGTTTAGCCCAAGTGAATTAGTCGCAAGGGTAAAAGCCCATATTTCTCGTTATGAAAGATTATCAGGAAATGTAAGTAAGCAACGCGATACGTTATATATTCACGGAATTTCTATTGATCAAAGGGCGAGAAAAGTTTTTATAAACAATGAAGAAATTGCGTTTACAACGAAGGAATTTGATTTATTAACATTTTTTGTAACGCATCCAAACCAAGTATTAAATAAAGAACAGTTATTTGAACGCATCTGGGGATTAGATTCCGCTGGTGATTTAGCTACTGTTGTCGTTCACATAAGAAAGCTACGTGAAAAAATTGAAAGAGATCCTGCCCACCCGCAATATATTGAAACAGTGTGGGGAGCTGGTTATCGTTTTAACGTGTAATGTACCTGCCGAGTAATTGGCAGGTTTTTTATATGCTATTTGAACGAAAGGAAAAATAGGTAATTTATGTTAAAATATAAAGAGAGATATAACATAGGAGAGTATGAGAGGGCGTGCTACATTTTGGGAGATACATTAAAAGATAGTAAATCAAACAAGGCTTTAAAGATTGGAACGAATATCATACTTATTTTATTAATTATTGGTGCAATACAAATGTTTTATGATGACGATTATACGAATGATCATTTCGGTGGGTTATTTATGATGGTCTTTTTTGGAATTAAAATAATTTCTAGTTTTATGATAAGTTTAAAAGAAGGAGATAAAAAGGCAGTATATATTGATTTAGGTTTAGTGGTTTTGTGTGTTCTTCTTTTAATTGTTACTAGTTGAAATATTTCTTTTGAAAAAAGCTCATAGTCTCATAGAGGCTGTGAGCTTTCCTTAATAATAACGGTACTGGCGTAATGATTTATAAAATGTTTGAGCAGTAGAAGTAAATTGAGTAGCCTCTTCTAAAAAAGGATAATGATTACTCTCTTCAAATGTTACAAAAATAGAATTACGTATGCCCTCATGCATCTCGATAGAATACTGAATCGGGCATTGCACATCATGTCTTCCGCACATAATAAGTGTCTTTGTTTGAATGGAAGGTAAATACTCTCTTAAATCAAATGACGGATATTCATTGGCGAAAGCGTTCATCCGGCTAGCTGACATTGTTTTTTGGATCGGTTTACCAAAATAAGAGTTATAGTTTTCTGGTTTATACAATGATAATTTTGTTCTCTTAGTAGATAGTTCTTTCCATTCTTCACTTGTAAGGAGAGGGTTTTTTAAGTTTTCGATGAGTTGTTGCATATAATGAAACTTTGGGTGTGCTGGGTGATAAATGCAAAATGGTGTTTCGGTATAATTACTTGCTGCGGCTCCGACCACGACTAATGATTGTAAGGAATTTGGATATGTAATTGCATATAAAAGTTCAAGCATACCGCCAGTTGAATGACCGGCGAAATGCCATATTGGAAGTTGTAAAGATTCTCGTATCGCTTCTAAGTCGTGAATGGTTTCAATCATACTTAATTCTTTTTCTGAATTGGCTTTTACCGAGTTACCAGCGTCTCGTAAATTAATGAGGAATACACGATGCGTAGAAGTGAAAACATCCGCAAAGTAATCACCAGTTTCATTAAATTGTGAATAGTGATGTGTAATACAAAGCGGTTCGCCATTTCCCTTTGTAAAAAGTTCAAATGTGCCACGTTTCGTGTTGATTATTTGTTGTGTCCACATAATTTCACGACCTTTCCACATAAAAATTGGGTCAAACTGTTACTAAATAAAAATATATCAGCGATTATTGGAATATATCGGCGCAACTCAAAATATATCAGCGATTATCAGAATATATCGGCGCAATCTGAAATATATCAGCGATTATTGGAATATATCGGCGCAACCTGAAATATATCAGCGATTATCAAAATATATCGATTCACCGACAGAAACAGACAATAAATAAAAGGAGGCCATTTAAAAACGAGCCTCCTTTTCATTTAATACAAAGATTTTGTCATATTATTCCGAATAATTTCAAGGGATTTCGCTACAGTTAATGCATTCTTTTCTTCAATTTCTGGTTTACGGGGGATAGGTTTATACATGTTGTCTGGGTCTTCCCATGTGAGGGGAAGTTCTGTTTCTGCTTGTCCTTTCCAAGCGTCAATCCATTCTGGAGGGAGATAACCTGAGATGTTTTGGATATTGTTCATTTCGAGCCAAATGAGTGCCCAAGCTCTTGGAACGACGCGCCAGTGGTCATAGCCACCACCGCCAACAGCGATCCAGCGACCGTCGCAATATTCATTAGCGATTTCGCGAGCGAGCTTCGGTATTTCACGGTAAATATTCATCGTTGCGCAAAGGTGTGTAAGTGGGTCGTAATAATGTGCGTCAGCGCCGTTTTGCGTTAAAATAATATCCGGTTTAAAGTATGCGGCAACTTCTTTTACGACAGTTCGATAGGAATCTAAAAACGATTCGTCTTCTGTAAAGGCATCGAGTGGAACGTTAAAAGAATAACTATAGCCATTACCTTGTCCGCGTTCATTTACAGCGCCAGTTCCAGGGAATAAATAGCGCCCAGTTTCATGTAATGAAATGGTGCATACGTTAGGATCGTCGTAAAAAGACCATTGTACCCCATCACCGTGATGAGCATCTGTATCAATATATAAAACACGTAAACCATATTTCTTCTGAATATATTTCATTGCGATGGAACTATCGTTATAAATGCAAAATCCAGATGCCTTGCCGCGGAAACCATGATGTAAGCCGCCGCCTAAATTAAGTGCGTGTTTTACTTTTCCAGAAAGAACAGCATCGACAGCAGTTAACGTACCGCCAACGAGTAATGCACTTGCTTCGTGCATATTTGGAAACATCGGTGTATCTTCTGTTCCGAGTCCATATGTCATCGCAATTGATTTTTCTAACTTACCTTCTCCAGCACGTTTAACCGCATTTATGTACTCCTCTGTATGAACGTAGGCAATCTCTTCATCTGTAGCCATCCGTGGCGGGATGACTTGGGAAGGGGAGATGAAGCCACCCTTTTGTAATAAATCATACGTAAGTGTGACGCGCAGTTGGTTAAAAGGATGATCAGGGCTAAACGAATAGCCCCGAAAGTCATCCGAATAAATAAACGCGCTACTCATGCTTGCATCCCCATGATGTTTGGCCATAATACGCGGTAGCCTTCCGCTTCAAGTGCATCAATCACCTTTAGAGGATTCATCGTTTGAATGCGGAAAACGAGTACTTTATCATTCTCATCTTTTGCTGGGTAGACGAGAACGCTCACGATATTTATTTGTAAATCACTAAAAATAGCAACGACTTTACCGAGAATACCAGGTTCATTTTTTACTTGAATTTCAATTTGTGAACTTGGTTGATGTGCTCCAGTTAATTTCACTAGCGTGTGCAGTACAGTGGATTCAGAAATGATTCCAACTAACTTTCCAGCCTTTGTTACAGGAAGGCACCCTATTTTATTTTCAAAAAATAAGGTAGCGATTTCCTCAACGAAATCGAGAGGATGGCAAGTCATAACAGGCTGTTTCATAATAAGGTCGAGCGGTTGTTTCAGCATAGCGAGTGGAACTTGTTCATCAAGAATTGATGGACTTGCATCTCTTACATCCCGATCAGAAATAATGCCTACGACATGATTATTTTGATCGACAATTGGAATGTGCCGAATGCCTTTCGTGCGTATCGTTCGGATTGCTGTTTCGATTGTATCGTTTGGGTGTAGTGTCACCACATCTTGATTCATAATTTCTTCTACAATCATTCCAGTTGCCCCCTTTATTTAGTACATAAAACGATTGTGAAAACGTAGACGATCAAATGCTTGAATAGAATCCGTATCAACGCGTTTACCGATGCGGACCATTAAACAGTTAGCGGGATGCGAGCAAATTTCAGGATCATCTGTAGCCATCCATTGTAAGCCACCAGCATTCATCATCTTTTCCATTACTTTTCGATATTCCCAAACATTTAAGCCTGTTTGTTTTAAATCCCAGTGCCAATAATATTCAGTCGTCAATATAATGTAATCTTCCATATAATCGTCCATCATTGAAACCTCTAATAAGTTCTTTCCGACAGAACAACCGCGGAAGGCTGGGACTACTTCAATCGCCCCGAGCTCAATTAAGTTTTCAATTTTTCCTTCTGACCATCGTTCGAGTGGATCAGGATACAAGTATGTAACATATCCAACAATCGTTTGGTCATGTCTAGCAATAATGAGACGGGCTTCAGGTAATTTAGAAATTTCGACAATTGCTTTATACTGCTGCTCGGCAGGACGAAACGCAACTAAATCTGGATGAAATTCATACATTTCTAAGTTATGTGTAGAGACAGGACCTTCAATAATTAAAGTACCTTTCGCTGTTTTTAAGTTTCTAGCATTGTATATTTTTTTATGAATCAATGTATTGCTCACCACCTTGAGGGTTTGTGAATCTATTAATATCGTACTTTATAATATATGCGATGTGAATCGAATTTTGTCATTAAAAATTTGTCTAAAAATCAACAAATATACTGAAAATTTTAAATAATGTCTTTATAATAGATAATAGAATACATAGGAGGGGGATGTAAAGTATGAAAGTAGAAACGCTTCCTGTCATTAAAGGAGAAAATAATTTGCCGAATTATGATGAGGCATACGCGAATTTTAACTGGGAAGAGGTTAATAAAAACTTTACTTGGAATGAGACAGGCCGAGTAAATATGGCGTATGAGGCAATTGATAAGCATGCGAAATCCGATCGAAAGAATAAAGTAGCCCTTTATTATCAAGATGGATCGCGAAAAGAGAAATATACATTTAAGGAAATGAAGGATTTTTCTAATAAAGCAGGAAACGTCCTGAAAAATTATGGCGATGTAGAAAAAGGCGATCGCGTTTTTATTTTTATGCCGCGTTCCCCAGAGTTATATTTCGCACTTCTTGGTGCTGTGAAATTAGGGGCAATCGTTGGACCGCTATTTGAAGCGTTTATGGAAGGAGCAGTTCGCGATCGTTTAGAAGATAGCGAAGCAAAGGTGTTAATTACAACGCCTGAATTGTTAGAGCGCGTACCATTAAATGATTTACCAGCTTTAAAAACAGTCTTCCTTGTTGGAGATAATGTAGAAGAAGGCGGTAAAACGGTAGCGTTTAATCCTTTATTTGAACAAGCTTCAAAAGAATTACATATTGAATGGTTAGGTCGTGAAGACGGTTTAATCCTTCATTACACGTCTGGTTCTACTGGTAAACCAAAAGGTGTACTACATGCGCAAAACGCAATGGTACAGCACTACCAAACGGCGAAATGGGTATTAGATTTAAAAGAAGATGATGTATATTGGTGTACAGCTGACCCAGGCTGGGTAACTGGAACAGCTTACGGTATTTTCGCGCCGTGGTTAGTTGGGGCATCAAATGTTATTTTAGGCGGACGCTTTAGTCCAGAAGCGTGGTATGAAGCGCTGCAAGATTACGGTGTAACAGTTTGGTATAGCGCACCAACAGCTTTCCGTATGTTAATGGGAGCTGGACAAGACGCAATTAAAAAATATGATTTATCACAAGTGCGCCACGTGTTAAGCGTTGGTGAACCGTTAAATCCAGAAGTAATTCGCTGGGGTATGAACGCATTTGGACTTCGTATTCATGATACGTGGTGGATGACAGAAACAGGTGGACAAGTTATTTGTAACTACCCTTGTATGGAAATCCGTCCAGGTTCAATGGGGAAACCAATTCCAGGTGTGAAAGCAGCGATTGTTGATAATGAAGGAAATGAAGTGCCTCCATACACAATGGGTAACTTAGCAATTGGTAAAGGTTGGCCAGCGATGATGCGTGGAATCTGGAATAACAAGCAAAAGTATGAATCTTACTTTATGCCGGGCGATTGGTACGTATCAGGTGACTCTGCCTACATGGATGAAGATGGATACTTCTGGTTCCAAGGGCGTATTGATGATGTAATTATGACGTCAGGTGAGCGCGTTGGACCATTTGAAGTAGAAAGTAAATTAATTGAGCATGCCGCTGTTGCAGAAGCTGGGGTAATTGGTATTCCTGATCCAGTTCGCGGCGAAATTATTAAAGCATTTATCGCGCTTCGTGCGGGGTATGAAGCATCAGAAGAATTAAAAGAAGAAATTCGTCAATTTGTAAAGAAAGGCCTAGCAGCTCATGCAGCGCCAAGACAAATTGAATTTAGAGATAAATTACCGAAAACGAGAAGTGGTAAAATTATGCGCCGCGTATTAAAAGCGTGGGAGTTAAACTTACCAACAGGTGACTTATCAACGATGGAAGATTAAGAGAGAAAGGTCTGAACGAAACAACGTTCAGGCCTTTCTTTTTTATGATATCATGAACTTATACATATGAGTTAAAGGGGAGAAGGAAATGAAAACAGAAAAAGAAAAGATGATACTAGGGAAGATGTACATACCGGCTGATCCAGTTTTAGTACAAGAGAGGGAGCAAGCACGTATATTAACGAGAAAATTAAATGAAACATCAGAAGTACAATTAAAAGAGCGTAGCGAAATCGTAAAAGAACTATTTGGAACGACTGGGGATAACATTCATCTTGAATCTTCTTTTAGATGTGATTACGGCTATAACATTCATGTTGGCGAAAATTTTTACGCGAACTTTGATTGTACAATTTTAGACGTATGCCCAGTAACAATTGGAGTGAACTGTATGTTAGCTCCAGGTGTTCACATTTATACAGCAACACACCCGCTTGACCCAGTAGAGCGCATAAGCGGATCAGAATACGGAAAACCAGTTACGATTGGTGATAACGTATGGATTGGCGGAAGAGCGATTATTAATCCTGGTGTCACAATTGGAGACAACACGGTGATCGCATCTGGTGCAGTCGTAACGAAAGATGTGCCGGACAATGTAGTAGTTGGCGGAAATCCTGCGAAGATTATTAAAAAAATAAAATAATATTTGAACGAAGTGCCTTCCTCGTCTGTATACATTTATGAAAGAATAGATGAGGGAGGCTTTTTTATGTCTAATAAATTACTTCTTGCTTTTGCTTTACTTGGAATTATAGTCGTATTTTCTTGTGGTTTGCTATTACCGATGCCAATCGGATTTAAAGTATCAATGATTACAGCTGGGGTTATGATGATTGTTATGTTTTCAATCATTATTCCGTTTGATAGAAGACATATAGTACGGAAAAATGGATATAAAATTGATTTTACAAAAACAAAAGTGTATTTTCGCTGGAATGTATTTGATACAATTTCGGCTTGTCTGGCAGTGTATGCATGTATATGCGTGCAAGTATTAAATATTTTAGTTTCAACGGGACAAACAATTCAAAACCCGTATGTTCAATTTTTTACGAATCAATCGCAAGTATGGATTATTGTCGCAAGTTGCTATTTAATTTCCCGCATTTCGTTAACGTTAAAAGGAATAAAGGAGATCAAAAATCATGGCGCAGATTGGGATTGAGGAGGAACTCATGCTTGCGTATCAAAATGGAGATAAACAGGCGGGAGAAAAACTATATGTTTTGATCAAACCAGCGCTATATACATTTTTATATCGATTTAATCGGGATGAACAATTAAGTATCGATCTCGTGCAAGATACGTTTTTGACGCTAGAGCGTAAGAAACATATGTATGAACCTGAAAAAGGCAAAATAAAAACGTATTTATTTCAAATTGGTTATCGTCTTATGATTAATAAATTAAATAGGAGAAAAAAGTGGCGTACGCTTTTGCCGTTTTTAGTGCCGATTCCGGAAAAAGAATTCTCTCACGAAGATCGGCTCACCGTAAGAGAAGCGATTTTGAAAGTTCCGGAAGAACAGAGAGCTGTCCTCATTCTTACTTATTATCACGATATGCAGCAAAAAGAGATTGCAAAGATATTAAACATTCCGATTGGAACAGTGAAATTGAGACTTCATAACGGAATAAAGAAATTAAAACAATTGCTGGAGGTGGATGAAATTGAGCGAAAATCCCTTTAAGAGTGAATATAAATTAAAGCAGCATTTAGATAGTGACCATGTAGAAATACCAGACTTTCCAAAAACGGTAAGTCGCTTCGATCAATTAATCGGATTTCTTGGTTCTCCAGCGAAAGATCCTGTAGAGGCGACGATTGGGAATGATTTATCAGTTGTGTTTCACGTATCGTTATTAGTTGGTGTTCCAATTCTTTCTCTTGTTACGATACTCTTTGCGACGTTGTAAAGGATTGGCAAGAAGAGAAATCCGGCCCTTATTTGACACGCCTATATAAATGATGGTATAAAGAAAAGTATATGAATAATTGAGCGTGGAAAGGGAGAAGTAGTGATCATTTCCCTGTTTTAGAGAGCTGATGGCCGGTGAAAATCAGCACATAGATGATCGCGAATTACGCCCCTAGAGCATCTTTTTTCGATTGAATTGTATTCAAAAGGGAAAAGACGGTGCTAAGCCGTTATGTAAATAAGGTGGTAGGCTTTTTTGGTCTGCAACTAGGGTGGTAACGCGATAATCAAAATCGTCCCTTATTTGAAGGGGCGATTTTTTTATGTTTTCAACCTTCACGCCAGTAATGAACTTAAAGGAGAGTATGTAGGATATGGGTATTTTACAAGATCTTGAATTTCGCGGTCTAATTAATCAGCAAACAGACGCTGAGGGCCTTGAGCAATTACTAGAAAAAGAAAGCGTTAAATTATACTGTGGTTTCGACCCGACAGCGGATAGCTTACACATCGGTCATATGTTACCAGTATTAATGTTACGTCGTTTCCAATTAGCTGGTCACCAACCAATCGCACTTGTTGGCGGTGGTACTGGTATGATCGGTGACCCAAGTGGTAAAAAAGCAGAGCGTACATTAAATACGAAAGATACAGTTGCTTACTACACTGAAAGTATTAAAAACCAACTTTCAAACTTCTTAGAGTTCGAAAACGTGGACAACCCAGCGACAATGGCTAACAACTATGACTGGCTTGGTAACTTAGATGTCATTTCATTCTTACGCGATATCGGTAAAAACTTCGGTTTAAACTATATGTTAGCAAAAGATACAGTAGCATCTCGTTTAGAGACTGGTATTTCATTTACTGAGTTTAGTTATATGATTTTACAATCATACGACTTCTTAAACTTATACCAACACCATAATTGCCGCTTGCAAATCGGTGGTAGTGATCAATGGGGTAACATTACAGCTGGTCTTGAATTAATCCGTAAATCAGAAGAAGATGCAAAAGCATTCGGTTTAACAATTCCACTTGTTACTAAATCTGACGGTACGAAGTTTGGTAAAACAGAAGGCGGCGCAATTTGGTTAGACCCAGAGAAAACAACTCCTTACGAGTTCTACCAATTCTGGATTAACACAGATGACCGCGACGTTGTTAAATACTTAAAATACTTCACATTCTTATCTCATGAAGAAATTCTTGAGCTTGAGAAACAAGTAGCGGAAGCACCAGAAAAACGTGCAGCACAAAAAGCATTAGGTTCTGAAATGACAAAACTTGTTCACGGCGAAGAAGCATTAGAGCAAGCGATTAAAATTTCAGCTGCATTATTCAGCGGTTCTGTAGCAGAACTGACTGCAAGCGAAATCGAGCAAGGATTCAAAGACGTACCATCTGTAGAACGTACTGCAGAAGATACAGTATTAATCGACTTACTTGTAGAAAGCAAAATCTCTCCATCAAAACGTCAAGCACGTGAAGATGTAACGAATGGTGCAATCTACGTAAACGGTGAGCGTACACAAGCATTAGACTACGTTGTAACAGAAAACGACCGCATCGAAGGTAAATTCACAATCATTCGTCGCGGTAAAAAGAAATATTTCTTAATTCGTTACTAATTAGAAACGAATATAAACAAATAGTACCCCGAATTGTAGGCTGAAAAGTTTATGATTCGGGGTTTTTATGTATGAATTTAGATTACCTTACGAGTTCTTGTAAATAGAATATGAAGAATTAATACGAGCATATAAAGTAAGCTAATTAGCATAACGATAAATGCTGTTGGATAAAATTTTGCTGCATATATAAAGAAATCGATTTGATAAATATCTTGGTAATTTGAAACGGTGCCTTTAAAGTAATTCGTAAATTTAGCGCTATATTTCCATTCATCAGGATTATCTATTAAATTACTCCCCTGATACCAACTCATCAGTGCTGAAGTAATAAATAACATAAATGAACTTCCGAGTTGAACCATTTGGTTTATTGTCAAAACGAATCAACCTCCTATTTTATGGTTATTATAGCGTGCATTCATATTCCTGTAACCTTTTTGTTGTAATCTCCTTTTCGAGTTCATACGGAAATCACATGTAAGCGGTATGATAAATGTATAACAAATAGAAAGGAGTGGTAAAACAAAATGTCACTAGAAGCGCTCATTATTTTTTCTTTGCTAAATGCGGGTCAGCTTGCAGAGAATTCGAAGGTGGATGTACATAAAGAGCAGAAAGATGCTTATGTATATGTTCAGAAAGAGGAAAATAAATAATATTATTTTATATATAAACGAAAAAAGCCAATCTAGAGGATTGGCTTTTTAGAGTGGTAATTTCTATCTTTGTGATTCAATATTTTGTTTCCAAATTTTTTTAATGACCCTTAACCATTGTTAGGGAAAAGGAAAGGGTTTATTTGTTCCAATATATGTAAAGGTATAATGTCTTTACATTATTCATTATATAAGTAGTCTAAGAAATTAACAAAAGTGTTACTGATTACTGCCATTTCATCTAAATCCATTCCCATTAAAGGTATTTCAATTATTTGAGTTTCCTCGCCTTTAAAAAAAAAACCGTAAGCTACATTCCCACCGTCAGAACCAAACAAAGTGACCCCTGGTGCAAATTCTTTTACTTCGTAGCCCTCGTTATGCTGTATTAAAATATCGATGGACCACAATTGTAGATATCCATTTTCACCAATTGCACCTTCTGCTCCGTTCGATTCTAACATAAAAGAAATATAGTCGGTTGGAAAACTTATATTCAATTGAGATTCAATTACAGTGATATTTTCTAATGATGTGGGTTGTTCCAAATCCATATCTTCAATGTATTTATGAAATATATTATCCATGATTTTCTCTATGAACCTTCCTATTAGCACTATTTGCGGCTTTTCTTGCTTGGTTATATATCTAAATGGACCATCAGGTTTCGGACCATTTTCAGGATAACCATGCCAACTAGTGATAGAAAAACTACCGTCTTCTGAAGCCATAACATATTGTGTCGTATTACTTTTCGCTAACGTCTTTGCCGTTTCCAATTCTTTTTTATTAAATTGTTTAAGTAACTTATTATTTTGTAAAGGTAATAACATACCTCAAAAGAGAACTTATCCATATTTAAAATAAAAGGTCACTTCAATCTTTATAATAAAGCGTTCTTCTTTTATTTTTATTCCTCGTCTTCTAAATCGCGTAAGCTAATAAGTAATTCGGTAAAAGACGAACAAGATAAATTGCTTTTTCGATATCTTCTTCTTCGTGTTCCCAAAATACAACAGTTGGTGATTCAGGATTGTTTCGATAATCAAAACATAAATGATTTCCAAATGAGTTTTTACCAAAAGAATATGTTTTATTTGCTAATCGATCTTTTATATCTTCATAAACTTGAATAAATGAATTTCTACTTTCTAAATCAAAAGTTAAAAGCTTACTAAATACATTTTCATCCTGTCCAGGCACATCAAATATTTTAGGTCTCGGATAACCTCCATCGTATTTCTTTACACATGCAATGAAATACGATGGAAATTTAATACCAAAATATTTTTCTGCTTTTTAGATTTCTTCATCTGTAATTGGTGTTTTACTCATAAAGGACCATGTAATATTCTTCATTTTAATACTCTATATTAAAGGAGGGCTGTTTTCAATGCTTCTTCAAGCATTGTATTGAAATCATTATATGTGTTCATCACTGTTCCAGATGGTTTATCAAGTTCTAAATAAGTCCTGTCAGATAAGTTTTTACAAAACCACGCAATATTTGAATCTCCAAAGAAAAGATACTTTTTTTGAAATTCATTTTCATACCAAATCTCATTCGTTTCTATAAAGCCGCAAATTTGTTCATCTTTTTCTGTTTCTAGTAAAGAAGAATCGACTCCATAAAGTACCAGCCCATTAAAATCTAAACCATTTACAGTTTTAAGAAACTCTACGTATTCACGCGGTAAATCAATATTAATTTTCTCTTTTGCATGTTCTCTTAATCTCTGAATTTCAGTATCCGTTGCGGGTGTATTCAATTTATCATTAAAACTTTTCTCTATTTTTTCAATTTCTAAAACTAGATTTTTCCACATATAAAAACCTCTTTCTAAATTTATTTATTCCCCTTTAGGATAGATGTTGTATTTTGGGATAGGCCAGCTTATGTCTACACTATCTCCTGGTTGCAAGCCTTTAGTTAATGTACGTTGTGTATTAGTTATAACTTTATGATATGGATGATTTTGTATTAAAGTTAAATTTTCAAATGTATTTGTTCCTCCATCGTCTAAGGGGAGGTTATGATGTACCTGCCACCCTTTTGGGTTGTTTCCTCTTTTCATCCTTTCTATATCAGCATCTGTTATCCCCGCTTTTTTGAGTTCTTCCAATTTAACAGGGTCATTTACCAATGCATTAAGAAAATCTTTTCTCACACTTCTATCAAATTCCTTCCGAAGTTGTTCAGCTTCTTCTCTAGTTCTCTTAGAATAAGTAATATCTGCAACTTTGACATCATCGAGATGTACATCTTTTCCATATAATTTACCAACAAAAGTGTCTCCATCTGTGTTGCTTTTAGTATATTGATAAGGCGATAGTTTATCCTTAGCTGTTTGATAAGTATCAACAAGGCTAGTTTTTAAAGAATTCCCCCTAACACCAGCATAAGCAAAACGGTTTCCGGTGTTCAACTTAAAATTATTTAATGTATACAATGCATCTCTGTATGCAGGGGCAGTAGTTAGAAGCGATTTTCCTTTTGTAAGACTTGTAACAGCTGATACTTTTCCTGCTTGTCCAACTTTATCCATACCTTTGCTACCAATAAAACCTGTGAGTAGCGAGGTGACCGCATAAGCTGCATAATGTTCTCTACTTTTCATATCCCCATTCCATAATTCATTCATGAATGAATCGGATAGGGCATTCCATGCCACAGGTAGGGTTTCTTTATAATTTACGATTGCATCTTTCATGTTTAACCAGGTCTCTTTATCTCCTAAAGCGACAAATCCGTCCCATGCGTCTACAACCCCATCTACAAACCCAGTAGAAATCCCAGTCCACGCATCATTCAAGTCCTTTTTATTTCTATCCCAAAAGGTCTCTTCTGATTTTGACGGAATTTTGCCACACATTGCACCTTCTTCTAGTGTAACATCTTGATTATCCGCATTGCGGAATTTTTCAGCAATCCTTTTCAATTCTTCTTCCACATTTGTGATTGCATTGATAGAGGTAAATGCTTTTGGCCTTGCATCATTGAACATTTGGACGAAATTTTGATTAGAAGCACCTATCCATTGATAACATAAATAATCAATTTGATTACATAAGTCGTTATGTATGGATTCTAACGCGTTTCTAGTGTTATTTGCACGGTTTGCAACTTCTTCTAGCATTTCGGGTGTTACTTTGATTTGAACCATATAGCCCCTCATTCCCCTAATATTTACCAATATAATTATACCATATAGGCATTTTGCTGTTACAAAGATTTTGGGGAAAATCTAGTATGGCTCTTTATTATGTATTGGATGTAGAAGGAGCCGACGATATTAGATAATTCACTAAATAAAAAAAGTGAACGAGTATGAAAAATATTCGTTCACTTTTATTTTAACCTGTATAAATGTAATTCATAATTTCCGTCAGTACTATCAGGCTTTCTAAACATTTCCTCGAATGGACCAACTTTTTTTGAGAAACCATTTTTTAATGCAAAGTGGCAACCTTCTTCAGTTATAACTTCTTGTAATACTAATCGTTCGAATCCTTTTTCTTTAGCAAATGTTTTAAACCATTCAATAACAATACTGCCTTTACCTTGATTACTTGGGCTAATACTTATAGTAGTAATTGCTAAGTGTGGATCAGGATAAAATTCACTTCTAAGATTAATGGTAACCATAGATTCCTTAGAAGAAATAATTAAAGCATATTTAGAAGAATTTTCAATGAATTCTATTTCATCTTGTACTATTTCTTCTAATAACAATTTTAATGTTTGAAAGTCATGTATATGAAGAGGAATTTTGATGAAGTTTTCTTTCAAAATAAGTAGCTCCTTTTAGCATCTGCTCTTTTGTACTTACCCATTTCTATACACACACCAGCTTTTTTTATTTTTGGCCTAATTATATGTGTTTTATAAAATAAAAAAAGCCCAGGCCCCTTGATAAACAAGGTTCCTAAGGCTTTTAATAATACTCTTTGCAGAGTACCGAGATTAACGAGAGTAGAACTCTACGATTAATGCTTCGTTGATTTCAGCTGCTAACTCAGAACGCTCAGCGTGACGAGTGTAAGTAGCTTCTAATTTATCAGCATCGAAAGTTAAGTATTCTGGTACGAAGTTGTTAACTTCGATCGCTTCTTTAACAACAACAAGGCTGTTAGATTTTTCGCGAACGCTGATAGTTTGACCAGGTTTTACGCGGTAAGATGGGATATCTACGCGAGATCCATCAACTGTGATGTGACCGTGGTTTACTAATTGGCGAGCTGCACGACGAGTGCGAGCTAAGCCCATACGGTAAACTAAGTTGTCAAGACGAGCTTCAAGAAGGATCATGAAGTTTTCGCCGTGCTTACCAGGCATTTTACCTGCTTGGTCAAATGTGCGACGGAATTGACGCTCAGTCATGCCGTACATGTGACGAAGTTTTTGTTTCTCTTGTAATTGTAAACCGTATTCTGAAAGTTTCTTACGTTGGTTAGGACCGTGAGGACCTGGTGCGTAAGGGCGTTTTTCTAATTCTTTTCCTGTGCCGCTTAGAGAGATTCCAAGACGACGAGACAGTTTCCAAGCTGGACCTGTATAACGAGCCATAGTTGACTCCTCCTTTAAAAATGTTTTTATTTACGTAAAATAAAAACAGACGTAATCGATATTTACGGGCATTTTGTTTTCATGTACCTTCGCTCCAGCAGCAGGGAGTTACGAGATACACCTCCGTAGAGGAACAAAATACAAACGATAAACTCACATTACAAGGCTGCCTTTTTATTTTACACAAACGCTATTATATCTTTTACCCAGAGTTTCGTCAAGCGACTCCATTTTTGTTTTATGCATATAAATTTTGGAAATGAACAAGAAGGAATTTAAAACGATATAAAAGAAGAGATAGAAACACAAATAAAACGCTTACATAAAATATGGTAAAAACGTTCATCAAAGCTTTGTTGATGAATATGCGGCAGTAAAAACATAAAAGGGGATGTTTTTATGAAAAAGAAGCATATGGAGACAGCGTTAATTCATCACGGTTATACATCTGAGGAACATAAAGGAAGTTTAACACCACCTTTATTTCAAACGTCTACATTTACATTTGAGACTGCGCAGCAAGGTGAGGCGAGTTTTGCGGGAGAAGATCCATCTTATATTTACTCAAGACTTGGAAATCCAACTGTAAAATTATTTGAAGAACGTATGGCGGTGTTAGAAGGGGGAGAGGAAGCACTTGCTTTCGGATCCGGTATGGCAGCTATCTCAGCAACTTTAATTGGTTTTCTAAAAGCTGGAGATCATATTATTTGTTCAAATGGATTATATGGGTGCACGTACGGTTTTTTAGAAGTGTTAGAGGAAAAATTTATGATTACGCATTCTTTTTGTGATATGGAGGCAGAGGCTGATATTGAAAATAAGATTCGCCCAAATACAAAGCTTATTTTCGTTGAAACACCGATTAACCCGACAATGAAATTAATTGATTTAAAACAAGTGATCCGGGTTGCGAAGCGAAATGGCTTACTTGTCATTGTTGATAATACGTTTTGTTCACCTTATTTACAAAGACCGCTTGAACTCGGCTGTGACGTGGTTGTGCATAGTGCGACAAAATATATTGGTGGTCACGGTGATGTTGTAGCGGGTGTAACAATTTGTAAAACGAAAGCGTTAGCTGAAAAAATTCGCCCGATGCGAAAAGATATCGGCGGTATTATGGCGCCATTTGATGCGTGGTTATTGTTACGCGGATTAAAGACGTTAGCGGTAAGAATGGACCGCCATTGTGATAATGCAGAAAAAATTGTATCGTTCCTAAAAAATCATGATGCGGTAGAAGGTGTTTGGTATCCAGAAGGGGAACTAGCATCTCGCCAAATGAAACGGGGCGGCGGTGTGATTTCTTTTTCGGTAAAAGGCGGGAAAGAAGAGACGCAAGCGTTTATCAATGACCTTCACTTTATTACAATTGCGGTAAGTTTAGGAGATACAGAAACGTTAATTCAGCATCCAGCGACGATGACGCACGCTGCGATTCCAGCTGAGTTAAGACAAGAAATGGGCATTTATGATAATTTAATACGTTTATCCGTCGGTTTAGAATCGTGGGAGGATATCGTTTCTGATTTAGAGCAGGCATTAAAGAAAATATCTACTGTTAGTAATCAATAAAAAAAGAGCTAGCTATCGGTTTTGTACATAATGTACTCAATCGATAACTAGCTCTTTTTCGTTACATATGTTTTAGGAGTGTTTCCACAAACTTTTCTAAATAGCGCTGATCTACTTCGTCAAAACGATTTTTTTCAGGACTATCGATATCAAGTACACCGATGACAGTTCCTTCTTTCACAATCGGTACGACGATTTCTGAATTCGAAGCACTGTCGCAAGCGATATGTCCTGGGAATTGGTGAACGTCTGCTACAAGCTGTGTTGTTTTCGTTTCAGCTGCAACGCCGCAAACGCCTCGTCCAAATGGAATGCGCACGCAAGCAGGCATTCCTTGGAATGGTCCAAGAACAAGCTGATTTCCTTCTGTTACATAAAAGCCAACCCAATTCACACGATCTAAAAATTGGTTTAATAATGCGGACGCATTTGATAAGTTTGCGACTACGTTTGATTCGCCAGTTAATAATGCATCCAGTTGTTTAATTACTGTCTCATATTGCTGCACGCGAGATCCTGCATAACTTTCTTTAGTAAACATGGAAACAGCTCCTTTTTTATCGAGATGTGTAAAATATTAGCAAAATACGATGTATTTCACATGACTTTGTCGATAGAAAATTAAAGGAATTTGTCTTAAAAGTCAAGAAATTTAAACTATAGCTGTTCAGTGAGAGGAAGTGAGCGCATGAAACAGACGAAACAAAAAGTAATTGATGCGGCAATATCGTTGTTTAATACGAAAGGTTATGATGGAACCTCGGTGCGAGACATT
Source organism: Bacillus sp. SH7-1 (assembly GCF_008042405.1). Taxonomy (NCBI): domain Bacteria; kingdom Bacillati; phylum Bacillota; class Bacilli; order Caryophanales; family Bacillaceae; genus Bacillus; species Bacillus sp. SH7-1. The sequence goes on from NZ_QNUD01000005.1 coordinate 37,148, forward strand.
GCAAAGCGAGCGGATGTGAATGTAGCGAATATTTCATATTATTTTGCTGGAAAGCAAGGTTTATTAGAACAGCTTATTACTGATTTTTTAGAAGGATATATTCATGTGATTGAAATGTCGTTTGAACAGAGAGAGTATTTGTCGGCTAAAGATGTGATGGTGCAAATGGTGCGCGGAATTTTACGATATCAATTTGAAAATAGGGAACTGACACGTTTTTTCTACCGAGAGCTTTCGCTTGATACGACATTAATTCGTGAAGTGATGACCGTTTATTTTTCTAAAGAAAGATATTATATAGAGCAAATAATTAGACAGGGACAAATGAAGCAAGAGTTTAGAAAGTTATCTTTTACAATGTTTATGACTCAATTAAAAGGCATGATGAATATGCCGTTTTTATATCCGCAATATATATCAGAAGTGTTGCATTCTTTTCCGTCTGAAACATTTTTCTTAGAAATGTACACGAAAGAAATTGAACAATGGATGGAACAAACATTGTGTATAACGAATATGTACTATGAATGGCCAAGAGCTGTTCATATGTGAAAAATCCCCACCTAACGAACTGAGGTGGGGATTTTTGTGTTTTCTTTTCTTTGCCATAAATTGTTGCATAATAGCGCGATAATTGTTAATGAGGCTCCGGCAACTTCAATTTTGTCGACTGTATAACCTCGAAAGATGGAACCGATAAGTGCAAGTACAGGAACTAAATTCATAAATAATATGCCGTTAATAGATGAAATATAGCGATTTCCTGTGTTCCAGCAAAATACAGCGATAACCCCTGCAATAATCGACATATACAAGAGTTCAAAACGAACGCTCATAATTGTAGATAGTGACGGTACAGTAACGACGTTTGTGTAAGTGAAAAAAGTGACAATAACGATGAGTGAAATTGAACCGAATAAACAAGTTAAAGTCGTATATCGAAGTGGTGACCAAGATTGAAAGCGAGCACCACCATTCGTGTAAATGACCCAGCAAGTAACGCCGCATAACATAAGTATATTTGTTGAGAGATGACTGGCAGCTCCGAATAATAAGTGAATATTTCCTTTTGAAATGACAAGCATAACACCGATAAGTGCAACGAACATACAAAGGAATGTGTAGTTTTGTGGGCGCTTGTTTTTTGTTATCCACTGCAATAATAAAGCGATGAGTGGCATAAGAGACTGAATCATAGCCGCATGGATGGCTCCAGCAGGTCCGGCAAGTTGTTGGCCATAAAAAATGAGAAAACCATATCCAGCAAAACCGACTGTTCCATAAAAGAATAACGAAAGAGTTCTCTTTTCTAAATGTAGTGAAGTTTTTCCTTCAGTAATGAATAGCAAAATAAGAAAAATAATAGCTGCTGATCCGTATCGGATAGTTGTGAAGAAGAACGGATCGATAAACTGTAAGGCGTTTGCCATTACAGGAAACATAAATCCCCAAGCTGTTACAGCAAGTAAGCATAGGAGGGATCCAAGTAGCATTTGTTTTTTGTTCAAGAGTATCTTTCCCCTCTACATTTCGTTATAGTAAGTTGATGAAATAAGTATAAAGGGTAATTGTTTATAGAAGGAAATACCGATTTTTTATGACAGTTATAACTTTTTGTTAGAGGTGTGTATGATGGATTTAGAGGCAGTACGATCGTTTATTGAAGTAAAGAATACGCGAAGTTTATCAAAGGCGAGTAAGCTTTTACATATTTCCCAACCAGCGCTTAGTAAACAAATTCAAAGGTTAGAAGCGGATTTAGAGGTTATTTTATTAAAGCGTTCCGCGCAAGGAGTCGAATTAACAAGTGCTGGAGAGTTATTTATAACAAGAATGTTACCGGTTTTGGAACACATACATGAAGTGAAAGCTGAGATGAAGAAATTTCAAGAAAAGCGGAACATTTCTATAGGCATATTGCCAAGTTTAGCAGCACATTACATATCAAAATGTAAAGATATATTTGGTGACGGGTTCGAAGTAGAATGGAAAATTGAGCATACGAAAGTACTAATGGGACTCTTTAAAGAACGGAAGATTGAAGCGATGTTCATTGATTCAGTAGTAGAAGGCGCTACGTGTATAAAAGAAATACGAGAAGAAAAAATTGTTTGTGTCGTTTCAAATGATCATCTTTATAAAGAAAAAACGGTAATCCAAATGGAAGATTTGCAAAATGAAAAGTTAATTGTATATCCAGAAATCTGTGATGTAAGGAAAATGATAACGAATATGTTTCAAGGGATAGGTGCGAAACCAATCATTGCATTTGAAACTTCTTATGCAGAACCGATGCTTGCGATGGTCGGAGCTGGACTTGGTATCACGTTACTTCCAGAAATGGCAGTAGAGCAAGCGGTAAAGCAAGGAAATGTGCATGCAATTTCTATTGAACCACCACTTGTGCGCAAAATTTATTTCGCATCTCATATGGAAGAAGGCCTTTTATTGCATTCATTTCATGATGAGAGATAATCCAAACGGAATATTGAGAAAGATTACAATCGCATTGAAAGAAACATGAAATTTTAAAAAAAACTAGGTCAAAAACAAGCCATTACATGGTATGATTAGTACATTGTTAGTTGTTAAATATAGGGGAATTCCCTTTTTATACATAATGCCTTCCATTTCATAAACGGAACGGACAAAAAAAGAGATATAACTAGGAGGCTTTTTTGCATGGATTCTATCCTGACGATCGTTATCATTGTAGTAAGCTCTATTCTAGTGCTGCTCATGATAGAGCTTGTGATAAGAAATCGTTCATATAAAGATATTGAGGCACTGGAGCAGTGGAAGCAAGAAATAAAAGATAAACCTGTGGCAGATGAACTAAAGCGGGTAAAAGATTTAAATATGACGGGTCAAACAGAAGAGCTGTTTGGTAAATGGCGTGAAGAATGGGATGAAATTGTATCAACAACCCTTCCGAAAGCTGACAAAGATTTAGCGCAAGCGCGAAAATTCGCCTCGCAATTCTCCTTCCGAAAAGCAAAGCATGCGATGAATGAATCCATAAGTGGTTTAGATGACGCTGATAATCGTATTACAGACATTTTAAATGAATTACAGCAATTGTTAGAAAGCCATGAAAAAAATAGCTCGGAAATTGAAGAGTTACGTGATACATATCGTAGTATGAAAAAGAGTGTTCTTGCTCATAGACATATGTATGGAGCAGCAGAGCAGAAAATTGAAGAGATGCTAGACGCTGAATCTAATAAATTTAAAAGCTTTGAAGAGGCAACAGATAATGGTGACTATTTAAAAGCGAGAGAAATTGTTATTAGTTTGGAAGAAGGTTTAGCAGATTTAGAAATCATTATTCACCAAATTCCAGATTTATTGGTAGAGTGTCAAGCGACGTTACCAGTTCAGCTGGAAGACTTATTACACGGACATAATGATATGGTAAGACAAGGTTATGTATTAGAGTATTTGGAAATCCCTAAAGAAGTTCGCGATATGACGACACAACTACACACATGTTTAATGGATATACAGGAGCTTCATATAACGGAAGCGTCTGAAAAAGTAGAAAACTTAAAAACTCGTTTAGATGGCTTCTATGATCAACTGGAACAAGAAGTACATGCGAGACATTATGTGGAGCAAAAAACACTTTCTGTTTATGAAGATTTAGAAGAAATTCGCACTGAAACGATTGAAACAAAAGCAGAAACACAACTTGTGAAACAAAGTTATCAGTTACAAGATAAGGACATTGAGTCTCAAAAAGTAATTGAAAAGCAAATGCACATTTTAACGAAACGTTTTGAAATGCTACAATTACGCGTTGCTGAACAAGATATTGCCTTCTCTATTATTCGTGAGGAACTAGAAGAGGTTTATGAGCAATGTGAAACATTGAAAGTACTTCATGCAGAATATAAAGAAATGCTGCAAACGATGCGTAAAGAAGAATTTGAAGCGCGTGAGAAATTACAAGAAATGCGAAATACCATTTTCGAAACGAAACGCTTTATGCAAAAGTCGAATTTGCCAGGTCTTCCAGAGAGTATTATGGAAGATTTAAAAAGAGGACAAATGGCAATGCAAGCTGTATATGATCAATTAGAAGTGAAGCCATTAAATATGAACGCTGTAAATAGCAGTTTAGAAGAAGCGTATACAACTGTTAATGGTGTAGCTGAAATGACAGAAGAGTTAATTGGACAAGCGTATTTAGTTGAAAAATTAATTCAATACGGTAATCGTTACCGTAGTCATGATGAGAGTCTTGCAGAGAGCTTAAATTATGCGGAGAAATTATTCCGTGAATATCAATACGATGCAGCTTTAGAACAAGCGGCTTCTATACTAGAGCAGCTTGAACCTGGCGTTGTTCAAAAAATAGCTGAATATGTAGACAATGAACAAACCCTTTCATAAAGGGTTTGTTTTTTTGTGTAATTTTGAGGGCGATGTTGCTATAATGAATAGCGGAATACAGTAAGGTTATTCGTTTTAAGATAAAGTGAAACTGTAATCAGTGTGGGCATCCTCGCTAATTATTGTCTGTCACAATCGGGATAAAATGGAACCTTTGAGTAGTCTTAGCGTAATTACACGTATTTGTGATATGATTATATGATGTGATAGCGCTGAAAGGGGAAGAACGATGATCTATTTTGATAATAGTGCGACGACGAAGCCATATCCAGAAGCCCTTCAATCGTACGTAACGGTTGCTGGAAAATATTTTGGAAACCCTTCTTCTATTCATTCGCTTGGAGGAGAGGCAGAGCGTCTATTAACACAATCAAGAACGATTGCAGCGCAGCTTCTTCACGTTAAACCTTCTGAAATTATTTTCACATCAGGTGGAACGGAAGGGAATAACCTAGCGATTAAAGGGATAGCGATGAGGAATCGTTCGCGCGGTAAACATATCATTACAACGAATATTGAACACGCGTCTGTGTTTGAAGCATATAAACAATTGGAAGATCTCGGTTTTGATGTAACATATTTACCGGTTAATGAGCATGGTGTTGTATCGGTAGAAGATGTAAAACGAGCACTTCGTGAGGATACAATTCTTGTGTCAATTATTCACGTGAACAACGAGACTGGAGCAATTCAGCCTGTTGCTGAAATTGGAACGTTATTATCGAATTATCCGAAAATAAGATTCCATGTGGACCATGTACAAGGGATAGGAAAAGTACCGCTCGATTTATACGCTTCTCATATTGATCTTTGCTCAATATCTGGACATAAATTCCACAGTGTAAAAGGAACGGGTCTTCTTTATGTACGTGATGGCGTAAGGTTAGATCCAATTTTATCAGGTGGTCAACAAGAGCTTAAGTATCGCTCTGGTACAGAGAACTTACCTGGCATTGTAGCGATGGTGAAAGCACTTCGCATGACAATGGAACAAGTGAAAGAAAAGATAGATCATTTACAAAATTTACAAGCAGAGCTTGTCTGTTTCTTTAAAGAGATGGAAGATGTAACGATCAATACGTCGCTTGCATATGCAGCACCGCACATTTTAAATGTATCATTTGTTGGTTTAAAACCAGAAGTGGTCGTTCATGCTTTAGAAGAACACGGTGTATATGTATCGACGAAGTCTGCTTGTTCTTCAAAAGCAAATGAAGTGAGCAGAGTGTTAGTGTCAATGGGAGTACCGCATGCCGTTGCTGCAAGTGCGATTCGCATTAGTTTGGCACCAGAAAACACGATGGAAGAAGTAAAACAATTTGAAGGTATTGTGAAAGAGACGATGCCAAAATTATATGAAGTGATGAGGTAAAGAAATATGATGACATATGAATATATTTTAGTGCGTTACGGAGAAATGACGACTAAAGGTAAGAACCGTTCTAAATTTGTAAGCACATTAAAAGATAACGTGAAGTTCAAATTAAAAAAGTTCCCAAATATTAAAATCGATGCAACACATGACCGTATGTACATCCAATTAAATGGTGAAGATCATGAAGCGATCTCTGAAAGATTGAAGGATGTATTCGGTATTCATAAGTTTAACTTAGCGATGAAAGTACCATCAGAATTAGAAGATATTAAAAAAGGTGCATTAGCAGCTTTCTTACAAGTAAAAGGCGATGTGAAAACATTTAAAATTACTGTACACCGTTCTTATAAGCATTTCCCAATGAGAACGATGGAATTATTACCTGAGATTGGTGGACACATTCTAGAGAATACAGAAGATATTACAGTAGATGTTCATAATCCAGATGTAAATGTACGTGTAGAAATTCGCAGTGGTTATAGCTACATCATGTGCGATGAGCGTATGGGAGCTGGTGGTCTACCAGTTGGTGTTGGCGGAAAAGTAATGGTACTTCTTTCTGGTGGTATTGATAGCCCAGTAGCAGCTTACTTAACGATGAAACGCGGCGTATCTGTGGAAGCAGTTCACTTCCATAGCCCACCTTTCACAAGTGAGCGCGCGAAACAAAAAGTAATCGATTTAGCACAAGAGCTAACGAAGTACTGTAAACGTGTAACGCTTCACCTTGTTCCATTTACGGAAGTGCAAAAAACGATTAATAAAGAAATTCCATCTAGCTATTCAATGACAGTTATGCGCCGTATGATGATGCGTATTACAGAGCGTATCGCTGAGGAGCGTAATGCACTTGCAATCACGACTGGTGAAAGTCTTGGACAAGTAGCAAGCCAAACATTAGATAGTATGCATACGATTAACGAAGTAACAAACTATCCAGTTATTCGTCCGCTTATTACGATGGATAAATTAGAAATTATTAAAATTGCTGAAGAAATCGGCACATATGAAATTTCAATTCGTCCGTACGAAGATTGCTGTACAGTATTCACACCAGCAAGCCCAGCGACGAAGCCGAAGCGTGAAAAAGCGAATCGTTTTGAAGCGAAATATGATTTCACACCATTAATCGATGAAGCTGTAGCGAACAAAGAAACAATGGTATTGCAAACGGTAGAAGTAGTGGCGGAAGAAGAAAAATTCGAAGAACTTTTCTAAAACCATAAATTACCATATCTAAACCATGTATGAAGTCATGTTATTTATCACACTCTATACTCACAAGGAGGTGATATAACATGGCACGTAGCACAAATAAATTAGCGGTTCCTGGTGCTGAATCAGCATTAGACCAAATGAAATACGAAATCGCTCAAGAGTTTGGTGTTCAACTTGGAGCGGATGCAACATCTCGCGCTAACGGTTCTGTTGGTGGCGAAATCACTAAACGTCTAGTTTCACTAGCTGAGCAACAATTAGGCGGTTACCAAAAATAATCCCATATACGATGGCTTAGAAAGAGCGGGTTCTCCCGCTCTTTCTTTTTGTTGTTTGCATCGTTATACATTCATTTCGACATAGACATAAAAAATTTGTCAAAAGAAGAGGGTTCAAAATAGACAGAAAATTCTTTATTATATAAGGGAGGCATAAAAAAGGAGGATGTTTATGAAGAGAGAGGAATTGTTGGCACCGCCGTCTTATAATTTAGTTTCTGAAATAGAGAAATATACAGGTGATAAAGAGAAGCTTGCTTTAATTTGGCAAGATGATAAAGGGAATAGACGAGAAGTTACATATGCTGAATTAATGCAAGGTGCGAATAAAATTGGAAACGCTTTTATAAAGAGTGGTCTGCAAAAAGGGGACAAGCTCCTCATTATGATGCCGCGTTTAATTGAAGCGTACATGACGTATATCGCTGCGATTAAAGCAGGATTTGTCGTAATTCCGAGTTCGGAAATGTTACGTAAAAAAGATATTGAATATCGAATTGGGCATGGGGAAGTAAAGGCAATTGTAAGTTATGAGCCGTACATTGGCCAGTTTGATGATATAGAAGTGATGGAATCTCTTCAAAAATTCGTTCTGAGCGAGCAGTCAGTAGATGGATGGATTAATTTAAAAACAGCATTAGAAACAGAAAGTGATATGTTAGAAATAGCGAAGACAGATAAAGAGGACATGGTCTTTTTATCTTACACGTCAGGAACGACAGGGAATCCAAAAGGTGTTGTTCATACCCATGCATGGGCATACGCTCATTTACGTACGAGCGCTCCGAATTGGCTCGGAATCGAAGAGAATGATGTTGTGTGGGCAACAGCTAGTCCAGGCTGGCAAAAGTGGATTTGGAGCCCGTTTTTAGCAACTCTAGGATCAGGGGCAACAGGATTTGTATACCACGGTAAGTTTGAACCGAAAACATATTTAAATTTATTAGATGATAATAAGGTGAATGTGCTTTGTTGTACACCGACAGAGTATAGATTAATGGCAAAAGTAGAAAATTTAAGTGAGTACAATTTAGAAGCGTTACATAGCGCTGTATCCGCAGGGGAGCCGTTAAATAGAGAAGTCATTGAAACGTTCCAAAAGCACTTTGATGTTACAGTAAGAGACGGCTATGGGCAAACGGAAAATACATTGCTTGTTGGTGTAATGAAAGGGATGGATATTAGACCAGGATCAATGGGGAAACCAACGCCAGGCAACCATGTTGATATTGTAGATGAGGAAGGTATGCCGGTAAGAGTAGGAGAAGTTGGTGATATTGCAGTTCATATTGAAACACCAGCCCTCTTTAAACAATATTATAAAGACGATGAGCGCACAGCGATGCAATTCCGCGGTGATTATTATATTACCGGTGATAAAGCAAAGAAAGATGAAGATGGCTATTTCTGGTTTGAAGGGCGCGGTGATGATATTATTATTAGCTCTGGTTATACAATCGGGCCGTTTGAAGTAGAAGATGCGCTTGTAAAACATCCTTACGTAAGAGAGTGTGCAGTTGTCGCAAGCCCTGATGAAATTCGCGGAAGCGTCGTGAAGGCATTTATCGTATTAAGAGAGAATATAAAAGAGAACGAAGAAACATTAATCCCAATACTCCAACAACACGTCAAAGAACTCACTGCACCATATAAATACCCTCGTAAAATTGAATTTGTAGATGAACTACCAAAAACGATTTCTGGAAAAATTCGCCGTATTGAACTTAGAAAACAAGAGATGGAGCTGCCTTCAAAATAATTTTGAAAACAGTGAAGGAAATAGTTGAATGAAATGTCAAACAATGATAATATAAAAACGAACACAAGTTCGATTTTATAAATTTAAAAAAGAGGTGTCCGTATGATTTTAGGTATTAATCCGTACTTAGTTTTAGATGGTAGTGGGCAAGAAGCTGTACAGTTTTATAAAGAGGCGTTAGATGCAAAAGTAGAAATCATGCAAACGTTTGGTGATATGCCTGAAAATCCAGAATACCCGGTTCCAGCTGAAGCAAAAGAGCGCGTTTTACATGCTACTTTAAAAGTTGGTAATACGGACCTTATGATTTCGGATACATTCCCAGGTCAAGGGCATGCAATCGGATCTCAAGTAACAATTGCAATTCAAATTAGTAATGCAGAAAAAGCGAAAGAAGTATTCGAAAAGTTACAAGAAGGTGGAGAGGTTATCATGCCACTTCAAGAAACGTTCTGGAGTCCAGCATACGGACAAGTAAAAGATAAATTTAGCATTGAATGGCAAATTACAACGAACCCTACTGAGCAAAAGTAATTTTTAGAAAAGCACCATGTTTTGAAATGGTGCTTTTTTTTATACAATAAAACAAAGGAGATGGGATATATGGGAGAAATTTGGTACGGCGGCACCATTTACACGATGAGAGAAGAAAATGAAAAAGTGGAAGCTATTTATGTTGAAAATGGCAGAATCGTTGACATTGGGAGTAAGGAAGAGTTAGAAAACCGATATGTTGCTGTGAAATTGTACAATTTAAGAGGGAAAACGATGATTCCAGGTCTCGTTGATAGCCATATGCATCTTATTGGGCATGGAGAGAGATTGCTGCGTTTAGATTTATCAAATTGTACATCGTATAGCGAAGTGCTGATTCTCGTTCAGAAACGAGTAGAAGAGGCGCCAAAAGGTTCTTGGATTATTGGAGAAGGCTGGAATGAAAATAACTTTACAGATACAAAAGACGTTCACGCGCGTGATTTAGATGCAATTTCGAAAGAACATCCGATTTTATTAAAGCGCGTCTGTCGCCACGTTACATGGGTGAACTCATACATACTGCAAGAAGCGAACATAACAGAATCGACAAAAGATCCGAAAGGCGGAAAAATTGGCCGGGATTCATCCAATATGTTAACAGGGCTTTTATATGAACAAGGACAAGAATTAATAAAACATGTTCAGCCTGAAATTGATGAAGTCTACTTACAAAGCGCTTTGCAAACAGCGATTAAAGATTGCTGGCAATATGGAATTGTTGGTGGACATACGGAAGATTTAAATTATTACGGTGGTTTTAGAAAAACGCACAATGCGTTTTCTCATGTTATAAAAGAAATGCCATTTAAAGCACATTTGCTCGTTCACCATGAAGTAGCACATGAACGAAAAGAATATGAAAATGAACACTATATTGAATTTGGTGCGATGAAAATTTTTTCTGACGGTTCTTTTGGCGGAAGAACAGCTTTATTAAGTGAACCGTATGAAGATGCGAGGGAAACGAATGGAGTTGCCATTTTCTCGCGTGAAGAGCTTGCGGAGTTAGTGAAAAAAGCACGAGATTTACATATGCCAGTTGCCATTCATACAATCGGTGATTTATCGCTCCAGTATGTTATTGATGCACTTGAATTATATCCACTAGCAGAAGGATTACGTGACCGCATTATTCATTGTCAGCTTGCCCGTGAAGAGTTGATTGAAAGAATGAAAAACTTGCAAGTCATTGTTGATATACAGCCAGTATTTGTTTCATCGGATTTTCCGTCAGTCATTGAAAAACTAGGAGAGCATCGTCTTCGTTATGCGTATGCTTGGAAGACGTTACTGGAAGCAGGATTACACTGTAACGGTGGCTCAGATGCTCCCATTGAACAAGTGAATCCGTTTTTAGGCATATATAGCGCTGTTACACGTAGAAGTTTTATTGACGGTGTATGCTATATGCCTGAAGAAAGATTAACGGCATATGAGGCTGTTTCTCTATTTACAACAGGGAGTGCCTATGCAATCGGAAAAGAAGCGAAGCGAGGACAAATTACAAAAGGATACGAGGCAGACTTTACGATACTAGACCGCAATATTTTTGAAATAGAGGCAGAAGAAATAAAAGAAGTACAAGCAGAGATGACTGTAATAGATGGCCAAGTTGTGTATAGAAAAGATGCGTAAAAATATATCAGCGGTTTTCGGAATATATCGACCGTAACTCGAAATATATCAGCGATTATTAAAATATATCGACTTACCGACAAAAACTGACAAGAATAGCGGCCGAATAATAAGAGGGACTGTCTACAAATAGAAAACGGTCGAATTATGGAATGCCCATAATTCGACCGTTTTTTAGTACTATAAAAACGTTCTCTGTACTTTTTCCCAGAAAGAATTGTTTTTTAATTTAACTGTTTTAATTTGTTTATCGCTTAAGCGTACAACAGCTTTTTCCACTTGTTTAATGCTAAGCGCTTCATTATCCATACCGATAACAGGATAATCGTTACCGTCTGGTCTTAGTTTTAAAGTTAATGTACGTTCGTGATTTAAAATGAACGGTGAACCAAGTGTACGGTATGTGTTGTTATTTAAAGATGCTAATTCACTTACTTGGAAGCAAGGGATGAGCGGATCAACAACTGCACCGTGCAATGATTTATTGTAAGCTGTACTTCCTGTTGGGGTAGAAACAACTAAACCGTCACCTCTAAATGTTTCGAAATATAAATCATCAACATGGACATCTACAACGAATGTTTTAATAATGCTAGAACGTAATGAGAACTCATTTAAACAATGGAAAGATGTACCGTGATCTACATCTACCTGAATTGTTGGATATTTTCGCACTTCAATTTCATTTTTTGTAATTTCTTGAAGGGCTGTATCAATGTGATCAAGGTGGAAATCGCAGTAGAACGAAATTTCATCTTTCGTAGAAATCCCTGCGTATAAACAATCTTCTCTAAAACCAGTTTTACGAACGGCTTGTAAGAAAGTTGCATCATCTCCAACACTGACGATAGCGTTTGCATTTTTTGGATGATCTAATATGGTAAATCCATTCTCTTCTAAAATACGATAGATTGGTTTCATTTTTTCAACGAGCGTTGCTTTGTCATCACCATAAAAGAAAAATAAATTGCGACGATCTGCCATTATGTATCCCTCCACTGCAGTTAAATTTTCTGTTTTTCGTGCTACATATCATTAGAGTCCGTTCCCTGATGATATGTTCAAATAATATATTTCGATATAAATTGTCAAAATACCTTTTTGTTTTTAGAAAAATTTTTATATTCAATCTTATGGAACTCTGTTTAATGATGAATAAAGTTGTCGATAATGGGTACGGAGTGAAAGGATGATACGTATGAAGTGGCTCGCAATTGGAATAATAATTCTTCTCCTTTTTATTTTGTTTATACTATTGTCGAAAATAAAGCTTAAAGTGACATTTTTATATTCAGAAATGGAAAAGCAATGCTTGCTTCAAGTGAAAATATGGATGATTCGATATACATTTGATGTGTTGGAAAGAATTGAGAAACAGCAGAAGAAAACAGGACAAAAAATCGAAAAAGCTGAAGAGGACGGCGGACTAGATAATAAAATTATGGCACAACTTGATAGCATTGGGGAACTGATAAAAAAGCTTCAAGAAGTTCATACTATTGTTAAAGATTTTCTCAAACGAGTGAAAATCAATGGTTGGAAATGGCATACGCAAATTGGAGCAGGCGACGCAGCTAGTACTGGAATTGTCACTGGATATGCATGGGGGACAAAAGGAATGGCTGCTGGAGTTGTAGGACAATATATGCATATTGTCGACGTACCAGAATTTGAAATTACTCCTGTTTTTCAAGGAAAGGGATTTGCATCAAGATGTGAGTTGACAGCATCTTTTCGTATATTCCGTACTGTAAAAACAGCGGTGAAATTACTCGTGTTTATGAGAAGACAAAGATCTGGTACGACAGAAAAATCTGTTCAAGCATAGGGGGGATATAGAATGGACCATCCAATTCAAGGTTTAATGACAACTGCAATGCAGCATTTAAAACAAATGACTGATGTAAATACAATTGTTGGTGATCCAATTAAAGCGGCAGATGGAAGTGTAATTCTTACAGTTTCGAAAGTTAGCTTTGGATTTGCTGCTGGTGGAAGTGAATTTGGTAAAGTAGAACATTCAGGCCGTCATCCATTTGGCGGGGGAAGCGGTGGAGGAGTTTCTATTAATCCTGTTGCTTTTCTTGTTATAAATGGCGAAGGTGTAAAAGTGTTGCATTTAGATAAGCAAACACATGTCATCGATAAAATAATTGAATTAGCGCCACAAGCTGTTGATAAAGTGAAGGAAATGATGGATAAACGAAAAGAAGACGATCCTGAATTTCAAATTTAACGGATAAAGAAGCTGATCAATAGATTAGCTTCTTTAATTTTTTTGTAAATAAAGCGATTTTATTTGCATTATCGATAGGGACAAACTATCATTTACATTGTACATATTTTGTTTAAATAAGGGAGGATTTTCAAGTGGCAAACGTAACTTTTAAAGGTAATCCAATGACTTTAGTTGGAACAGAAGTTAAAGTTGGCGATCAAGCGCCAAACTTCCAAGTATTAGCAAACGACTTATCTCCAGTAAGTTTAGAAACATACAAAGGCGAAGTAAAATTAATTAGTGTTGTACCTTCAATCGACACAGGTGTGTGTGATGCACAAACACGTCGTTTTAACCAAGATGCAGCAGGTATTGAAAACGCGAAAGTATTAACAATTAGCGCTGATTTACCATTCGCTCAAAAACGCTGGTGTGCAGCAAACGGTTTAGAAAATGTTGTTACACTTTCTGACCACCGCGACCTTTCATTCGGTGAAGCTTACGGCTTAGTAATGAAAGAACTTCGTTTACTTGCTCGTGCAGTATTCGTAGTAGATAGCAACGACAAAGTAGTTTACGTAGAATACGTAAATGAAGGTACAAGCCATCCAAACTATGAAGCAGCATTAGAAGCAGCAAAATCTGCGAAGTAATGTGAAGAAAATGACCTCTTATAAAGAGGTCGTTTTTTCTCATATATTGCTGCGTAACGGTACCAATATATGAGAAAAAACGTTATATCATATATAATTAAAAGGGGAGCTCTTTGCAGGAGGTCGCTTTTTCTTTTTGGAAAAAAACACTTTGTGGTATGATATAAGTTATGTGTAAAAGAGAGAAGGAGGAATGTACGTGAGTCAGACAGTGGAAACATTATTTTCTATTTTTGATTCTTCTGCGGTAGTTTTACGTAAAGAATTAGATGTAACATATTTAGAGGCGCTTGTAGAAACAGGGGATAACTTGTTTGAAGGAGCGATCTTACAAGAGGAATTATCCGAATCAGCAATTGAAAGGCTGAATCGTGAATATAGTACGTTTAATGAAGAAACATATAAAGGTGAAGAAATTCGTAAAGCATTTCAGTTAGCCATTTTAAAAGGAATGAAAGAAGGCGTACAAGCGAACCACGAAATGACGCCTGATGCAGTTGGTATGTTCATGAGCTACTTATTCCATAAATTTATGCAAGGGAAAAACGAAATCACTGTTTTAGATCCTGCAATTGGAACAGGTAACTTAATGACTACCGTATTTAATAGCGCCAAAGAAGAACTAACAATGAGTGGATTTGGTGTAGAAGTGGATGAAGTGCTAATTAAACTTGCTTTAGTAAATGCGAATTTACAAAAGCATGCAATCGAATTCTTTCATCAAGATGGACTAGCGCCACTTTATATCGATCCAGTTGATGCAGTTATTTCAGACTTACCGATTGGTTACTATCCAAATGAAATCGGTGCAAGTGAATATAAGTTAAAAGCAGATGAAGGAATGTCGTATGCACATCACTTATTTATTGAACAAAGTGTGAAACATACGAAAGAAGGCGGATACTTATTCTTCTTAGTACCAAACTTCATTTTTGAAAGTGATCAAGCACCTAAATTACATGCATTTATTAAAGAAACTTGTTTTATTCAAGGACTATTGCAACTACCTGTTTCCATGTTTAAAAACGAGAAAAATGCAAAAAGTATATTTGTTCTCCAAAAGAAAGGTCCTAGTGTAACGATGCCAAAACAGGCGTTATTAGTGGAGTTACCTAAATTCTCTAACATGAAGGCGATGGAGGATATTATGGACCAATTAAATACTTGGTTTGCAACGCATAAATAAGGCTAGGTATATGTAACAGGGTTAGTAATTCATGTAGTACAGTTTTATATGATATGTCATATTTTTAAATATATACAAGATTTAACTGAATTTTTTTGAAATCTGTAATATATATTTTTTCTTGGTGTTACAATTTTTTCACTTGAAATATATGTCGTACGATGTTTAAATTAAAATCGTGAGTATAAAATTTGCTAATGATGAAACGTTTTCATATTTAGTAAATTTAATTAGATAAAATCGAGCGGTTTGTGGAAACATCCACACAACTACCAAGAGAAAAAGGGGCGAAAGACTAGATGTCAAAAATCATCGCGATTAACGCAGGAAGCTCTTCCTTAAAATTCCAATTATTTGAAATGCCAAGTGAAACAGTATTAACAAAAGGTTTAGTAGAACGTATCGGTTTAGAAGATAGTATCTTCACTATTACTGTAGATGGCGAAAAACAAAAAGAAATTACAAACATTCCAGATCACGCAGTAGCAGTTAATATGCTTCTTAAAAAATTAACTGAAAACGGAATCGTTAAATCTCTAGACGAGATTGGCGGTATCGGTCACCGTGTTGTTCACGGCGGCGAAAAATTTGCTGACTCTGTTTTAATTACTGATGAAGTATTAGCTGATATCGAAGAATTAAGCGATTTAGCACCACTTCATAACCCAGCAAACGTTGTTGGTATTAAAGCATTCCAAGAAGTATTACCAAACGTACCAGCAGTAGCAGTATTCGATACAGCATTCCATCAAACAATGCCGGAATCTGCATTCCTATACAGCTTACCATATGAGTACTATGAAAAATACGGCATCCGTAAATACGGTTTCCACGGAACTTCTCATAAATATGTAACTGAGCGTGCGGCTGAATTATTAGGTCGTCCAATTGAAAGCTTAAGCTTACTTTCTTGTCACTTAGGTAACGGTGCAAGTATCGCAGCAGTAGAAGGCGGTAAATCTATCGATACTTCTATGGGCTTCACTCCACTTGCTGGTGTAACAATGGGTACACGTTCTGGTAACCTTGACCCTGCGTTAATTCCATACATCATGGAAAAAACAGGCCAAACAGTAGAAGAAGTAGTTAACGTATTAAACAAGAAGAGTGGTATGTTAGGTCTTACTGGTTACTCTAGTGACCTACGTGACATCATTGCGAAAGAAGAAGAAGGCGACCACCGTGCGAAAGTAGCACTTGATGTATTCGTAAGCCGTATCCACAAATACATCGGTTCTTACACTGCTCGTATGAAAGGTGTAGACGCAATCATCTTCACAGCTGGTGTAGGTGAAAACAGTGCGATTATTCGTGAGCGCGTATTAGAAGGCCTTGAGTACATGGGCGTATACTTCGATGCAAAACGTAATAACGTATTCGGTGAAGAAGCATTCATCAGCTTCCCACACTCTCCAGTAAAAATTATCGTAATTCCAACTGACGAAGAAGTTATGATTGCTCGTGACGTACTACGTCTTGGAGATATTGGTTAATATACTATATGAAAGAAAGACGAGATCCTATAGGATTTCGTCTTTTTTCTATTGGAGGTATTTTAAAACTCCATCCGGATATAGTATTTTTTCTTTCTGAATGAATGCCGTAATAGGAATCCATTTCGCATACGCTACTGTTTGCTCATCTTGTACCTTCACTTTTTCCATTTCATATAGTGATGTGTCTAATAAGCGTACAGAATATAGCTGAATGATTTCATGACCAATTTCTCCATCAAGATGAAAGATGTTTTCTAAGCAACCTAAATAATTGATGATTTCCACTTCCGTATGAAGCTCTTCTTGAAATTCACGAATAATGGTATTTGATGATTTCTCCCCCTGTTCAATTGAACCGCCAAGAGGGCGGTAATATGTTTCATCGCCTGTATGATATTCTTGTACAAGAAGGCGACTGTCATGTATAGCAAGACCGAAAGCTTTTGCACGTGGATACATATACAATCACTCCTTATTTATTTTGTATAAGGATGATTATAATGTATTGCGTAATAAAAGTGTCGTGTATTTAAGAATGTGGTCGAATTACGATGCCATTAAATAAGTCATTCCAAAATGCTTCATTGTACTGAAATACATCCATAATAGGGCATTTTATAACGCAAATATTTTGTAATCCCCAATCTTCTTCTACAACAGTTGGTACATCTGCAGGAATGAGTAATAGGACAGAAAAATTATGTTTGACTATTTGAGATAAAATTTGTTCCAGAGATCGTGCTTCTTCATATGTTCCTCCAGTCCGAATAAACAATATGGACGTTTCTATTTCAATTGTAGTTAGAAAACGATTAATTCGATGCTCATAATTTAGCTTGATTTCTGGATAAGAAGGCCAAGAAGTTGGTGTGTTTACATCTGTTTTAAAGTCATGACAGGAGTCGATTTCATAGAGGTTGTCCCTTAGTCTTAATTTCGCATCATCATCCCAAAATGAGATGAAGGATAAATTTTCGAAATGTAAAAAACGGTCAAATTGATTTTGTAATAATACATTCACTTTTTCCAATGAGGGGCTTAGCATAAAATCAATAACGCCAAAAAATGGTGATAATCCGAATTGATATAACGCCCAAGCAGGCCAACAGTTTTGTCCTAAACTGAATACGGCATTATATTCTTTTTTTATATTGGATAGATTCATGTGATTTATCTCATCCTTTTTGCTAATATTTTATGTCAATAAAAAATGGTATGTGAATAAAGATAGACAAGCATATTTGTAAAGAATAAGCGGAAATATGTTACAATAGAAAAAAATCAAACGAGGTGGTTGTTACGATGCGATCGAAGCGAGAACAAGCCATTTTAGACAATATAAAAGAATGGGAATTGCAATTAGTTGAGCAAGAAGCGACTGATTTTCAAAAAATGTTTGATAAATGGGTACATAATACAATTGCGAAATTGCCTGAGAAAAAACGAAAAGATTTCTTTACGAAAGCAGATGGATGGCTCTTTCATTTGCATGCATTGATTCAAAGTTCACAATCACAGTTAGAGGCGCGTAATCGTATTTTAGGAACATCGAGATTATTTGATGAATCGATTGAGCAACTAGAAGATTTGAAAGCATTATCTATTGACCAATTAACATACATAGCAGAGCAGCAAACAGCGCGCCATCGCCTATATTCATTCGTACAAGGCGGAGCAACGGGTGCTGGAGGTTTACTATTATTAACAGCTGATTTTCCGGTTATGATTGCGTTGAATGTGAAGGCTGTCCAACTTATTGCAACGTCATTTGGGCATGATGTGAACAAGCCTTATGAAATGATGCTTGCATTAAAGGTATTTCATGCGTCATTACTACCAGGAAGACTTCAGCAATACGCATGGTACAATTTATTGCAAGAGCTAGAGCAAGAAGATTCGTTCTTCTATGAAGGAGACGAAGCGGTGTTACAACCAGCTTCTACTGAAGTTGTGTTAAAACAAATTTTGAAAACATTTTCGATTTATGCTCTTCGTCGTAAATTATTCCAAGGTATTCCGGTAATTGGGATGGCAATCGGGTCTACAGTGAATTATCGTTTGACAAGAAACGTTACTGAATTTGCAAATCGATTTTATCAAGTGCGCCACATAGTTGAAAAAGAAAAGAGAGCGTAAAAAAAGCGAGAGGCCGAAGCCTTTCGCTTTTTTAATTTGTTGCATGTTTTTTTGGCATTGGAACAGATACTGGTTGCTTTTCTGCTGTTTTTTCTGCTTTTGGATAATAAATTAAATCCAATGTTTTTGCCTGTACGGCAATCGAAAGAATAGTGAAAGCAATTTCTGTCCAATTTAAATAATATAATGAAAGCGCAAGAACAATCGCGTCAAAGACGAAGAAAATTTGCCCAATTGTAAAGCGAGTTCGTTTACTTAATACAATTGTTAAAATATCGTCTCCACCGGTTGCACCGCCAAATCGCAATATAAAACCGAGTCCAATACCAGCTAACGCACCGCCAACTATTGCAGCTACAAATAAATTATTTGATAAATCTACCGTAAATGGAGAATAATTTTCCATAAGAGAATAAAATACTCCGAATGAAATCGAACCTAGGAATGAATAACCAACCATTTTTCTACCTAAAAATGAAGCACACAGTAAAATAATTGGGATATCCATGATTACAGTTGAAATAGATGGTGAAATATCATAAAAATTTTGGATGAATAGTGCAATACCTACAAAGCCACCTTCTGTTAAGTGGTTTTGGAAGTGAATGTGATATAGCGCTGCTGCTAAAATAAATGAACCGATTAAAACCATAAAAACTTCTTTAATAATTTGTCGACTTTGGATGTTCCTCATCGTTATTCCTTCTTTCCGTAGTTAGTAGTCCTTTTTGTGTTGTAAACTAACTACGAGCTCACATGTAGCTTTCAGTTAGTTTACGAAAAAACTAACTACGCTATATGTCGCTGAAGAAATAACGAATAATCCTCTCGTCCATCAATTCTCCCTACCTTCGTTTTAGTTTAAGTCTTAAAACGACTAAACAAAACGTGGAGTAGGATTCTTCATTTAGCAATCCTGCTCTTCTTTGTTTTGTTTAGCTAGTAACAATTAAGTCCTAAACAAAACGCTATGTGTAAGAAGAGTCTTTTTTTTGCCAAATTATCCTTCGGGCAATCATAATTTCCCCACTCTCGTATTTTTTTCGCTAGACTAAAGTATCTAAGCTGGAAAATACGCTACGTGTATGATTCGTCAATACGATGCCACATGCTCCTTCGAGCGATCATGATATCAAAATCCCTTCCTTCAAGATTTATATTATTATATCATACTTTCAAAAAATGTATGCGGATGGAAACCGACAATAAACGGAGGGAATCTACAAAAATTGTTATGTTTAAATATTTTTGTAGAAAAGCCTAAGTTATTTTGCAGAATTGGACAGTTTTTAACGGTTTGTCCAATAAGTAAGAAAAAATGGGTTTTATTCAGTTGTATCCTTTTCATCACTTTTATCTTTAAAAAACGCATCCCAGCTAATCACACTTAAAAAAGTTAAAGCGATAATAATGAAAGCGCGCATAAGCTTTAGACCTCCTTTTGTACATAGTATATGAATGATTCAATTCGGAATGTGTCATTTTTTTACAAGTCTTAACTATTATGAGAGTATATTAATATAGATAGATGAGAGGAAGAGTGAAGATATGCTAAAAGACATGTTCAAAAGAAAAGAATTAACATGCGTTTCATGTCAAAAAAAGATTCAATATGAAGAAGAGCTAGTTGCTTTTGTGAAACTGCCTAAGGAGAGAAATCTGTTGGTAGGTCCATTTGATGTATGTTTGGCAAAAACAGCACAAGAGATATATTGTAAATCGTGTTACGACAAAAAAGCATGACCCAAAGTAATTGAGGGGCATGCTTTTTTCATTGGTGTGCTTTCCCCTCAGATACATTTTGAGTGAGTCGATACCAAAGCCAAAGGTCATTAATGATGGAAGCGAGATCGGCAATTTCTGAATTAAGTTTGCAAGAAATTTCGAAGTCTTCTTCGTGATTTAAATGATGTTGTTTTGCATTTATATAGTGTTCCAGTTCTTTTATACGATCAGGGATTCTCCCGCGAACTTGTTCCCATTTTAATAAAATTGCATGTTGCATTTTTTCGGGGATATCTTCCCAGTCTTCTTGTAAATGAGGAATTTCAATTCCGAGATGTTCATCGTATAAGAAATACTTTTCCATAAGTTCACCCCCGTTTTCCTGCTTATATTGTACAAAAAAACAGAAAGAAGTTCGACGAAATTGTTTGAAAAAATTTGAAAATGACTCTTGATACATTTTGTAAAAGGTGTTAAAGTGTGAATTATTATAAAAGAAAATGAATATTTATTCTTTAGGGGGATGCAAAATGGAGAAGAAAAAAGTTGTGTTAGCATATTCCGGAGGTCTTGATACTTCCGTTGCAATTAAATGGTTACAAGAGAAGAATTATGATATTATCGCGCTTTGTTTAGACTTAGGGGAAGGTAAAGACTTAGCATTTGTAAAAGAAAAGGCACTTTCAGTAGGTGCAATTAAATCATATATGATTGATGTTCAAGAAGAATTTGCAAATGAATATGCATTGATGGCGATGCAAGCACACACGTTATACGAAGGGAAATACCCTCTCGTTTCGGCGCTATCACGCCCACTTATCGCAAAGAAACTAGTAGAAATTGCAGAACAAGAAGGAGCGACTGCAGTTGCACACGGCTGTACAGGGAAAGGAAATGATCAAGTTCGTTTTGAAGTTTCTATTCAAGCGTTAAATCCTTACTTAGAAGTGATTGCGCCTGTACGT
The DNA here is from genome assembly GCF_008042405.1 of Bacillus sp. SH7-1. Classification (NCBI taxonomy): domain Bacteria; kingdom Bacillati; phylum Bacillota; class Bacilli; order Caryophanales; family Bacillaceae; genus Bacillus; species Bacillus sp. SH7-1. The sequence continues at coordinate 58,724 of NZ_QNUD01000005.1, forward strand.
GAATGGAAATGGTCACGTGAAGAAGAAATTGCATACGCAAAAGAAAACGATGTACCAATTCCAATTAATTTAGACAGCCCATTTTCAATCGATCAAAATTTATGGGGACGCAGTAATGAATGTGGCATTTTAGAAGATCCATGGGCAGCGCCGCCAGAAGATGCATATGAGATGACATTGGCATTAGAAGATACACCGAATAAACCAGAATTTGTAGAAATTGGTTTTGAAGCAGGCGTACCGACTACTTTAAATGGCACTGCATATCCACTTTCAGAACTAATTAAAACGTTAAATGCGCTTGCTGGAAAACATGGCGTTGGACGTATCGATCACGTAGAAAACCGTCTTGTTGGTATTAAATCGCGTGAAGTATACGAATGTCCAGCAGCAATGACATTAATTACGGCGCACAAGGAACTGGAAGATTTAACACTTGTAAAAGAAGTAGCGCATTTTAAACCGATGATTGAGCAGAAAATAACAGAACTTATTTATAACGGTTTATGGTTCTCACCTTTAAAACAAGCGCTGAATGCTTTCTTACAAGAAACGCAAAAGAATGTAACAGGTACAGTGCGTGTGAAATTATTTAAAGGCCATGCGATTGTAGAAGGACGTAAATCTGAATACTCTTTATACGATGAAAAACTAGCAACATATACAGCCCAGGACGAATTTAATCATGATGCAGCTGTTGGATTCATTTCATTATTCGGTTTACCGACGAAAGTATACAGTCAAGTGAATCAAAAGAAGGTGGAAGCGTGAGCAAACTTTGGGGCGGACGTTTTACAGAAGAAGCGGAAGCATGGGTTGAAGAGTTCGGAGCATCCATCTCCTTCGATCAACAATTAGTAAATCAAGATATAAAGGGAAGTATTGCGCACGTAACGATGCTAGCAAAGCAGGGCATCGTTACGAAAGAAGAAGCAGAGAAAATAAAGGCGGGGCTTCAATATTTATTAGAAGAAGCGAAACAAAATAAATTGCATTATTCAGTTGAAGCTGAAGATATTCACTTAAACATTGAAAAAATGTTAATTGAACAAATCGGCGAAGTAGGAGGGAAACTTCATACAGGCCGAAGCCGTAATGATCAAGTAGCGACTGATATGCATTTATATTTAAAAGAAAAAGTAGAACATATTATTAAAGCTACAAAACAATTGCAAACTGTTCTTGTTCATCAAGCAGAAAATAACATTGAAACGATTATGCCTGGCTATACGCATTTGCAGCGTGCCCAGCCAATTTCATTTGCGCATCATATTCTCGCTTATTTTTGGATGTTAGAGCGTGATGTAAATCGTTATGAAGATTCGTTAAAGCGTATTAACATTTCGCCATTAGGAGCAGGAGCGTTAGCTGGGACAACATTCCCGATTGACCGAGAATATAGTGCGGAGCTTCTTGGATTTAATGGAATCTATGAAAACAGTTTAGATGCAGTAAGTGATCGTGATTTCATACTGGAGTTCCTAAGTAACTCATCTATGCTCATGATGCACTTATCACGATTTTGCGAAGAACTTATTTTGTGGAGTAGCCAAGAGTTTCAATTTATTGAAATGAGCGATCAATACGCAACGGGAAGCAGTATTATGCCACAAAAGAAAAATCCAGATATGGCGGAACTTATTCGTGGTAAAACAGGTAGAGTGTACGGTAATTTATTTAGTTTACTTACAGTAATGAAAGGATTACCGCTCGCTTACAATAAAGACTTGCAAGAAGACAAAGAAGGAATGTTTGATACAGTAAAAACAGTAGAAGGCTGCCTTCATATTATGGCAGGCATGTTAGAGACGATGACTGTCAACAAAGAAAAGATGGGGCAAGCTGTAACGCAAGATTTCTCTAACGCAACAGAAATTGCTGACTACTTAGCAAGTAAAGGACTACCATTCCGTCAAGCTCATGAAATTGTTGGGAAGCTAGTGCTACACTGCACACAAAAAGGAATTTATTTAGTAGATGTACCACTTGCAACGTATAAAGAAATGAGCTCGTTATTTGAAGGAGATTTGTATGAAGTTCTTTCACCGTATGCAGCTGTAAAGCGTCGTAACAGTGCTGGCGGGACTGGATTTGAGCAAATTGAAAAAGCTTTGGAGAAGGCGAAAGGATTGGTTGGAGAGATTGTAGGAATTAAATGATGTATATAGAAGGTAAGGTGCTTTTTATAGAAAGCACCTTACCTTTTTGTATTTAGATTTTTAGGGGAGTATTTATCATTTCATAATTATTTTTCATAATCATAAAATGATGTTTCTCATGTATCGCTAATAGCTGAATAGATTGAATCAAATTAGGGTAGTGAGCAATTGGATCTAAAAATACGATATGCCCTGCAATATTTTCTTCTATATTTTGAACGAGCTTTTTTATTTCATCTGTTTCACGTGCAAGTAATTCTTCTAATTCAGTTACATTCATAGAGTGATAAACTTTTTTTGAGGGAATTAAAATCAAAGGTGCTTTCATTCCTTTACCATGCTTTTCTTTATATTCGGCATAAATGTCGTGTATGTCAGTTGCAAATGGGGCATTTTTTCTTAGTTTTGCATAAGGGATAAGAGTGAAAGAGAATTTAATCGCTACTTTGAGCATCCTTGCAATTAAATATAAGTGATAAAAGTGTTCACCAATAGACCATTTTTTGTCCTCTTTCCTATACCATAGTTGTTCTTGTGAGAGTGAATGGAGATGAGGAAGGAACTCGTTTCTTTGTACATGTAATGTATGAAAATGTTTTGAGATATTTTCAGATTTCATATTTTCGCATCCTTCACACTTTTTCCTAATTATAACATTTTTGTATGGATGTAAGTAAGCCTAGAGCAATCTCCTCTAGGCTTACAATGTATCGATTAATCGTACTTATGTCGATCTTCCGTAATTCGAATATACTCAATATCCATCAAATCTCGCAGCAATGCACCATTACTTAGTTCCACGCCATGTTTCTCTTTAAAATGAGTACGGATCATATCTAGCATTTCGAGTTCTTTCCCATTCACATCTAAAATAATACGTTCAGAATCATCCATGTAGCATCCTCCTTTTTTAAACATATATATTTTGTCCGTCTATTTCTAAAAAATGTATGTTAACCTAAAGTTAGGAAATAAGAAAGGGATGGAAAATGAGACGTATTTATTTTGTAGGATTAATTTTGTACACGTTAATTGTATTAAACGTTGCATTCCCAAATATGTTTTCATTTGAGGATGTAGAAACAGTACACGTCGGGATATTTATCTTTATTCTATTTGTAGTAGACTGCTGTATTTCAATATGGCTTTCGAAAAGAAAACATGTACAAGATAAAAAAGAAATGGAACGAAAAAAGAGAAAACGTTCATTTTGGATGATGACGTACTGTTTATCTTTAGTGCTTATTGCTGCTTTTTTTAGTGAACATATTCCATTAGAAAGATTAAATATTGGATTTGGAGCGTTCGTATTTGCATACTATTTTTTCATGCACTTTCTTCCTTATATGAAAGAAAAGCGAGGAGAAGAGGAAGATCCACTTATAGGAGAAGCGAGAGAAAAAGAGCATAAAAGAATAGAAGAAGATATACAGAAACTTGGAGAACAAAAATGGTATTTGAAATCTAAAATCATATATGTTCTTTGCTTTATTACGCCGCCAATTGGTTATTTGTATGTATTCTGCCTTCGTAAAAAAATGACAGAAGATGCAAGGCAATCTTATTTAACGGTAGCTACGATTATGATGGCATTGTGGTCTTTGAAGTTTCTTCCGCCTTATGTATTGGCAATTACTGTTGTTATTGTGGCTTGTCTTGTATTTATAGTGAAATATGTGAAATGAAAAACACCAAGCCCATGTGGACTTGGTGTTTTATTTATAAATTAAAGCTCACCTTGCTCCTCATCACCACGAACAACAAGGACATCGCATTTCGCATAGCGAATAATATGTTCAGAGACGCTACCAATTAGGAAACGCTCAACAGCATTTAAACCAGTTGCACCACACATAATTAAATCTACTTTATGGTTTGGAGCGATTTCTTTTGAAATTTTAGATTTAGGATTACCGAATTCTAATACAGTTTCAATTTTTTCAAGGCCAGCTTCAAGCGCAGTTTTTTTGTAGTCTTCTAATAAGTCTTCTGCAAATAGATTTGCACGTTCAGCAATTGCACGGCTATAAGCTTCTACTGCTGAGTATGCTTTTACATCAACGATATGAGCGATTGTTAATGTTGCGTTGTTTCGTTTTGCGACTTGAATTGCTTTTTTAAAGGCTCTTTCTGCTTCTTTAGAACCATCCACCGCGATTAAAATATTTGTATATGTATTATTCATAGTAAATTCCTCCCAATCATTTTTATTACCGTTTACAACTTTATTATAAAACAAATTTTGGTAATGTGCTTGTCGGAAACGTTACAGAATTTCGAAAACTCTGTTTTGATTCATTTTAGTTGTAATTGGTGCAAGAACTTGTTACATATGAAGTATAGCAATTTAAAAGGAGGCATGTTTGTGAGACACGCGCTCATTACAGCCGGTACGAAAGGTTTAGGAAAGCAAGTAACAGAAAAGTTATTGGCTAAAGGATATTCAGTAACAGTAACGTATCATAGCGATATCACGGCTATGGAAAAGATGAAAGAAACATATAAAAATATGGAAGAGCGTCTACAATTCGTGCAAGCGGATGTCACGAAAAAGGAAGATTTACATAAAATGGTAGAAGAAGCGATAAGTCGTTTTGGCAAAATTGATTTCTTAATTAATAATGCTGGTCCATATGTATTTGAAAGAAAAAAGTTAGTCGATTATGAAGAAGATGAATGGAATGAAATGATTCAGGGTAATTTAACAGCGGTATTTCATTTATTAAAACTTGTCGTTCCGGTTATGAGAAAACAGAACTTTGGCCGTATTATTAATTACGGATTCCAAGGGGCAGATAGCGCACCGGGATGGATTTATCGTTCAGCTTTTGCGGCAGCGAAAGTAGGACTTGTTTCATTAACGAAAACAGTTGCTTACGAAGAAGCGGAATATGGTATTACTGCAAACATGGTATGTCCTGGTGATATTATTGGTGAAATGAAAGAAGCGACAATTCAAGAAGCACGTCAGTTGAAAGAACATAACACACCAATTGGTAGATCTGGAACAGGTGAAGATATCGCAAGAACAATTTCGTTTTTATGTGAGGACGATTCCGATATGATTACCGGTACAATTATTGAAGTAACGGGTGCAGTAGATGTTATTCATAGACATCGATAGAGAAAAATAAAGTGAAGTTTCGAATAATTGGACAGTTTATCCTTTATGCAAAGAGGTGCGGATAATACTGTCCTTTAATGTAAGATTAAATCTATCGGAAAACTCGTCTTATTTTTTGTCAAATATTGAGATATTATGTTAAAATATAAGAGCGTAGAAAGCGCTTTAAAAAATGATTCAGGGGTCATTTCATAACTCAAGGGGGAACTAATAATGCGTATCGGTATTCCAACAGAAATTAAAAACAATGAAAACCGCGTGGCAATGACGCCAGCGGGAGCAGTACATTTAGTACAAAATGGTCATGAAGTTTTTGTTCAAAAAGGAGCAGGTTTAGGATCGGGCTTTACGGATGAAGAATACGTACAAGCTGGTGCGAAACTTGTTGAAACTGCTGAAGAAGCATGGAATCAAGATATGGTTATGAAGGTAAAAGAGCCAGTAGCAAGTGAATACAGCTATTTCCGTGAAGGTTTAATTTTATTCACATACTTACACTTAGCTCCAGAACCAGAATTAACGAAAGCATTAATTGATAACAAAGTTGTATCAATTGCATACGAAACAGTACAATTAGACAATCGTTCACTGCCATTACTTGCACCTATGAGTGAAGTAGCTGGTCGTATGTCTGCACAAATCGGTGCACAATTCCTTGAGAAAAACAAAGGTGGTAAAGGTATTTTACTTGCAGGCGTTCCAGGGGTAAAACGCGGCAAAGTAACAATTATCGGCGGTGGTCAAGCTGGTACAAACGCAGCGAAGATTGCAGTAGGTTTAGGTGCAGATGTAACAATCATCGACTTAAGTGCAGAACGTCTTCGTCAACTAGATGATATTTTCGGTAACCAAGTAAAAACGTTAATGTCTAATCCATACAACATTGCAGAAGCTGTAAAAGAATCTGACCTTGTTATTGGTGCAGTATTAATTCCAGGTGCAAAAGCGCCAAAACTTGTAACAGAAGAAATGATTCAATCAATGGAACCAGGTTCTGTCGTTGTAGATATCGCGATTGACCAAGGTGGTATTTTCGAAACAACTGATCGTATTACAACTCATGATAACCCAACTTACGAAAAACATGGCGTTGTTCATTATGCAGTTGCTAATATGCCAGGTGCAGTTCCACGTACATCAACTCTTGCATTAACAAACGTAACAGTACCATATGCAGTACAAATTGCGAACAAAGGCTATAAAGATGCTTGCCTAGGCAACACTGCATTATTAAAAGGTATTAATACATTAGATGGCTATGTAACATTCGAAGCGGTTGCAGAAGCTCACGGCTTACAATACGCTGATGCAAAAGAGCTACTTGAAAAAGCTCCTGCTTTATCATAATAGAAATACATGTAAGCCCCTCCTTACGAAAGGAGGGGCTTTTTATTTAGATTAATTGTCTAGTTTCTTTACAATCTTTAATCCGAACATCATTGTAAAGAAAAGAATGCCAAACAAGTAATACAGCGCATACTCAACTCGTATCATCGAATTTTTGTCAGTGAGATATAAAATAAATAGTATCGCAGAGCCAATTAAATGAGAAAGACCGAAAATTTGTGCCATAAGTTTTAAACTCATCTTCTCGATTCTTTCATCCATCTCAGGTAATGGATATTTTTCGGGATCGCTCTTTTTTTTCTTAAAGAATATTCGTTTCACTACGAGTAGTATCAAGTCTAAGAGTATGAATACGCCAACGAATAGAAGGACAGAACTAATTTTTTCTTCATCGTTACTATTGAAATAAAGAAAAGTTGAACCTAACAACAAAATGGTAAGATGTGAAATGAACTTTTGATTAAAAGTATTTTTCATTCTTTTTCCTCCCCAGTTTTATCTAATTGAAATAAATCTTCTACTTTACAGTTGAAAAACTCACATAATTTCAATGCTAATTCTAAACTTGGGTTGTATTTGTTTTTTTCGATAGCGATGAGGGATTGTCTAGTGATTTGAACAGAGGAAGCTAATTGTTCTTGGGTGATGTCTCTAACGACGCGGAATTGTTTCACCTTATTTTTAATCAAATATACAAAGTCTCCTTTTTGTAAATTTGTTACATTTATTATATCCATTTTTAGGTAATAAGTAAATGAAACTTTACAAAAAGTAAACAAAACTTTACGTGAAATATAGCTTGTTATAATGTTATTTTTTGTGATAATTTGGAATTAAATGAAAAATAGAAGTCGAAAGAGGGAATTGGATGGGGAGCAAAAAGAGGAAGCAAAAGCAAGCTAAAAGACAAAAATATATAAAGAAAAAACAGGAACAGAACATACCCATTTCAAAAAAAGTAGTCCTTATGATAGAAAAAACATTTCGGTATATTTGTATGGCTCTGTATGTAATTTTGTGTATGTATTCATTTGGAGTGTTTTACAGTTTTGAGATAACTCCTAATATTATTGAGAGTATTTTAGAATTTCTCCTTGTTGCAATAGAATTAGTCTTATTCTTTATATTATTTGATACAGTATGGCCTAGTCATGAAAGTAAGAAAGATAAGCAAAGAAAAATGAGTAAAAAATCTTCATACGCTTCAAGCTCATCAAGTGGATTTGGTGACTATAGTAGCAATGATTGTAGCAGCTCAAGTGATGGTGGAGGAGATTGCGGAGGTGGTGGCGACTAAGTGAGTTTTTCAGAAGAACGACTAATGAAAGGATGAGACGAAAGATGGAAACTGTGAACTTAATAGAATTAACAAAGGACATTCAAGATCAACATAAAAACTTCGTCGTTTCAAATGTAAATAGTCATTGCTTACGAATCGCTGTATTTACTGGTGAATATGATTGGCACTATCATTCTAATTCGGATGAATTATTTATTGTGTTAGAGGGAGAATTACTTATCGACTTTGAAGATGGAGAAACAGCGGTATTAAAGCCAAATGATTCTATTTTAATTCCGGCATGTACGATTCATAGAACGAGAGCATTAAAGAGAACGGTAAATCTTTGTTTTGAAAATATAGAGGCGGATACGATTAAAGTGGAGCAATTATGAAAAAATTATCTGTAGACGAGTATAGAAAAATCCTTCCGATTTTAGAAAGTCATACAAAAACGACGACGTTTGCTTATGCGGTATGTGATCAAATGATAGATGGTGAGGTTTTTGCAAACGAGGAGTTAACAGCAGGACTAATTATTACAGCTAACGGCATTTATTATTTATTTGGTAATACGCAAGATGAAAGTTATAACGAAGATTTATTTTTGTATATAAAAACAGCCATTGAAAAAACAGAAAAACGATTTACATTGTTCACTTCTAGTAAAGAGTGGGAAATGGTGATTGAAGAGCATTTTAGCAATGTGCTTCGAAAGATTCCACGAATGAAATTTCAAAGGGCAACTTTTGAAGAGAAAGAACGAGATTGTAACAAAAATACATATGAAGTGAAGCGTATTGATAGAAGAGATATAGAAAGAAGCAATGAATTTACAGAGGAATATTATAAAGAATATTGGGGGTCAATTGAAGCGTTTTTGAATGATGGTTTCGGATTTTGTATAGAACAAGATGGGATAATTGTAGCTGAATGTGTTTCGATATTTAGCGGGAATGGATTTGCTGAAATTGATATTGCAACGCATAAAGCATATCAAGGGAAAGGATTAGCCCAAGCTACCGCAACACGGTTCATTGAACATTGCATGCAAAATGATATTACACCGTGCTGGGATTGTTATGTAGACAATATTCCCTCGCAAAAATTAGCTAGTAAATTAAGTTTTCATAATCCAATAGAATATAGATTGTTTGTACGTAAGAAAACGGGGGAATAAAAATGAATGTAGAACTAACGAGATTTAAAGTGAAACCGGGTAAAAGTCAGCGAGTAGATGAATGGATGCAGCTTCTGAATGACAATATGAAAGAAGTGCTTTTGACATTAAACGACGAGAAAATGTACGTAGAGACAATTTTCCGGGAAATAAGAGATGGAGAAGAGTACTTATATTGGTATTCTGTGCAAGGAGAAGGCGGGGCTCTTGTCGAAAATTCTCATCATGAAATTGATAAAAAGCACTTAGCGTTTTGGTATGAATGTATTGATGAAGAAGCACCGTCTGTTGATATGAAAACAGAAGTTGTTATGATTCAAGATGTTGTGAAGGACGCGATGAAATAATAGATTAATATTTTGAAACAAAAACTGTTTTCTTTTTTACTGAAATATATATTATTGGAGATGCTGTAGGATGAGAATTAGTAATACATATATCACTCTCGATGAAATAGAGATAATAAGAGAACCCTTAAATAAATTGCATGAATATCATAATAATAAATCAAAATATTTTTCTGGTGATTATCCAAGAATGACATTTGTGGAACGTATTGAAGAGTATAAAAAAAATTCACAGTATGGGGAATATAGAATTGAATTATTAGTTGAATCAGAAACAGACGATATATTAGGATTTTGTATAGCGTATAGTAAAAGTGTAAGCGGAAAGATTGAAGTTTTATTTGTGGATGAAAAATACCGCAGAAAAGGATTTGGTTTGAAGTTAATGAATAGTGCAGTAGAATGGTTTAAAGAAAAGAAGATAGATGAAATTGAATTAACAGTAGTGTACGGAAATGAAGCTGTATCGTTTTATGAAAAGCAAGGGTTTTACCCACGTTCAATTATTATGACAACTAAGTCATAACGATATTATGGAGAGAGGCGTGGGAGTTTTTGTTTCAAAAAAATGATTCATATGTTACTAAAGTATATGTAAAGAGCGCATCAAAATAGATGTGCTTTTTATTTTGAAACAAATTTAAAGGAAAGTTGTATTTAGATATTTTTAAGTGAAAATAAAGGGGGATATCAAAAATATTTTAGGGAAAACTATAATGAGATGAAAAACTTCGAAGCAAAAGAATTAGCGATATATGGTGTAGTCGTAACAGGAAAAACAGAGGATTTACAAAGTTTACAAGGAGCGCCATATATTAAAGCAGCTGTTAGAGGTGTAACAGTTGAGAAATATTAATTACAGTCTATTAATGTGAATAATCAGAAAATTTATGTTATAATATGGGAAAAGGAGGTTCATATGAGGCAAATACATGGAGCAATTTATATTTACATAACAATGTTTTTCGTGGCGATATCTTATGGATTAGGGCACGTGTATTCGCATCCTATACTAACTTTTTTAAGCGGAGCATGTATGGCGTTTGCGCTTCTTGTCCACCTTTTCTCAGTTTGGATCGTGAAATTTCAATTAAATATTAGTGAAATAGAAGAAGGCACTTTTTAAGTGGCCTTCTTTTTTTAATAATATTTTGGAAGCTCTTGTAGCAATTTTTCAATTTCACATTCGGTTTCTTCACATATAGAAAGCTTGCGCAGTCTGAAAAATAAGCTGCGTAAGAAAGATTTTATATTTCCGTATAGAAACTCGTATGATTCAATATGTAATGTTTGTTTTTGAACGGGTAATTGAGCTACTAAATCACGAAGGGCTAATATGAGTGCTTCTTCCTTTAAGTCATTTTGTAGCATTGCGACAATCGGATAAACGAGACGCTCGTCTTCTTCATATTTGTAGTAAATAGAATGGACACAGACTTTGTTTAATAAAGTTTGTAATATTTCTTCGTAATGTAAAGTTTCTAGTTTAGGACTACGAACAAGCGCTTCAAATGTATCGGAAGCATGAGCGATACTATGTGCCCAGCCGTGGTCTTGCACATATCCGCGGAAATCATGCTCATTGTTCATATATAGAATTAATTGATCTTTTACAGTTAAAATATCATTCTGTGATAAGAAATTATGATTCGTATCGGCATCAATAATAAGTGCAATAAATAATGTTGTAAATGCACGGGTAAATACCGCATCTTCGTTATCCGAATGAATCTTATACAATAAATATTTTTCACCGATGCTTTCTAATAATAATTTCTGTAAGTGTATGTGTGAAATGTATTCCTTTTTGATGAGATGATAAAAAGTAGTGTAGATAAGTTTGTCTCTTAAATAGCTATCAGTATCACCGATATTTTCAAGCATATTGGAACTTAAAGAATCAATGTTAACTTTGTTATCCAGTATGTAATTATTATTACGAATTTTTTCTAACTGTTGTTGTAACATATAAACCTCCTATTTTAGAAAATTCTGTATTTTAATAGTATAATAAGAGGAAGAAATAGACAATAAATAAGTGCATTTGAATGGAGGGGCATGATGAAGAGAGCATTATTCTTTTTCATTAGTATTTTCTTTTTAGGAAGCTGCTCGATTTGGTATTTTACTTTTTCTAGCGAGAGCAAAAGTTGGACGGGACAATATAAAGGATGACAGTGAAGATGGAGTGTTTACATTTCAGTATAAGGGTGGAGATGGGAATACAGAATTTAAGAATTTAGAGATTGCTATTAATGGAGCCTTTAGCACAATGACACAAACGTCAGAAAATCATAAAGGAGCAAAGATTGAAATAAAGTCTTCTTGTGTAAGTTGCGCGCCTATCTCTAAAGATGAACCAATAGAGATTGTGATGAAATGGGATGATAAGTATGAAGAGAAGATGGTGTTAAAGCAGAAATAGTGTAGGGTAAGGAGTTGCGGATGGATAGGCATATGAAATTTTCTATGTTCATGTTTTTAGGTGTAGTTCTAATCATATTAGCAGCGTGTACTACAAAATCAGTAGAGCAAGTAGTGGTAAAAGAAGTACCTAAAGAAGGGTATATCATATTAAGAAATGACACGGTATTTTTTGTCGATGATAAAACGTTTAACACAAAAGTAGAATTGCAACATTATATAGAACAACAAATGAATAAAGAACATCCGTCACATACGGTTTTGAGCTTTAAGGGTAAAGACACATATAATCAATTAAAAACAGGGGATAAAGTAAAAGTACGGTCTTCTCACATACTTGAAAGTTATCCAGCAAAAATGATTGTGGAGAAATTTGAAATAGTAGAGAAATAAAAAAGGCAGCATTCACGCTGCCTTTTTCTTATTTCACAAATTGTAATTCTTTCGGGAACTTCGTTAAAATTTCTGATCCGTCTTTTGTGATATAAATATCATCTTCAATACGAACGCCACCTACGTTTGGTACGTAAATACCTGGCTCGATTGTGAAGACCATACCTTCTTTTAATGGAGACTCGTTGCCAGCTTTTACATCTGGATATTCGTGTACGCTAATTCCAAGTCCGTGACCAAGGCGATGTGGGAAGAAATCTCCATAACCCGCATCTGCGATAACAGAACGAGCAGCGTTGTCGATTGCGCCAAGTGTAACACCTGGTTTACATGCTTCAACTGCTTGTAATTGTCCAGCAAGTACAGTGTTGTAAATGTGAGTTTGTTCTTCAGAAAGGTCGCCGAATGCTACTGTACGTGTAATGTCAGAGCAGTAACCGTCAATGATTACGCCTAAATCAAATAGTACGAAATCACCGCGTTTCATTTTGTTTGCACCTGGAATACCGTGTGGAAGAGCAGAATTTGCACCTGCTAGTACCATCGTATCAAATGACATTTTATGTATGCCTTTTGTTTTTAATTCGTGTTCAATAATTGCTAATACTTCTAGTTCGCTACGATCTTCTTTAATTGCATTTACACCAACTTCAACAGCATAGTCTGCCATTTTAGCTGCTTCGCGTAAAATAGAAAGTTCTTTTTCATCTTTAATTAAACGAAGTTCACGAACTTTTTCCTCAGCTGATTTGAAAGCTGCATTTGGGAATAATTTTGTTAATTCTTCGTAGCGCTCTACGTTTAAATGTTCTTTTTCAATTGCAACTGCGTTTGCATTGATGCCGCGGTCTTTAATTGCTTTTGCAATCATATCCCATGGTCTGTCAGTATCAGTAAATCCGATAATTTCATGTGCCCAGCCAGCATTGCGTGCTTGGCCTTCTTCCATTTTAGGGCAAATTAAAATAGGTTCTTTTTCTTGGAATACAAACATACCAAGAAGTCTTTCGTGTGGTTCACAGTGGAAGTTTGTCATGTAGAAGACGTTTGGTGTAGAAGTTAAGAACGCAGCTTCTACGTTTTTTTCTTTTAGCCATTGCATTAAATTTTCTAATCTAGCATTCATCGATTGGCACCCCCGAGATATTTAATTACAAATATAACTTTAACTCGGAAGAAAGCGTTATGACAAGTAAATAGATATTAGAAAACACAGGGAATTGAAAAATCATGTAGAATAAAAAGTGAGAATGTGAATAGGGGAGGAATGTAATAATGAAAGTATCTTATCATGGACATTCAGTTGTAAAGATTGAAACGAATGGAAAAGTGATTTTAATTGATCCATTTTTAACGGGAAATCCGAAAACAGATTTAAAGGCTGATGATGTAAAAGTAGATGCGATTCTTTTATCGCACGGTCATGGTGATCATGTTGGAGATACAGTAGAGCTTGCGAAGAAAAATAATGCAGTTGTAGTGGCGCCATTTGAACTAGCGACATTTTTAAGTTGGCAAGGTGTAAAAACACATCCGATGCATATCGGTGGTTCACATGAATTTGACTTCGGAAAAGTGAAGTTTACACAAGCATTCCACGGCTCTAGTTATATTGATGAAGAAAATAAGACGATTACATATACAGGTATGCCAGCGGGTATTTTGTTTACAGCAGAAGAGAAAACTGTATATCATGCAGGTGATACAGCTCTATTCTCTGATATGAAATTAATTGGGGAACTACATAACATTGATGTAGCATTTTTACCAATTGGTGATAATTTCACAATGGGACCAGAAGATGCTGTTTTAGCAGCAAAATGGGTTCAGGCGAAAACTGTTGTACCGATGCATTACAATACGTTCCCAGTAATTGAACAAGATCCATATCAATTTGTAGAAAAGCTACAAAATTGTACAGGGAAAGTATTAGAAGCTGGAAAAAGTATTACACTATAAAAAAGAAACCCTTCATTTGAAAAGACAAGTGAAGGGTTTTTTATGTGTGTAGGACAGCTTTTAAAGGTTGTAATTGTTTTGATGATTCTTTTCTTTTTGGAAGTGGCTGTTCAGGTGTTTCATTCAATTCCATTGCAACTTTTTTTCCGTCTACGAAAGCTAAAAATACAGCACCTACAACTTCTAATAATTTTTTCATCATGTATCCGCTCCTTTGTTTCATTTCTTGTCTTCATTGTATATGGAAGTGGCTGGACAAACTATCGAACGAGATGACAATACCATTACATTGTTGTAATGGAAGAAGTGGTGTAATGTAAGGCGTATTTTGTTATAAAAAAAATAGTACAGATATATAAAGAGAGAGTGTAACAGTTTTGAAAATATAGTATACTGAAAATACAACACATGAAGAATTTAGGGAAAAGAAAGTATGGTGAAACCATTTGGCTACCAAGCATAACCAAATTTTAGAACATATTAATAGCCTGCCAGTAGGGCATAAAATTTCTGTAAGGCAAATTGCAAAAGATTTGAGTGTAAGTGAAGGTACAGCTTATCGTGCAATTAAAGATGCAGAAAATAAAGGGTATGTTAGTACGATTGAACGTGTCGGAACAATTCGAATTGAACAAAAGAAGAAAGAAAATATTGAAAAGCTGACATATGCAGAAGTCGTTAACATTGTCGATGGTCAAGTACTTGGAGGCAGAGAAGGACTACATAAAACGTTAAATAAATTCGTAATCGGGGCAATGAAATTAGAAGCGATGATGCGCTATACAGAAGCTGGAAACTTACTTATTGTCGGTAATCGTACGAACGCACATCAATTAGCGTTAGAAACTGGAGCTGCGGTGTTAATTACGGGCGGATTTGATACGGAAGATCATGTGAAGAAATTAGCAGATGAATTAAAACTGCCGATTATTTCAAGTAGTTACGATACATTTACAGTGGCAACGTTAATTAACCGTGCGATTTACGATCAGCTGATTAAGAAAGAAATTGTACTCGTTGAAGATATTTTAACACCTATTGAAGAAACGTTATATTTAAAACCAAATGATACAGTGCAGCAATGGCATGCATATAACGAAGAGACGATGCATGGAAGGTATCCAATTGTTGATGAAAATAAAAAGGTATTAGGTATTGTGACTTCTAAGGATATGATTGGTGTTGCAAAAGAAACACCAATTGATAAAGTAATGACAAAGCATCCAATTACGGTAAATGGAAAAATGTCTGTCGCAGCTGCGGCACGTATGATGGTGTGGGAAGGTATTGAGTTACTTCCTGTTGTTGATGAAGGAAATAAGTTGCAAGGTATTATTAGCCGTCAAGATGTACTTCAGGCGTTGCAAATGATTCAGCGTCAACCGCAAGTCGGCGAAACAATCGATGATATTGTAACGAATCAATTTATGACGCCGAAAGAAGCGAAAAATGAGCATCTATATCAATTTTCAGTGACGCCGCAAATGACGAATTCAATCGGAACGTTATCTTACGGTGTATTCGCAACAATTGTGACGGAAGCAACGAATCGCGTTATTCGTGCGCAAAAGAAGAGCGATTTAATTGTTGAGAACTTAACAATTTATTTCGTAAAACCAGTTCAAATTGACAATGTTGTATCCGTTCATCCGAAAGTATTAGAAATTGGACGTAAATTTGGTAAGGTTGATGTAGAAGTACATCATGAAGGTAATGTTGTTGGGAAGGCATTACTTATGGTGCAATTGATCGATAAATAAAAAGATGGAGCAAGCCACTTTGGTTTGTTCCATTTTTTTTAGAAGATACAGTAGGGCGTTTTAAAATTTAGTTATCAACTGAATCTACTATGTTTTGAATTGCAAAAGAAAAAGTTAAATTACGTTCTGTTTCATATTTATAAATAGAAGCGTGCAATCATTTGAAGGTGCTTGAACAATAATTGTAGAGGTGTCGAATGGGAGTAATATTTTTCTTTTTAGGTTTAATACTTGTAATTACTGTTCATGTGATAACTCATAGAATAATGGATTTAAATAAAAAGAAATTGTATGTAATAAGTTTGATTTTCGTTATTATTTGTTCCTTTATCCCTACAATTGGAGAAAATAAGAGCGATTTTCTTTACTTTGGTATACCAGCTGAAACATTTGTTTCTTATGGCGGATGGGAATTTTCGTTTCATCCATTAGGTTTTTTCCTTAATTTTATTTTGTTTTATTGGATTTTGAAGCTATTACTTAAGTTCGGTCAGAGTTTTGGGAGAGAAGTAAAAAAATAGCAGGATATGTATCGGTACGGATAGAAAATTGGTGATTAGTCGATAAGAAAGTTTAAGCTATTAATTATTACTATACTTCACTATACGAACTAGGGGGATAGGAATGGATTTTCACACTAAAAAATGGTTATGTAAGCAATATAATTTAAATAGTCTTATGAAAGTTTCATTATTGCATGGAGGAGAAAATCAGACATATATATTCGAATCGGAAAAAAATAAATTTGTAGTTAGGCAGTATAGAGGAGGACGTTATACAGCCGAGCAAATAGAGGCTGAAATACACTGGTTAATAGCGATACAAAAACAAATGTTAGTGCCAGAAGTAGTTGTAAATAAAAGTGGTGGTTGGGTCACATCTGTTAAGAAAGATGTGGGAAGTATCCAGTATTTTGTTGTCTTTAGGTTTATAAGCGGAAGTGAAATTTTAGAACCAAAGGATAAAGATTATGAAAAGCTTGGATCATTAATGCGAATGTTTCATGAAAAAACAAATGGAGTGCTCAAAAGAATGCCGCAAACTTGGAGAGGTTATGAAAGGCCTATATATAGCGAGAAAAAGACAATTCACGAGCCTTTACAACGTTTATTACATACTTCGTTTTTATCTTATGCGGAAAAAAATAAATGCTTGAGAATTGCAGAAAGAATACAAGAACTTACAAATTCAACTCAACTAGGAGAAAAACAATTTGTTCATGGCGATATGCATTTTGGCAATGTTCTTGTAGATGAAGAGGATTGGTATTTACTCGATTTTGATGAGTGTGGATTTGGGTATAAAGAGTTTGATATTGGTGTTCCAAGATTGCATTTAATTGCTTCGGGACAGTTAGAAGAAGTGTGGGGGAACTTCATGATGGGATATGGGGAAAATATTTCGGAAGCAGCCATTCGACTTGGGACCGCTTCAAGAATCTTTTATATGGCCGGAAAAATACCATTAAGACTTGATATTGAACCGATTAAAAAGAATCCCGGAAGTTTTATTCGGCGATATATTCAGTATGTTGAAGAAGAATTGTGTGGTGAGACAATTGTCTGATTAAAAAACAGAATATTAATTTAATTAGATCCTAGACTATGTTATAATTAAATTGTAAGAAAATGGATTTTCGAAAGGTGGTACGCATTATGTCATCAGAAGTGCTCTTTTTTGGTAGTATCGCACTATTTTACTTTCTTGTGATGATACCGCTTCAATATTTATACTTACAAGGATTACATGAAAAAAAGAAAAAAACAGGTTTATCTCAGCGAGAACTATATGAAAAAATGTCTTTTGAAGAAGAACAATTACATTTTCACGTACAAGGCAACCCGTTTAATATACCTTCTGCTTTTGTTGCATATATGATTTTGAAAGTTAGAGGACGTAAAAAAGCATCACAATGTTGATGCTTTTTTACGTTGCTTCATAGCCTTCTGCTTCTTTAACTGCTAATGGTAAGAAATGTTTATATTGGCGAAATCCATTAAATACACTTGCACTACCAAATAGAACAAATAAGACACCAACGATAATACGAGCGGTTGAAAGTTCTAAAAAGAATTGATTTATCCCGAAGAATAAGACGAATGAACCGAGTGCCATTGCAGATTTTCCGGAGAGCCAACCTTTCTCCATTGGGCGGCTTGTACGAAAGTATTTTGTTTTGTAGAAGAGATACAACATAAATGAGACGATAATACAGAAGACTAATACTGGCATAATACACACTCCCATCGCTTTGTGAAAAATAATAGTGGAGAAAAAAGAAATATCTAAACTTTCTAACTTTTATTATAAAGCAATTGTTCGCATGTATGAAATACTTTCCGTTATAATGAAGGATAAAGTGAAACTTTAATTAGTGTGAGGGTGTTTCCGCGCGCTAATGATTAGCCCGCACAAATTGGGCTTTTACTGCACGTTAATGCGGAATAAAGTGAAGAAGTTGAATAAAAAGGAGATTATACATATGCATGAGCAAATTTTAGGAGCAATTAAAGAGTTTGATACGATTATTATTCATCGTCACGTACGTCCAGATCCAGATGCACTAGGTTCACAGGGCGGTCTTAGTACAATTCTACAAGAATCGTTTCCAGAGAAAAATATTTATACGGTTGGGTACAATGAACCGTCACTAGCATACTTACGAGTAATGGATGATATTGAAGATAGTGTATATGAAAATGCACTTGTTATCGTTTGTGATACTGCGAATCAAGAACGTGTTGACGATCAACGCTATACAAAAGGGAAGATGTTAATCAAAATTGATCATCATCCAAATGAAGATCCATATGGAGATATTACGTGGGTAGATACGACAGCAAGTTCTACAAGTGAAATGATTTATGAGTTTTACAGTTATGGAAAAGATAAAGGATTACAGATAACAAAAGAAGCTGCTCGCCTTATCTTAGCAGGAATTGTTGGAGATACAGGACGTTTCTTATTCCCGAATACAACAGCAAAAACACTTCGTTACGTAAGTGAGCTTGTTGATATGGGTGTGAAATTCACAGATTTATACAATGAAATGTATAAGACGAAAGAAAAGATTGCTCGTTTAAACGGTTATATTTTACAGAATTTTACGATGGTAGAAGAAGGAGCAGCTTACATTAAATTAACGAAAGAAGTATTAGAAGAATTTGATGTACTTCCTTCTGAGGCATCCGGCGTTGTTGGAGCACTTGGTAATATTGATGGATTAAAGGCATGGGTTCTATTTTTAGAGGAAGACGATGTGATTCGTGTTCGCCTTCGTTCAAAAGGACCAGTTATAAATAAATTAGCAATGCAATATAACGGCGGAGGACATCCGATGGCTTCAGGTGCAAAAGCATCTTCTTGGGAAGAAGCGGATCGTCTATTTGCTGATTTACGTGAGATTTGTAAATAAGAAATTATATGTTAGAACGAAAAGAAGGAGTGGCGCTAAAGCCCTCCTTCTTTATTTTTCTTTCTCTATCGTAATGCTAATTTCAAGCACGGTATCAAAAGATATTGTATCGACTTTAAAACGGTATAGCCGATCGTAATGTTTGTACGTCTTGTTTTCGATTACCTTTTTGAGTAGGTCTTTATTTTTTGCGATACTTTGTATGTTTTTCGTTAAAAGATGCTGGAGGTCATTATGGATAGATGTAGTCATATTTTCGAGTGTAAGATTGTCTAAATCGTATTTTTCTCGATTTATAAGTTTTATTTTAATCTCTTGAATGGTTAAGAGCCGTTTATTTTCAGTATTCAATTTTTCTTGATCTTCGAGAAGGACGTGGAGCTTTGCTTCTTGTTTTTCTATAATTTCTCTTTGTTCTGCTATTTTACTAGCTTGTTCTTCTTGAAAAACACCGTATATGTACAAAAAAATAAACCAGCTCAACACGCCTCCAACAGCAGCGCCAGCTAAAACTAAATACCATCTTTTTGCTGTATTGGCACTTGGTACTCTCATACATGTTCCTGCGTTAGCCATTTAATAATAATAAGACCGGTTTGCATACCACCCGTTGCGAAAAAAATAAGGAGAATTTGTTTTACGATATCTTTCATATCCCCGCCAAAGAAACTTCTTTCAAAGCTATAAAAGGTATCAAATGTTCCGCCAATCGCTGCAACGAGTGCCCAAATCCTTAAATTTTGGGCGAATTGATTAATGTAAGTTAGAGTTGGTTTTCCGATAAGAAATGCACCAAATCCACCAATTAATGAACCGCCAAGTATAACCCCAAAGGCAATAAAATAACTAATAATAAGCAGAGAGAAAAAAGTATGTTCTCTTACATCCATCGTCATTCCCCTTTCTTCTTCATATATATGGACAAAGTATAAGAAGTATGTTTTGATTTCCGCTTTCCTCTTCACCTATAATAAAAGTAGTCAAATAGGTAAAGAGAGGGTACAACAGTGAAGTTTGTGCATTTACAATGTCAAACCGTTTTTAGTTTATTAAAAAGTGCTTGTAAAATTGATGAGCTTGTAGTCAGGGCGAAAGAGCTCGGCTACTCATCGTTGGCAATTACGGATGAAAATGTTATGTATGGCGTTATTCCGTTTTATAAAGCATGTAAGAAACATGGTATACAGCCTATTATCGGCTTAACAGCTTCTATCTTTAGTGAAGAAGAAGAAAAGTCTTATCCGCTTGTCTTACTCGCTGAAAATGAAATAGGTTATCAAAATTTATTAAAGATTTCTAGTAGTATTATGACGAAGTCAAAAGAAGGTATTCCGAAAAAGTGGCTTGCGCATTATGCGAAAGGTTTAATTGCAATTTCACCAGGTAAAGATGGGGAAATTGAACAATTATTATTAGAAGACAAAGAAAATCAGGCTGAAGAAGTAGCTCGCGCATATCAAAATATGTTCGGCAATTTTTATATGAGTTTGCAGCATCATGCGATTCAAGATGAACTGCTTCTGCAAGAGAAATTACCTGAATTTATGATTAGGATAAATGTTCCAGTCGTTGCAACAAACGATATACGCTACATTAATCAAAGTGACGCACTTGTTCATGAATGTTTATTATCTGTTGAAAGTGGAACGAAAATGACAGATCCAGATAGACCGAGGCTGAAAACAGATCAATATTATTTAAAATCATCAGATGAAATGGAAGCTCTATTTTCTCACGTAGAAGAAGCGATTTATAACACAGTAGAAATTGCAGAACGTTGCAGAGTAGAAATACCGTTTCATGTAAATCAATTACCGAAATTCCCTGTTCCATCTAACGAGACGAATGATATGTATTTACGCCGCGTTTGTGAAGAAGGGTTGCAGAAACGTTATGGTACGCCGAAAGAAGTACATATAAAGCGTTTGAATCATGAATTAAACGTAATTTCTAGTATGGGATTTAGTGATTATTTCCTCATCGTATGGGATTTTATGAAGTATGCGCATGAAAATCATATTTTAACAGGACCAGGCCGTGGATCGGCAGCTGGCTCACTCGTTTCTTATGTATTAGAAATTACAGATATAGATCCAATTGAATACGATCTATTATTTGAAAGATTTTTAAACCCAGAACGTGTGACACTTCCAGATATTGATATCGATTTTCCGGATATAAGACGTGATGAGATGATTCGATATGTGAAAGATAAATATGGTCAGCTTCGTGTTGCGCAAATTGTAACGTTCGGGACGCTTGCAGCGAAAGCGGCAATTAGAGATATTGCGCGTGTAATGGGGCTTCCGCCGCGAGATATTGACATATTCTCAAAACTTATCCCATCAAAGCTTGGTATAACGTTAAAAGATGCATATGAGGAATCGCATTCACTCCGTGAGTTTATACAAGGGAATCTTCTGCATGAGCGTGTATTTGAAATTGCAAAACGTGTAGAAGGCTTACCACGTCATACGTCTATTCATGCGGCCGGTGTTATTATGAGCCAAGAGCCGTTAACCGGAAGTGTTGCAATTCAAGAAGGACATAACGATGTGTATGTTACACAATACCCAGCTGATGCATTAGAAGAACTTGGATTGCTCAAGATGGACTTTTTAGGCTTACGTAATTTAACGTTACTTGAAAATATTATAAAGTTTATCGTGCAAAAAACAGGGAAAGAAATCGATATAAGAAATTTACCACTTCAAGATGAAAAGACATTCCAATTGTTAGGTAGAGGGGATACAACAGGTGTATTCCAGCTTGAATCAGGTGGTATGCGAAATGTACTTCGCGGGTTAAAACCGAATGAATTTGAAGATATTGTCGCTGTTAACTCGTTATATAGACCAGGACCGATGGAACAAATTCCGACCTTTATTGAATCAAAGCACGGAAAAAGACAAATTGAATATTTACATCCGGATTTAAAGCCGATTTTAGAAAGAACATACGGTGTAATTGTATACCAAGAACAAATTATGCAAATTGCGTCGAAGCTAGCGGGATTCTCGCTCGGAGAAGCAGACTTATTACGCCGTGCGGTGAGTAAAAAAAATCGTGATATTTTAGATCAGGAACGTAAGCATTTTGTGCAAGGTTGTTTACAAAATGGTTATGATGAGACATCTGCGGAGAAAATTTATGATTTGATTGTAAGATTTGCGAATTACGGTTTTAACCGAAGTCATGCTGTAGCCTACAGTATGATTGGGTATCAGCTTGCCTACTTAAAAGCGAATTATACGCTGGAATTTATGACGGCACTACTATCAAGTGCAATTGGAAATGAAGATAAGATTGTGCAGTATATACGAGAAACGAAGCGTAAAGGTTTTCACGTTTTGCCGCCGTCTCTTCAAAGAAGTGGTTACAATTTCCAAATAGAAGGCAATGCGATACGTTACAGCTTACTTTCCATTCGAAATATCGGAATGGCTACAGTGACAGCACTACTCGAAGAACGAGAGAAAAAAATGTTTGAAGATTTATTTGAATTTTGTCTTCGCATGCCATCGAAGTTTGTAACAGAGCGAAATTTAGAGGCTTTCGTCTGGTCTGGATGTTTTGATGATTTTGGTGTTTCGAGAACAAATTTATGGAAAAGCCTTAAAGGAGCGTTAGAGTACGCAAATCTTGCACGTGATTTAGGAGATGCAGTTCCAAAATCAAAATATGTGCAAGGAGAAGAGCTCTCTTTTATTGAACAGTTAAATAAAGAAAAGGAAGCACTAGGTTTTTATTTATCAAGCTATCCGACAGCGCAGTATGTGAAGTTAGCGAAAGAATTAGAAATTCCATCTCTCGCTCAGGCGATGCGACATAAGAAAAAAGTACAAAGAGCTATTGTATATATAACAAGCGTGAGAGTGATTCGTACGAAAAAGTTGCAAAAGATGGCGTTTATTACATTTTGTGATCAAAATGATGAAATGGAAGCAGTTCTTTTCCCCGAAACGTATATACATTTCTCAGATAAGTTACAAGAAGGAGCAATTGTTTTAGTTGACGGTATGATTGAGCTTAGAAATCATAAGTTGCAATGGATTGTAAATGGACTATATCCGTTAGAAGAAATGGATGTGTATGAGGAAAAGAAAGATGCGTCTGTTTACGTGAAATTGCCGTCTCAGTATGAGAAAAAGCTTTTGAATCAGGTTACTAAAATATTGTTTGACTATTCAGGTTTTGCGAAAGTACTAATTTATTATGAAAAGGAACATAAAATGGTACAATTATCTCGAAGTTTATCGATTCATCCAAGTGAAGAATGTTTAGGAGCACTTCGTGAAATTGTCGGGGGAGAAAATGTGGTTGTGAAAATATAATGGACAATTTCCCTACACTTCGATTATTATAGTAGTAGTGTTCGTGGTCAGACCACTTGGAGAAATTGATATCAGCTAGAATAATTTGAGGAGAGTGGATAGTTTGTCAACACTTCGTGAAGAAGCACTTCACATGCATAAAGTGCATCAAGGAAAATTAGAAACTGTATCAAAAGTAAAAGTAGAAAATGCAAAAGATTTAAGTCTTGCATATTCTCCAGGGGTTGCAGAACCTTGTAAAGAAATTTATGACGATAAAAGTAAGGTATATGAATATACGATGAAGGGAAATATGGTAGCAGTTGTGACTGATGGAACGGCTGTACTTGGTCTTGGTAACATTGGACCTGAAGCATCTCTTCCAGTAATGGAAGGTAAAGCTGTATTATTCAAGAGCTTTGCTGGTGTAGATGCATTCCCGATTGCCTTAAATACAAACGATGTAGATAAAATTGTTGAAACTGTAAAATTAATGGAGCCAACTTTTGGCGGCGTTAACTTAGAGGATATCGCAGCACCAAACTGCTTCATTATTGAAGAACGTTTGAAAAAAGAAACAAATATTCCTATCTTCCATGATGATCAACACGGAACAGCTATCGTAACAGTAGCGGGTCTTGTGAACGCGCTAAAATTAGTTGGAAAGAAAATGTCTGACATTAAAGTTGTCGCAAATGGCGCGGGTGCAGCAGGTATTGCAATTATTAAACTTTTATATCGCTATGGTGTACGCGACATTATTATGTGTGACCGTAAAGGGGCAATCTATGATGGTCGTCCTACAGGTATGAATCCGGTGAAGGATGAAGTTGCAAAATATACAAATAAGAATCGTATCGAAGGTTCTTTAGCTGATGTTGTACAAGGTGCGGACGTATTCATTGGTGTATCTGCAGAAGGTGCATTAACAGAAGAGATGGTTCGTACAATGAATGACGATGCAATTATTTTTGCAATGGCGAATCCAGTTCCAGAAATTATGCCAGAATTGGCAAAAGCAGCGGGCGCAGCTGTTGTTGGAACGGGTCGTTCTGACTTTGCGAACCAAGTAAATAATGTACTAGCGTTCCCTGGTATTTTCCGTGGTGCACTTGACGTACATGCGACACAAATTAACGAAGAAATGAAGATGGCAGCTGTACAGGCTATTGCTGAGCTTGTAGCAGAAGATGAGTTAAATGCAGACTATATCATTCCAGCACCGTTTGACGCGCGTGTGGCGCCTCAAGTGGCAGCTTACGTTGCGAAAGCGGCAATGGAAACAGGAGTAGCTCGCCGTCAAGTAGATCCAAATGAGGTTGCTGAGAAAACAAAACAATTAGCGCTGATTGGTAAAGAATAAGCGAGGAATTTCCATTGACATCATCAAACACAAAAGTATATCTCGAAATTGTAAAAAAGATTCGTTCCATTATGGAAGAGGATGGATTGGTAGCGGGGGATCGTTTGCCGTCTGAGCGTGAGTTAAGTTCACGTTTAAATGTAGGGCGTTCCTCTGTAAGAGAAGCGTTGCGTGCTTTAGAACTTGTAGGATTGATTGAAACGAGACGTGGTGAAGGGACGTTTATTCGAAACTTTTACGATAACGGTCTTGTACAATTGATTGCTCCGTTCTTGCTGCAAGATGAGAAAACAATTCGTGATTTATTACAAACAAAACGTTTGCTCGAGAAAGACATGATTCGAATTGTATGTAATTTACCGAAAGAAACGTTTTCTAAAGTGCTAAGTAAATTACATCAAGTACTTGAAGAAAATGAAAACTCAATTCCGACGCTTCATCAAACGTTCTTTAAAACACTTATTGAACAAGTCGATAATTATTTACTATATCGCATTTGGATGATCGTAAATGATTACGTAGCAACTCTTTCTTGTAAAGTTTCAGGAGATTCTATCGATATGTATAGAAAGCTTTATGCTACTTTGGAAGAAAAACAAGAAAATGATGCACTAAAAATTTACGATGAATTAGTAGAGAATATACAGTTTCACTCGTAATGTATAAAATTTGTCGAAATGACCATGACACGTTATGACAAACATTCTATCGCGTAGCGGTTAAAGTTAAACGTAAAGAGTGAGGTTATTAGACAGATTGAGAAGATAAGGCTAACATCAAACTTTGGTGTTAGCCCAATTTTCTTCTTACGCTAACCTTAGCTCTCAACGAAGGGGGTCAAATTGTGCTAAGAGATTTATTCGTGAAAAAGAAAAAGTACGCTGCAATACCTTCAGAACAAGTACGAAAAGATGTACCAGATGGCGTTATGACAAAATGTCCGAAATGTAAAAAAATCATGTATACGAAAGAACTTCTAAAAAATTTAAAAGTATGTGTGAATTGTGGATATCATCATCCTATGAATGCATGGGAACGTCTTGATAGTATATTGGACGAAGGGTCATTCCGTGAGTATGACAAAGAAATGGTTTCATTAAATCCACTCGAGTTTCCAGATTATGAAGAGAAACTAGAGAGCGATCGTAAGAAGACTGAATTGAACGAAGCGGTTGTAACTGGTGAAGGAACAATTGATGACATGCTTGTTGTTGTTGCAGTAATGGATTCTCGTTTTCGAATGGGGAGCATGGGCTCTGTTGTAGGAGAAAAAATTGCCCGTGCGGTTGAAAAGGCATACGACTTACAAGTTCCATTTATTATCTTTACTGCTTCGGGTGGTGCCCGTATGCAAGAAGGGATATTAAGTTTAATGCAAATGGCAAAAACAAGCGTAGCTTTGAAAAAGCATAGTAATGCAGGAGGATTATTTATTTCTGTTATGACTCATCCAACGACGGGCGGGGTTTCAGCGAGTTTCGCTTCACTTGGTGATTATAATCTTGCAGAACCAGGGGCACTGATCGGATTTGCTGGTAGACGTGTAATTGAACAAACTGTGCGTGAGAAACTACCGGAAGATTTCCAAACGGCAGAATTCTTACTAGAACATGGTCAATTAGATGCGGTGGTACATCGTGATGATATGAGAGAATCGCTTCGTAAGATTTTAGAAGTTCATCAAGGAGGGGAAATGGCTGTATGGCAGAGCTAGAATTTGAGAAACCAGTTGTTGAGCTAAGAAATAAGATTCGTGAACTGAAAGACTATACGAAAAACAGCCAGATGGACTTCAGTGAGGAGATTCGTATTTTGGAAGACAAGCTAGAAAATTTAGAGGAAGATATATACGGCAATATGAAAGTATGGGACCGTGTTCAAATTGCTCGTCATGCTGAACGACCGACAACGCTCGATTATATTGAGCACTTATTTACTGATTTTTTTGAATGTCATGGAGATCGTCTATTTGGCGATGATGCAGCGATTGTCGGCGGCATTGCGAAATATAAAGGGATGCCTGTAACTGTAATTGGGCATCAACGCGGAAAAGATACGAAAGAAAATATTCGCCGTAATTTTGGGATGCCTCATCCAGAAGGATATCGAAAAGCATTACGTTTAATGAAGCAGGCCGAAAAGTTCAATCGTCCAATTATTTGTTTTATTGATACGAAAGGAGCTTATCCTGGTAAAGCTGCTGAAGAACGTGGTCAAAGTGAAGCTATCGCCCGCAATTTATTTGAAATGGCAGGCTTAACGGTACCTGTTATTTGTATCGTTATTGGTGAAGGTGGTAGTGGTGGTGCACTAGGTCTTGGAGTAGGAGATTACATTCATATGCTAGAAAATTCCACTTATTCTGTTATTACACCAGAGGGTGCAGCGGCAATTCTTTGGAAAGACGCAGGAAAAGCAAAGGAAGCTGCAGAGGCGATGAGAATTACAGCAGCGGATTTGAAAGAATTAGGTGTAATTGACGAAATTATTCCAGAGACAAAAGGTGGAGCGCACCGTAATGTTTTGAAACAGTCAGAAAATATAGACTTAATGATTAGAAAAACTTTTGAACAATTAAACGGAATTTCGAAAGATGAATTAATCGAAAAACGTTATGAAAAATATATGAAAATTGGGCAAGTTTCGTTTTCAAACGCTTCCATTGGGATAAAATAAGA
Source organism: Bacillus sp. SH7-1 (assembly GCF_008042405.1). Lineage (NCBI taxonomy): Bacteria > Bacillati > Bacillota > Bacilli > Caryophanales > Bacillaceae > Bacillus > Bacillus sp. SH7-1. The sequence goes on from NZ_QNUD01000005.1 coordinate 86,465, forward strand.
AAAGCGTGCGTTCCTCTTCGCGAATGCACGTTTTTATTATGAAAAGACACATCTTCTCCATTGTGTTTTTATATTTTTTCGTGTTATTTTATTATAAGGCAAATAATCTTTATGAGGTGAGTACAAATGAAACGTATTGGTGTATTAACAAGTGGTGGAGATTCACCTGGTATGAATGCTGCCATTCGTGCAGTTGTTCGTAAAGCGATTTTCCATGATATTGAAGTATATGGTATTTACCATGGATACGCTGGATTAATTTCTGGTCACATTGAAAAATTAGAACTAGGTTCTGTTGGCGATATTATCCACCGTGGTGGTACGAAATTATATACAGCAAGATGTCCTGAGTTTAAAGACCCAGAAGTACGACTAAAAGGTATCGAGCAATTAAAGAAACACGGTATCGAAGGACTTGTTGTTATTGGTGGAGATGGTTCTTACCAAGGCGCTAAAAAATTAACTGAACAAGGATTCCCATGTGTTGGTGTACCAGGTACAATCGACAATGATATCCCTGGAACAGACTTCACAATTGGTTTTGATACAGCTTTAAATACTGTTATTGATGCAATTGATAAAATCCGTGACACAGCTACATCTCATGAACGTACATATGTTATCGAAGTAATGGGACGTCACGCTGGTGATATCGCATTATGGGCTGGTTTAGCTGATGGTGCAGAAACAATCTTAATTCCAGAAGAAGAGTATGACATGGAAGATGTTATTGCTCGTCTGAAGCGTGGTAGTGAACGTGGTAAAAAACACAGTATTATCGTTGTAGCTGAAGGTGTTGGAAGTGCAATTGACATCGGTAAGCACATTGAAGAAGCAACAAACTTTGATACTCGCGTAACCGTATTAGGTCACGTACAACGTGGTGGATCACCAAGTGCACAAGACCGTGTATTAGCAAGTCGTCTTGGTGCAAGAGCAGTTGAATTATTAATTGCTGGTAAAGGTGGACGTTGTGTAGGTATTCAAGATAACAAACTTGTTGATCATGACATTATCGAAGCGTTAGCTCAAAAGCATACAATCGATAAAGATATGTATCAATTATCTAAAGAATTATCCATCTAATCGGCTTAATGTCGGATATTTGGGAACGGTTTCATAATTTTCGGAGGTGCAATATGCGTAAAACTAAAATTGTATGTACTATAGGTCCTGCTAGTGAAAGTATTGAGAAATTAGAACAATTAATCGAAGCTGGTATGAACGTTGCTCGTTTAAACTTCTCTCATGGTAGCCATGAAGAGCACGGCGCTCGTATTAAAAACATTCGTGAAGCTTCAAAGAAAACTGGTAAAACAGTTGGTATCTTACTTGATACAAAAGGTCCAGAAATCCGTACTCACGACTTCGTAGACGGACAAGCTGAGCTTGTAACAGGTGCAGAAGTAGTTCTTTCTACTGAGCAAGTATTAGGTACTGCAGAGAAGTTCTCTGTATCTTATGCTGGTCTTTATGACGATGTAGACCCAGGTTCTCGTATTCTAATCGATGACGGTCTTATCGAACTAGAAGTAATCGAAAAAGCTGACGGAAACATCCGTACAAAAGTTCTTAACAGTGGAACTGTAAAAAATAAAAAAGGTGTTAACGTACCAAACGTAAGCATTAAGCTTCCTGGTATCACTGAAAAAGACGTAAAAGATATCATCTTCGGTATCGAGCAAAAAGTTGATTTCATCGCAGCTTCATTCGTTCGTAAGGCATCTGACGTATTAGAAATCCGCGAATTATTAGAAGAGCATAACGCTCAATACATCCAAATCGTACCAAAAATCGAAAACCAAGAAGGTATCGATAATATCGATTCAATCTTAGAAGTTTCTGACGGTTTAATGGTAGCTCGTGGTGACATGGGTGTAGAAATTCCACCAGAAGAAGTACCATTAGTACAAAAACGTCTAATCAAAAAATGTAATGTGTTAGGTAAACCAGTTATTACTGCGACACAAATGTTAGATTCTATGCAACGTAACCCACGTCCAACTCGTGCGGAAGCAAGTGACGTAGCTAACGCGATCTTCGATGGTACAGATGCAATCATGCTTTCAGGTGAAACAGCTGCTGGACAATACCCAGTAGAAGCAGTAACGATGATGGCTAACATTGCAGTACGTGTTGAAAAATCATTACAATATGAAGATATGTTCAAAAAACGTATTAAAGAGTTCACTCCAACAATTACAGATGCAATTAGCCAATCTGTTGCGCATACAGCACTTGCTCTTGATGTAGCTGCAATCGTAGCTCCAACAGAAAGTGGATATACTGCGAAAATGATCTCTAAATATCGTCCAAAATCTCCAATCGTTGCTGTAACATCTGACGAGCAAGTAGGACGTCGTCTTGCACTTGTGTGGGGTGTACAAGCATTTATGGCTGGGAAGCGCGCAGCTTCTACTGACGAAATGTTAGATACAGCAATTCAAACAGGTATGGATGCAGGTCTAATCGGACTTGGAGACACTGTTGTAATCACTGCTGGTGTTCCGGTTGCTGAAACTGGTACAACAAACTTAATGAAAATCCACGTTGTTGGTGAAGAAGTTGCTAAAGGACAAGGAATCGGACGTAAAGCTGCAAAAGGTAAAGTAGTTGTAGCAAAAACAGCTGCTGAAGCTGTAGCGAACGTAAACGAAGGTGATATCCTTGTTACAACAAGTACTGATAAAGATATGATTCCTGCAATCGAAAAAGCTGCTGCTCTAGTTGTAGAAGAAGGCGGTCTAACAAGCCATGCTGCTGTTGTAGGCGTATCGATCGGTATTCCTGTTATCGTTGGTGTAAACGGCGTAACCGCAACTTTAAAAAATGGCCAAGAAGTAACAGTTGATGCAGCGCGCGGAATTGTTTATAATGGACATGCGGAAGTGCTATAAGTAATACGAAGAGAAGGATCGGAGTCCTTCTCTTTTTTTTACACAAAAATAAGTTATAACTAGCTTGAAACGCCTGAAATTGCTTTAAAAAGCTGTTTACTATGAGTTTGATACGGAAATATATTAGGTTTTTACATGGTGTGTACGGGCGTTGTGAAGGTGTTTAAAATGATGATATATGGGAGGAGTGTAGAACTGTGAAATGGTTACTATTCTTGTTTATTTTAATACCGGCGATTGAGATTACAGTCTTAATTGGATCAAGTCATGTAATAGGTTTATGGTCTACGTTCGCTATGATTGTATTTACGGGTGTTGTAGGTGTCTATTTAGCGAAAAGGCAAGGGTTTAAAGTGCTTGGAGAGATTCAATCTAAGCTAAATAGAGGAGAAATGCCAGGAGGGGCGGTGCTAGATGGTATTTTTATCTTTGTAGGAGGTATTCTTTTAGTGCTTCCTGGATATGTAACGGATATAATGGGTTTTATCTTTGTTATTCCTGTGACGAGGGCTTTGTTGAAACCGTTTGTTATGAAGTGGATGGAATGGAAGTTTAGAAAGAACTCTACTATTATTGTGCAGAAATAGTACTTAGATCATAGCGATCTAAGTACTATTTTTTTGCTTGCAAAAGGGTGAGAGGTTGGTCAAAGTTCTGTTAATTAAAGTTTTACTTTATTATATGTACTGTGTATTTATGTGATTTAAGGGTTTAGTGGCTCGTACTGAGTGTGTTGTAGGAAGATCTTTCTGAACTAAAGCTTATTTTTGAGTATAAAATGAATCAATTGGTATGGAAAAAGTTAGATAAGAGTAGGGAATTGTTAGTTTAAGTCTTATTCTGTGTTACTTTGTATATTTATTCATTTACATAAAAAGTAATAAATGTAAGTAATAATTATAAAAAAAATAGAATGAATATGTAAAAATACCTCGAAATATGTGTTTTTATGCAAAAAAACAAGAGGATTATCCTTTTGTTGGTAAATCCTCTTGTTGTATGTAATGAGTGTGAAAAATAAGTACAAGGAATAATCAGTGGGAATTTCCCACTGATTACATGTAAGTTTTTTGTTGTATATGAATTAGAAACTATTATTTTGAAGGTGAGCCTTTAATATATTTCCACAAATCATGGAAGACACGAGCTTTGTGCAATGTATTAAGTAGTACTAAGATGACTGGACCGATGATTAATCCTAAAAAGCCAAAGAGCTTAAAGCCGACAAATAGAGCGATCAGTGTTGCTAATGGATCGAGGCCGATATTAGATGAAAGTACTTTAGGCTCCATAATTTGTCTTTGGACAATCACGACGATGTATAAAATGAGAAGACCGATGGCGAAAGCCGTGTCGCCAGTGAAAAATACGTATATAACCCAAGGAACGAAGACAGCTCCTGTTCCTAAATACGGAAGTAAATCTACAACTCCTGTAATAATCGCGATAGTAATGGCGTATGGCACGCGTAATATTAAAAGTCCGATTAGTACAATAACAGTTGTCATAGATACGAGTGTAAGTTGCGCTTTAACAAAACCAAATAAAGCTTTTCTTAAATCGACAAAAATAGTCTTTCCGTAGCCGTGAACACGGTTGGGTAAAAATTTTCTTACTTTCTGAGCAAGACGGTGCCAATCGTAACTAATGAAGAAAGTGGCTAATAAAATGAATACAAGGACAGTCAAAGTTGTTGGTAATGCGCTGATGAAATTTGTTAAACCACTTATAATAGCTGATAAAAGTTCTTTCATTTGCGTCGTTGCTTCGGTTCCTAAGTTTTGAATGTTTTGTGTAATCGTATAGCGCTGTGGTTCCCCAAGATGATTAAATTTAGAGATTAAATCATCGTAGAGAGGCATAATATGATTAAGTGCAAACTGCTGAGCGAAGGTAACGATATCTGGAAACTTTACTGTAACGAGTTGTAGTAAGTATGTTGTGGCAGATATTGCTTCCGTTACAAGGTATGTAACGAGTCCAACGATAGCTCCGAATACGAGAATTAAGCTAACGAGTACTGCGAGTGCGCGAGGAAATTGTAGTTTTTGATTAAGGAAATTGACGACAGGATTAATCAAATAAGCAAATGCGAAAGCGATAATAAAAGGGTAGATAAGTCCTGACATATATAGTAATGCATAGAACCCCACTACTGTCGCTACAATGACAAATATGAGTCGCAATATCATATATAGTAAGTTTCGATTCAAAGATGTATACCTCCCATTCCAATTTGGATTATCCTAATTCGTTCAACTTATAACGAGTGTGACGCACTGATTAAAGTTTCACTTTACCCCGCTATTTGCGGGCAAGTAAATCTCATACCCGAAGTGTGGCTGGATCAAAGGAGTTAGATGGAGATAAACTGCCCGTAAAAGCCCGATTGATTCAACTAATAATCAGTGGAAAATGCCCCACTGATTAAAGTTTCACTTTATGTTATAGTGGAATGATGGATTTTCCTGCTTTTTCAGTACGTGAGTGACTGTAAAAGCTTGGTGTTGATGTTTCTGCTATATGGTAAAAACTTCATTTTCTCTTCTTTTTATTTTACCTGTTTCTTATTAGAAAAGAAAGAAGAGACGACCGTTTTCAAACATGTATACATGCTTTAATTTTTTGGGTGAAAGTATCGGTTTTGTATTTTAAAATACATAAAAAATGGAAGGTGTTATTGATAAATAGGCATCCGTATATCATGTATAACGATAGGTTTAAAGGTATTTTTGTTTGGAAATGAGTTCATTATTTTCAGAAAGGAAGTGCAGACATGATTAGTCAGTCAACGTTATTTTTATTCATACTACTTATTATAGGACTTATTGCGAAAAATCAATCGCTTACTGTAGCTATTGGTGTGCTATTTTTATTAAAATTTACGTTTCTGGGAGATAAAGTCTTTCCTTACCTACAAACGAAAGGGATTAACCTCGGTGTTACGGTTATTACAATAGCGGTACTCGTACCGATTGCAACGGGGGAAATAGGTTTTAAACAACTTGGAGAAGCAGCGAAGTCGTATTATGCATGGATTGCTTTAGCTTCAGGGGTAGCGGTTGCTTTGTTAGCGAAAGGCGGCGTGCAATTATTGACGACGGATCCTCATATTACAACTGCGCTCGTTTTCGGGACAATTATAGCGGTTGCTTTATTTAATGGGGTTGCTGTAGGGCCATTAATTGGGGCTGGAATTGCCTATGCAGTTATGAGTATTATACAGATGTTTAAATAAGGAATTTTATAGTAATATAAAAATTTTGAATTCTTTCTGTTCACAAAAGTCAGATAATTGTTTATAATAGGATTAGAAACTTTGAAAAGTTACATAACAGCAGAGACTTTACACCAGATAAAATAAAAACAACATAAAACAAATGATATTGTTTTATGTTGTTTTTATCATAAAACTCTTCGGAATTAATTTTCCTCACTAACTGTTTATAATAGGATTAGAAACTTTGAAAAGTTACATAACAGCAGAGACTTTACACCAGATAAAATAAAAACAACATAAAACAATTTTATAATGATATTGTTTTATGTTGTTTTTATCATAAAACTCTTCGGAATTAATTTTCCTCACTAACTTGTTGTTTTGAGCGTGAGGATTCGGGGAGACATTCACGCTCATGCTTTCCATGTAGACAATGGACAATAAGAGGGGAACATCGCAACAAATTTGCATGATCGTGCATTTTGCTTGCCTAAAGAGTGAACGGGCGTTCATAATTCAAAAGGGGAGCAAATAGATATAAGGAGCAAGGTTGGGAGAATTTTCAGGAAAAGGAGAGAATGTCATGACTGTTATTCGAGGTTTAGAAGGGGTAGTAGCAACAACATCATCTGTGAGCTCTATTATTGATGATACATTAACTTATGTTGGGTATAATATTGATGATTTAGCTGAGAATGCTACGTTTGAAGAAGTAGTGTACTTATTATGGCACCGCAAGCTTCCTAATGAAAAAGAACTAGCGGAATTTAATGAAATTGTATCTGAATACTATAAAGTTCCAGGTGAGATTTTAACATATTTGAAACAAGTAGATTTAAAAATCGCACATCCGATGTCTGTTTTACGAACTGCAATTTCCATGCTATCATTATACGATGAGAGCGCTGAAATTATGGATGAAAAGTCCAATTATTTGAAAGCGGTTAAATTGCAGGCACAAGTGGGAACTTTAGTTGCTGCTTACGCGAGGATTCGTAAAGGTTTAGATCTTGTTGAGCCTAGAAACGATTTATCATTAGCTGCAAACTTCTTGTACATGTTAAATGATCGCGAGCCAAATGAAGTTGAAATTGAAGCTTTTGATAAGGCGCTCGTACTTCATGCAGATCATGAGTTAAACGCTTCTACATTTACTGCACGCGTTTGTGTAGCTACACTTTCAGATGTGTATTCTGGTATTACAGCAGCAATCGGTGCGTTAAAAGGTCCTCTTCACGGCGGGGCAAATGAAAATGTAATGAAGATGTTAACTGAAATTGGCGAAGAAGAAAATGTAGAATCATATATTCATAATGCTCTTCAAAATAAAGTGAAAATTATGGGCTTTGGCCACCGTGTATATGAGCAGGGTGATCCGCGTGCAAAACATTTACGCGAAATGTCTAAGAGATTATGCGTGCTTTTAGGAGAAGAGAAATGGTATAATATGTCTATCAAAATTGAAGACATTGTAACAAAAGAAAAAGGTCTTCCACCAAATGTTGATTTCTATTCAGCTTCTGTATACCATTGTTTAGGAATTGACCATGACTTATTTACACCTATTTTTGCAATTAGCCGTATGTCAGGCTGGTTAGCTCATATTCTAGAACAATATGAAAACAACCGTTTAATCCGTCCGCGTGCTGATTATAATGGACCAACACATCAAGTGTATGTTCCAATTGCACAACGATAAGCGAATAACACTATTTTGATAGTGAAAATACGCTTTCAAAAGTCTGATTTTTTCGGAAAGATGTAATGATTAGAATATTTTAATTTGACTAACGGTTTGAACTGAGGGGTTATTCCCTCAGTTTCATACATATGAAATTTCAAACATGGGGGTTATCACATTGACGACAGGTGAAAAAATTACTGTAACTAATGGTGTTATGAATGTACCAAACAATCCGATTATTCCATTTATCGAAGGAGATGGAATTGGTCCTGATATTTGGGCAGCTGCATCTCGTGTACTAGAAGCAGCAGTTGAAAAAGCTTATGATGGTGAGAAGAAAATCGTTTGGAAAGAAGTGCTTGCAGGGGAAAAAGCATTCAACCAAACAGGCGAGTGGTTACCAGAAGAAACTTTAAATTTAATTCGTGAATATTTAATCGCGATTAAAGGTCCACTTACAACTCCAGTTGGCGGTGGTATTCGTTCTCTAAACGTAGCACTTCGTCAAGAATTAGATTTATATGTATGTCTACGTCCAGTTCGTTATTTTGAAGGTGTTCCTTCACCTGTAAAACGTCCGGAAGATACTGATATGGTTATTTTCCGTGAAAATACAGAAGACATTTATGCTGGAATTGAATATGCACAAGGATCTCCAGAAGCAGAAAAAGTTCTTGCTTTCTTAAAAGAAGCAATGGGTGTTAATAAAATCCGCTTCCCAGAAACATCTGGTATTGGTATTAAACCAATCTCAGAAGAAGGGACAAAGCGTCTTGTTCGTGCTGCAATTCAATATGCAATTAACGAAAAACGCTCTTCTGTTACATTAGTTCATAAAGGAAACATTATGAAATTTACAGAAGGTGCTTTCAAAAACTGGGGTTACGAAGTAGCGGAACAAGAATTCGGCGACAAAGTATTTACTTGGGCTGAATATGATCGCATCGTTGAGAAAGATGGTAAAGATGCAGCGAATAAAGCGATGGCAGACGCTGAAGTGGCTGGAAAAATCATCGTAAAAGATTCTATTGCAGACATCTTCTTACAACAAATTTTAACTCGTCCACGTGAGTTCGATGTTGTTGCAACAATGAACTTAAACGGAGACTACATCTCTGATGCACTTGCTGCACAAGTAGGTGGAATTGGTATTGCACCTGGTGCAAATATTAACTATGTGACTGGACATGCTATCTTTGAAGCTACGCACGGTACAGCTCCGAAATATGCAGGTTTAGATAAAGTAAACCCATCTTCGGTTCTTCTTTCTGGTGTATTATTATTAGAGCACTTAGGATGGAACGAAGCTGCGAAATTAGTAACTGCTTCAGTTGAGAAAACAATTGCTTCAAAAGTAGTAACTTATGATTTCGCACGCTTAATGGAAGGTGCAACAGAAGTGAAATGTTCTGAGTTCGCTAATGAACTTATTAAAAACATGGATGTAGCGATAATCAAAAACGCATAATTAAAGCGGGGGGTAAATTATGACAATCAAACGCAAGAAAGTTTCAGTCATCGGTGCAGGATTTACAGGAGCAACAACAGCATTCTTATTAGCACAAAAAGAACTTGCAGATGTTGTATTAGTGGACATTCCACAACTGGAAAATCCAACAAAAGGGAAAGCGTTAGATATGTTAGAAGCGAGCCCAGTACAAGGTTTTGATGCTAACATTATTGGAACATCTGATTACGAAGATACTGCTGATTCTGACGTTGTCGTTATTACAGCAGGTATTGCACGTAAGCCTGGTATGAGCCGTGATGATTTAGTAGCAACAAACTCTAAAATTATGAAAAGTATTACGCGCGACATTGCAAAACATTCACCAAATGCGATTATTGTTGTATTAACAAATCCAGTTGATGCAATGACATATTCTGTATTTAAAGAAGCAGGATTCCCGAAAGAGCGTGTTATTGGTCAATCGGGCGTATTAGATACAGCTCGTTTCCGTACATTTATCGCGCAAGAATTAAATCTTTCTGTGAAAGACATTACAGGATTTGTTCTTGGAGGACACGGTGACGATATGGTACCTCTTGTACGTTATTCTTACGCAGGTGGCATTCCGTTAGAAACGTTAATTCCGAAAGAGCGTTTAGAAGCAATCGTAGAACGTACCCGTAAAGGTGGCGGCGAGATTGTAGGCTTATTAGGAAACGGTAGTGCATATTACGCACCAGCTGCTTCTTTAGTTGAAATGACAGAAGCAATCTTGAAAGATCAACGCCGTGTATTACCGGCTATTGCGTACCTTGAAGGTGAATATGGTTATAGTGACCTTTACTTAGGAGTACCAGTAATTCTAGGTGGTAACGGAATTGAAAAAATTATTGAATTAGAACTTCTTGCAGATGAAAAAGAAGCGTTAGACCGCTCTGTAGAATCTGTACGTAATGTTATGAAGGTTCTTGTTTAATAATTAAATATAAGCGGAAAAAGATTCGGGGCCCCGAATCTTTTTCTACTATTTATTGAAATGTTTTTTTGAAATAATATGAAAACGCTATCATTTGTAATATCCTATAATGAAACTATAGATTTATACTATACATTGCCCTCATCATAGTAAATTTCGGATAAGGTATCGCTTTTAGTAGGATAATAAGGTGAAAAAATCGGAGGGGGTTGTAACATGTTAAAGAAAAAAGTTCAAATTGGTCGTAAAATGGATGAAATTACAGTAGGAGAGAAATTATCTATCACTGAAAAAATTGAGGATAAAGATTTGTTATTGTACTTAGGGTTAACGAATGATGCCAATCCATTATATATTCAGCATGATTACGCATCCCAAACTCCGTATGAAAAGCCGATTGTACCAAGCATTATGCTAACTGGAATGATTACAACGGCAGTTACGAAATATTTACCAGGTCCAGGTAGTCATATTACGAGAAAGGACCTTACATTCGTGAAGCATGTTCACCATTATGAAACGTTACAAATCCATTTTGAAGTTGTGGCTGTTTCTGAGGAGGAACATACAATTGATATGCTTGTATCTGCTCATGATGAAAAAGGAGAAACGGTTGTAAAGGGTTCATTAACAGTAACGCCGCCTTTCAAATCAGTTTCTATTATGGAAAAAGCATTAGATAATTTTTAAAACATGAAAATATGAATAGCGCTAGCATACCTTTTATAAGGGGGCTAGCGCTATTTTTAGTTGAAGAATCCTTCGGCGAACCCTTCAGCGAAATCTGAACACCCCGTTTTAATCGTATCCCAGCTTGGGGCGTTGAGTGTAAGAATACACGTTACTATTAAAGATAGAATAGGTAGTACTAGTCGCATCATAGACCTCCATATTATTAATATTTATATATTTAATTAAATATATATAAATTGTTAATATAAGTCAATGGAAGGAGTGATTTTTAAGATGAGATGGAAAGGAGAAGACGTTATCTTTGAAACGATAAGAGAAGCTGGAGTGTGGGCTGATTCAATTGCGAATGAAATGTACGGAAGGGTATTTAATGGATATGAAACACCGGATTATAAAATAGCATATGCTCTTTCATTTTTCCTAGGACAAGTGGGAGAGTTTGTAGTTCATACGGAAAAAGACTTAAAAAAAGATAGATGTATCTATAAATTCTGGGTAACCACTTGATAACTGAGGGGAACGCAATTATGGAATAACGATAGCACAATCTGAATCCATGAATAGACAATTATATTGAGAGGGACCTTGTTTTCTAGTATGATGAGAATAACGGGGAAAATACTAGGATGAAGAAGGTTTCAAGTCTATAACTTGGAGGAAAAGAATGAACAATCGTATTTTAGTAGTTGATGATGAGGAGTTTATCTTAACTTTAATCGAATTTAATTTACAACAAGCTGGTTTTGAAGTAATAACAGCGATGGATGGTGAGATGGCGCTTCAGAAAGCGACAACAGAACGTCCGGATTTAATTATATTAGATTTAATGCTTCCAAAAATGGATGGTATGGAAGTGTGTAAAGAATTACGATTGCAGCGTATTATGACGCCGATTTTAATGTTAACAGCAAAAGATGATGAGTTTGATAAGGTGCTAGGTCTTGAACTTGGGGCAGATGATTATATGACGAAGCCATTTAGCCCAAGGGAAGTTGTCGCTCGTGTGAAGGCGATTTTGCGTCGTACAAAATTACAACAAGAAGAGCAAGTTGCAGAAACGTCAGATGAAGAGAGTATCATGATTGCTGAACTTAAAATTTTACCAGAGTTTTATGAGGCTTATTTCCAAGGAAGAAAGCTTGAATTAACACCAAAAGAATTTGAATTACTTGTTTATCTTGCGAAAAATAAAAGTCGCGTATTGACACGTGATCAATTATTAAGTGCTGTATGGAATTATGATTTTGCTGGTGATACACGAATTGTTGACGTTCATATTAGCCATTTGCGCGATAAAATTGAACAAAATACGAAAAAACCGACGTACATTAAAACGATACGTGGTTTAGGATATAAATTAGAGGAGCCAAAAGGGGATGAATAAATTTCGTTCCAGGCTTCTTTTTACATTTGTTTCTCTTATTGTGTTTATTTTAGTCGGACTCGGTTTATTGTTAGAAACCGTGTTTGAAAACTACTATATAGATCATGCGAAAGAGAGAATGGTAAAAGAGACAGAGTATGTTGCGGTATTAGCAGAAGAACAAGGTTTTGATGATGTTTTAAAAAATCCATATGTATTTGAAAAGTTAGAAGAAAAAATACAGGCTTCTATTGTATTTGTAGATGAGAAAAAGAAAGTTCAATATAGCGGGGGAGAACAGTCTGCGTTTAGCCAAGGAATAATTAAAGAACTTTCCTCTGAAACAACAAAGCAAAGAAATAAAGTCATTACGAAAGAAACAGATCAGAATAACGAATTTTACCATGCGGTATTCGTTCAAGATGTAGCAGGGAAACAAGGATACATTTTGGTGAAAAGTACAATTGAGCCATTGAAAGCTGTTCATCAAAAAACGTGGGGATTATTAATTATCGGATTTGTTATCGCTTGTCTTGTCGTTGTATTTTTAGGTATGAAAATTACAGGGCAATATATTAGGCCGATTGAATCCGTTACGAAAGTTGCTATCGAATTAGCGAAGGGCAATTATAAAGCGCGCGCTTATGAAAGTCATTCAGATGAAACGGGAATGTTAAGTAAAGCGATTAATATTTTAGCCCGTAATTTACAAGAGATGACACTTGAGCAAGAAATGCAACAAGATCGTCTGCATACGTTAATTGAAAATATGGGAAGTGGAATGATTTTAATTGATAGCCGCGGTTATATAAACCTTGTAAACCGTTCGTATAAGGAGACCTTCCATGTAACAGATGAAGAATATTTAGATCGATTATATTATGAGTCGTTTCATCACCCGGAAATTATAGAGCTTGTAGAAGAAATCTTTATGACAGAAGTGAAAGTGCGTAAACAAATGTTATTGCCACTTGGAATTGAGCGAAAGCATTTCGAGGTATATGGAGCACCGATTATCGGGACGAACCATGAATGGAAAGGGATTGTCCTTGTATTCCATGACATTACTGAGCTGAAAAAGTTAGAACAAATGAGAAAAGACTTTTTAGCGAATGTTTCTCATGAACTAAAAACGCCGATTACTTCTATTAAAGGTTTTTCAGAAACACTCTTAGACGGTGCTATGAATAATAAAAAATTCTGCGAACATTTCTTGCACATTATTTTAAAAGAAAGTGAACGTATGCAAGGATTAATTGAAGATTTATTAGATTTATCAAAGATTGAGCAACAAGGATTTAAATTAAGTATGGGGACCGTGGATATGAAGGGACTTCTTGAGGACATTCATATGGTGCTTGATAATAAAGCAGGAGAAAAAGAAATCTCTTTACAAGTAAATACGATAAAACGTGTCTCTGTCATCGGAGATCCAAGTCGTTTGCAGCAAATCTTTATTAATTTAATGAATAACGCAATCGTATATACGCCGGCTGGAGGCGTTGTTTCTGTAGAATTAGCAGAAGATAAATATAATGCTTATATAAAAGTATCGGATACTGGAATTGGTATTAGTAAAGATGAAATTCCGCGTATTTTTGAACGCTTTTACCGAGTGGATAAAGCGAGAAGTAGAAATACTGGTGGTACAGGCCTTGGATTATCAATTGTAAAGCATTTAGTAGAGGCACATCACGGTACAATTACAGTGGATAGTGAAGTTGGGGAAGGGACAACATTTACAGTTGTTTTACCAAAATCAGCAACTGAAAAATAGGATGAAGGATGTTTACAATATATTAACAATGGCTTAATTAAATATTAATAAAGCTCTGTTAATATAATACATGAAAACCCCTTCATCCAAGGAGTAATTTTGGACGAGAATAGTTATGCTGTTCTCGTCACTTCCCTTTATGCCAATATAAGTCTGTTTATATATGAAAGAAAAATAACCGTTATTTTTCTTCTCTCTATTAGTCATGTTAATATAGAGAGAGGAAAGGAACGGTTTTTTTCTGTGAAAAAAATCATTTCAAATTTGTATGGGGAGGTTTCTGATTTGGAAAAAAAGGTCGTATTAGTAGATGGTAATAATATCGCGTATCGTGCTTTCTTTGCACTACCGCTTTTAAATAACGACAAAGGTATACATACGAACGCAATTTACGGTTTTACAATGATGTTAATGAGAATATTAGAGGAAGAAAAACCGACGCATATGTTAGTAGCATTTGATGCGGGTAAAACGACATTCCGTCATAAAACATATAGTGAGTACAAAGGAGGACGTCAAAAGACTCCACCTGAATTATCAGAACAATTCCCGTTTATTCGTGAGATGCTTGATGCATTCAACGTACCGCGTTATGAATTAGAAAATTATGAAGCGGATGACATTATGGGAACGCTAGCGAAAGAAGCGAGTGAACAAGGAGCAAGTGTAAAAGTTATTTCAGGAGATAAAGATTTACTGCAACTTGTTTCTGATAACACGCTTGTATGTATTCCTCGAAAAGGGATTACGGAAGTAGATGAATATACGAAAGAAGCTTTATTTGAGAAATACAGCTTATCACCAAAGCAAATTATCGATATGAAAGGTTTAATGGGAGACCAATCAGATAATATTCCAGGTGTACCAGGAGTTGGTGAAAAAACTGCGATTAAATTGTTAACACAGTTTGGAACGGTTGAAGAAGTGTATGAAAATCTAGATCAAGTAAGCGGGAAGAAATTAAAAGAGAAACTGGAAGCGAATAAGGACCAAGCTCTTATGAGTAAAGATCTTGCTACTATTATTATAGATGCGCCGATTACTGTGCATGTAGATGATATGGAATATAAAGGGTATGAACCGAGCGATGTCATTCCAATGTTCGAGAATTTAGGATTTACATCTCTTTTAAATAAATTAGGTGTTACGCCAGAAGAAACGGCTCCAGCTGAATTAGATGATATTACATTTGATATTGTGGAAGAAGTTACAGAAGAAATGCTTCAGCAAGATAGTGCGCTTATTGTTGAAGTACAAGAAGATAACTATCATAAAGCAGACATTCAAGGTTTTGGTATTCAAAATGAAAATGGTTGCTACTTTATCCAGACAGACATTGCTCTTAAGTCAGACGCTTTTAAAGACTGGCTTGCAAATGGAGAAATGAGAAAGCATACATTTGATGCGAAGCGTGCAATTGTTGCACTGAAATGGAACGGTATAGATATACAAGGGATTGACTTTGATCTATTAATCGCTGCTTATTTACTTGACCCGGCTGACACAGATAAAGATTTCCGTACTGTAGCGAAAATGAAAGAAACGCATGCTGTAAAATCGGATGAAGAAGTTTACGGAAAAGGCGCGAAGCGTGCTGTTCCAGAGCTAGAGGTAGTAGCAGAGCATGTAGCTCGTAAAGTGCATGTATTATATGATGTAAAGCAAACATTCATTGAAGAGTTAGAAAAGAATGAGCAATATGACCTGTTTACAGAGTTAGAATTACCACTTGCGCGTGTATTAGCTGATATGGAAGTAAAAGGTGTAAAAGTTGATACGGAACGTCTTCGTAGTATGGGAGAAGAACTTGCAGGTAGATTAAAGGAAATGGAACAGGAAATTTATAAGCTTGCGGGAACAGAATTTAATATTAATTCACCGAAGCAGCTTGGTGTTATTCTGTTTGAGAACTTAAACTTACCAGTTATTAAAAAGACGAAAACAGGTTATTCTACGTCAGCTGATGTACTAGACAAGCTTATGGATCACCATGAAATCATTCCAAATATTTTACATTATCGTCAATTAGGGAAACTAAATTCAACTTATATTGAAGGTTTATTAAAAGTTGTACATGAAGACTCATCTAAAATCCATACTCGTTTCAATCAAGTATTAACGCAAACAGGTCGATTAAGTTCGACGGATCCGAACTTGCAAAATATCCCGATTCGATTAGAAGAAGGAAGAAAGATTCGTCAGGCATTCGTTCCATCAGAAGAAGGATGGATTATGTACGCGGCAGATTATTCGCAAATTGAACTTCGCGTATTAGCTCATATTGCAAATGATAAAGGGCTAGTGGAAGCGTTCCAACATGACATGGATATTCATACGAAAACAGCTATGGATGTATTTGGCGTTGAAAAAGATGAAGTAAATTCGAATATGAGACGACAAGCGAAAGCTGTTAACTTCGGAATTGTGTATGGTATTAGTGATTATGGTCTTTCACAAAACTTAGGAATTACAAGAAAAGCAGCAGCGGAATTTATTGAAAAGTATTTAGAAAGTTTCCCTGGTGTACAAGAATACATGAATGACGTCGTAAAAGATGCGAAGCAAAAAGGATATGTGGCTACATTATTAAATCGCCGCCGTTACATTCCGGAAATTACGAGTCGTAATTTCAATTTACGTAGCTTTGCTGAGCGTACAGCTATGAATACACCAATTCAAGGTACTGCAGCAGATATTATTAAAAAAGCGATGATTATTATGGCAGATCGTTTAGAAGAAGAAGGATTACAAGCGCGTCTTCTTCTGCAAGTACACGATGAATTGATATTTGAAGCACCAAAAGAAGAAATTGAAAAATTAGAGAAGCTTGTACCAGAAGTGATGGAGCATGCAATTGAACTTGCAGTTCCGCTGAAAGTTGATTATTCTTACGGTCCAACTTGGTACGACGCAAAATAAGGAAGTGATGAAATGCCTGAATTACCAGAGGTTGAAAACGTCAGACGGACACTTGAAAATCTTGTAACAGGAAAAACGATTGAAGATGTTATTGTTACCTATCCCAAAATAGTAAAACGACCGGATGATGCGGAAATCTTTAAAGAAATGCTAAGAGGCGAGAAGATTGAAAATATAAAGCGAAGAGGGAAGTTTTTGCTGTTATATGTAACGAATTATGTTATTGTTTCACATTTGCGTATGGAAGGTAAGTTTTTACTGCATCAAGAGGATGAGCCAATTGATAAGCATACGCACGTCCGCTTCTTATTTACAGATGGAACTGAATTACATTATAAAGATGTGAGAAAGTTTGGTACGATGCATCTCTTTAAGAAAGGTGAAGAGATGAATCAAATGCCTCTTGCTGACTTAGGTCCGGAGCCATTTGATGCTGAATTGACACCACAGTATTTACAAGAAAGATTGCAAAAGACAAATCGTAAAATAAAAGTTGTATTATTGGACCAGCGTCTTTTAGTAGGGCTTGGAAATATATATGTAGATGAAGTTTTATTCCGTTCTCAAATTCATCCGGAACGAGAAGCGTCTTCTTTAACAACAGACGAAATTGAACGAATTTACGAGGCTACTGTTACAACGTTAGGTGAAGCGGTAAAGCGAGGCGGAAGTACAATTCGAACATATATCAACTCACAAGGGCAAATAGGTTCGTTCCAAGAACTTCTAAATGTATACGGAAAAAAAGGAGAACCGTGTGTAACTTGCGGTACGATATTAGAAAAAACAGTAGTTGGCGGAAGAGGAACGCATTACTGCCCAATTTGTCAGCCTAGAATATAGAAAAGAGATAACATCGGATAGGCATTTGTCATATACATACAGCAGAGCTATGTATAAGGGAGGAGCTTACCGATGTACCTTTATTTATCTCTTATTTTATTAGCTTTTACATTAAGCTTAGATAGCTGTAGTGTAGGGCTAACATATGGTTTAAGAAGTGTAAGAATTCCACTAAGATCAATTATAATTATCGGAATGTGTTCAGCGGCTGTTATGCTTGTTTCAATGGGAATTGGACATATGATCGCGAAAATATTTTCACCTGTTATCGCAACGCGTATCGGTGGGCTTGTTCTTATTGGAATAGGAATTTGGGTATTATATCAATTTTTTCGAAGTGAGAAAAAAGAAGAGCCGAAGCAAGAGGAGAAGGTCTGGAAATTAGAGATTGCCTCGCTTGGGCTAGTGATTCAAATTTTACGGAAACCGACTGTAGCAGATTTCGATAAATCAGGCACCATTTCTGCAGGAGAAGCATTGCTTCTTGGTATTGCTCTATCTGTAGATTCATTCGGTGCTGGAATTGGTGCATCTTTATTAGGGTATGCACCGGCTATGATGGCGATATTAGTTGCAGTAATGAGTTCTTTGTTTTTATTTATTGGAATGAAACTTGGAACGGTGTTATCAAATATGAAATGGTTACAAAAATTTACATTCCTGCCTGGGGTATTACTCATTATTATTGGAATTTGGAAAATGTAAGTATGGGCGTGGAACATTAGTTTCGCGCCTTTTATATTGTGAGGAGGATTATGATGACAGTAGTAATTGGATTAACGGGAGGCATTGCCAGTGGAAAAAGTACAGTGTCTCAAATGTTTCGTGAGCTAAGTATACCAGTTATTGATGCAGATATTATTGCGCGAGAAGTTGTAGAACGAGGAAAACCAGCATATAACAAAATTGTAGAAGTGTTTGGAACGGAAATTTTACAAGAAGATGGAGAACTAGATCGTCCAAAATTAGGAAGCGTCGTTTTCTATAATGAAGAAAAACGATTGCAGTTAAATAAAATTGTTCATCCTGCAGTGCGTGAGGAAATGAATAGGCAAAAAGAAATGTACATAAAAGAAGGTATGCAAGCGGTTGTGTTAGATATTCCTCTCTTATTTGAAAGTAAATTAACAAGTCTCGTGGACCGCGTTTTAGTTGTAGCAGTTAAGCCACATACGCAATTAGAACGTTTAATGAAGCGAAATAATTTTTCAGAAGAAGAAGCAACGGCTCGTATTCAATCTCAAATGCCGTTAGAGGAAAAAGTGAAACATGCAGATGGAGTGATAAATAATGATGGCACAATTATGGGAACGAAAACACAATTGCAGGTAATTTTAAAGAATTGGAACATTATTGACTAAAAAATTGTGAAATTAATGAAAATGCTTAGTGACATATCCCCTTTTTGTGTTATACTATTATTGGGATTGGAGATAAATAGTATAACGCATTCAAGGGGGATAACATATTATGACTCGTGTGGCAATTAATGGATTTGGACGTATTGGGAGAATGGTATTTCGTCAGGCAATAAAAGAAAGCGCATTCGAAATTGTAGCAATCAATGCAAGCTATCCATCTGAAACGTTAGCACATCTAATTAAATATGATACAGTTCACGGCAAGTTTGACGGAACAGTAGAAGCATTTGAAGATCACTTATTAGTTGATGGGAAAATGATTCGCCTTTTAAACAACCGCGATCCAAAGGAATTGCCTTGGACAGATCTAGGTGTTGAAGTTGTAATTGAAGCAACTGGTAAATTTAATTCAAAAGAAAAAGCAATTCTTCACGTTGAAGCCGGAGCGAAAAAAGTTATTTTAACAGCGCCTGGTAAAAATGAAGATGTAACAATTGTAGTTGGTGTGAACGAAGACCAATTAGATATTACAAAACATACTGTTATTTCAAATGCATCTTGTACAACAAACTGTTTAGCGCCTGTTGTTAAGGTGTTAGATGAGCAGTTTGGAATTGAAAACGGTTTAATGACGACAGTTCACGCTTATACAAATGACCAAAAAAATATTGATAACCCACATAAAGATTTAAGAAGAGCACGTGCTTGCGGACAATCAATTATTCCGACAACGACAGGTGCTGCGAAAGCGCTAGCAAAAGTTCTTCCGCATTTAAATGGAAAACTTCATGGTATGGCACTTCGTGTACCAACACCAAACGTGTCTCTTGTTGACTTAGTAGTAGATGTAAAACGTGATGTGACAGTTGAAGCTATTAACGACGCATTCAAAACTGTTGCAAACGGTGCGTTAAAAGGCATTGTAGAATTCAGTGAAGAACCTTTAGTATCTATCGACTTTAATACAAATACACACTCAGCTATTATTGATGGTTTATCTACAATGGTAATGGGTGATCGTAAAGTGAAAGTGCTTGCTTGGTATGATAACGAGTGGGGCTACTCTCGTCGTGTTGTAGATCTTGTAACGTTAGTTGTTGACGAATTAGCGAAACAAAAAAATATGCAACATATTTAAGTGAATAAGGGAGAGGGCAAGTAAATATTGCTCTCTTTTTTTAATTTTTTCTGAAAAGGAAAAAAATTATATGAGTATATTTTGGAAAGTGGACATACCACGAAGCGTTGTTATTACTGTATTTGTGAATCATTTATTTTTTTTAGGGAAAAGTAAAGAGGAAAATATGACAGAAAATCGAAAAAACTGTTGTTGCAAAATGAAAATAAACAAAGTATACTAACACTCGTAAACTTAAGAGCTGAGGTACGTAGTCACTACTTAAAGGGTTAGGACCTCTCTGGACTAACTTTCCCCCGTGGTAGTGGAGCAAGCCAAATTGCAAATTAGTTTTCAATTCGAACAGTTAGAATAAATTTACAAGGGGGAACTGTAGAATGGATACTATGGATACGATGGGTCGTCACGTGATCGCTGAACTTTGGGATTGCGATTTCGACAAGCTTAATGACATGCCGTATATTGAACAATTATTTGTGGATGCAGCACTAAGAGCTGGTGCTGAAGTGCGTGAGGTTGCTTTTCATAAATTTGCACCACAAGGTGTAAGTGGAGTAGTAATTATCTCGGAATCACATTTAACAATTCATAGCTTTCCGGAGCACGGTTACGCGAGTATTGATGTTTATACTTGTGGGGATCGTATTGATCCAAATGTTGCTGCAGAATATATTGCAGAAGGTTTAAACGCGAAAACGCGTGAGAGCATCGAGCTTCCTCGAGGCACTGGTAGCTTCGAAATTAAGCAGAGAGAAACAAAAGCTCTTTAAAAAAGAACATAATTGATTTAAAATGTAAAGAGGTGTATAATGCACCTCTTTTTTAGTTTATGAAAAAGGAAAAATATAACGTACTTGTTAGTTAGATAAACTGAGCTCTTACGAATAAGTTAGCATCCTATCTACCATCTTATTTTGAAAACGAGATGAGAAAATAATGTGCTTAAACTTAAAGTGGTAAGAGAGTTAGAATGAGTTATATAATACTGTATATATATTGTCAGATGAAGTAAGTAGAGAAAAAATGAAGAGTATAGTGTAAAGGAGTGAATATATTGCGTTGTCCATCCTGTTCTCATAATGGTACAAGAGTGTTAGATTCGCGTCCGGTAGACGAGGGGCGCTCTATTCGAAGAAGGAGAGAGTGTGAAAGTTGTTTAAGTCGCTTTACGACATTCGAAAGAGTAGAAGAGTCACCACTTATCGTTGTAAAAAAAGAAGGCACACGAGAAGAGTTTAATAAAGAAAAGATTTTACGCGGCTTAATTAAAGCGTGCGAAAAAAGACCAGTATCTTTAAGGCAATTAGAAGAAGTAACTCAAAGTGTGGAACGTGAACTTCGTAATTTAGGGATATCAGAAGTGAAAAGTGATATGATTGGCGAAATTGTTATGGAAGAACTGCGTGATATTGATGATGTTGCTTACGTACGTTTTGCATCTGTATATCGCCAATTTAAAGATTTAAATGTATTTATTGAAGAATTAAAAGATATACTGCAAAAAGAAAGAGAGTAGAATCTGTATTGTATTCTCTTTACATACCGTAAGTAATGAGATAAGAGAGCTAGAAGCGAAAGCTAATAGCTCTTTTTCGCTAAGAAATTATATAATGAAGATAGAACGAATGAAATAGAGGATAGATTGGATGAGAGAAAGGAAAAGCAAGAATGGAAAAACAGTCATGGATGGAGCTATTGCCAATTGATCGTTATAAAGTAAGTGCGAAAGGGTTACTGCATAATTACGACCGAAAAGTGTTAACGATGTTGTATCAGCCGTTAATAGGTAGTAGAGCGTTTAGCTTGTACATGACGCTATGGGGAGAGTTAGAGCAAGATCGTGTGTTTGGAAAAGAGAATACGCATCATTCCCTTATGGTGACCATGCAAATG
Source organism: Bacillus sp. SH7-1 (assembly GCF_008042405.1). Classification (NCBI taxonomy): domain Bacteria; kingdom Bacillati; phylum Bacillota; class Bacilli; order Caryophanales; family Bacillaceae; genus Bacillus; species Bacillus sp. SH7-1. Next base: position 108,679 of record NZ_QNUD01000005.1, read on the forward strand.
CAGCTTCCCGAAATATATGAGGAACGGGTAAAGTTAGAGGCAATTGGGCTTTTAAAAGTATATATTAAGAAAGAAAAAGATATTCGAATGTTTATATACGAGCTGCAACCACCTTTATCGCCGAAGCAGTTTTTTGATGATATTGTTTTAAGTATCTTTTTATACAATCGATTGAGTCGGACAAAATATAATCAAGTAAAGCAATATTTCTTAGAAGAAGAATTTGATTTTGTATCTTATGAAAATGTTACACGTTCTTTCAATGATGTGTTTGGTTCGTTTAATCCAGGTCAGCTTGAGCATGCGCAAGAGGATCTTCGTATTCCAAAAACGACAGCTATGCCAAGTAACGAGAAGGGGGACGCTCCGAAAGTTTGGAATGATTTCTTTGATTTCTCCTTATTTGTAGATGGCTTGTCCGCCCTTGTTCCTAAAAAGGCGATTACAGATCAAGTGCGAGAGTGTGTTATCACGCTTGCTTACGTATACGGTGTAGATGTGTTATCGATGCAAAATATCGTTCTTGGTGCGGTGACAGAGATGCAGACAATTGATATTGAAAGGCTTAGAAAAGGAGCACGTGATTGGTATCAGTTCGAAAACGGTCAAGCATTACCAGTATTAAGTGAAAGAGTACAACCTCACGCTGCACGTGTGATGAAAGAGAAAGAGCCTTCTACGCAAGAAGAGATGTTAATAAAACAGTTAGAGGAAATCTCACCGAAACAACTATTGAAAGAAATTTCTGGTGGTGCAGAGGCGACGAAGGCTGACTTGCAAATCGTTGAAGATGTAATGATCAATCAAAAGTTAACTCCAGGTGTTGTGAATGTACTTATTTATTACGTTATGCTACGCTCAGATATGAAACTTGCGAAAACGTATGTGGAGAAGATTGCAGGGCATTGGGCACGCAAAAAGGTCGGTACAGTAGCTGAAGCAATGGCGTTAGCGAAAGAAGAAAACCGTCAATATCAAGAATGGGCTGAGACGAAGAAGAAAGGCCGTACGTCGAAGAAAACGGTCCGAACAGAAATGGTACCGGATTGGCTGAAAGAAGAGCCGAAAGAACAAGAGAAAGAAACAGAAACAGTGAAGAAAGATGTAAGTAAGAAAAAAGATGCAAGTACGTTAGAAGATGAACGAAAACGACTAGAAGAAGTGTTGAAAAAATATAAGCGTGATTAATAGAAGAGAATGAACGCTCTTTGAGGTGAGAAAATGGAGCATATTCAAAATTCATTTGCAAAGTTAATGGAAAATGAAAATTTTAAAAATAGATATGAAGTATTAAAGGCGGAAGTAATGGCACATCCGCGTGTGAAAGAATTTATAGACGAACATAAAGGTGAAGTAACAACTTCTATGATTGAGCGCAGTCTTGTAAAATTATACGAATATATTGGACAAAGTGTAGGTTGCGTAGATTGTCCAGATCTAGGTTCGTGTAAAAACATGCTGCAAGGATATGAACCAAAGCTCGTTATCCAAGGGAAGATGATTGATATTCAATATGATCGTTGCGTTAGAAAAGTAGCATATGACGAGAGGAAGAAATATGAAAAACTCGTTCAAAGTGTATATATGCCAACTGACATTTTACAGGCAACGATGGAAAACTTAGATCCGTCTGATTTAGATGCGCGTATTGATGCAATTGGTGCAGCCAATGAATTTTTAAGTACATATGAACCTGGTAAAAAAGTACAAGGTTTATATTTGTACGGTAAATTTGGTGTAGGGAAAACGTATTTGTTAGGAGCAATTGCGAATGAGCTTGCTCGAAAGAAAATTAGTTCGATGCTCGTATATTTCCCTGAATTTCTACGTGAAATTAAAAGTTCGATTCAAGATAATTCGATTGGGGAAAAGATTGATGCGGTGAAACGCGTACAAGTTTTAATGTTAGATGATATCGGAGCGGAAGCGATGTCAAGCTTTGTGCGTGATGATGTACTTGGTGCAATTTTACAATTCCGTATGTTAGAAAACTTACCGACGTTCTTTACGTCTAACTTTGATTTCAAGGAATTGGAACATCATTTAACGTATACACAGCGTGGTGAAGCAGAACAAATGAAAGCAGCGCGTATTATGGAACGAATTAAATATTTAGCGAAGCCAATTACAATTGGTGGGAAAAACCGACGTCATAAGTAAAGAGTAAGCTGAAAAGCTTGCTCTTTTTTCGTTTTGAACACTTTTCAGACTAGATGAATTGTAAAATGAAAAGTTCTTATGGAAAATTCATTGTAGCTTGTATCATTTTTTTCTCCCTCCCTTAATATATATAAAATTAGCAAGCCATATCGAGTGGATTTTCTAACGATAGGAAATGTAATTCTACTAAGAGTGAACTTCACGCGGGACGGACTCTTATAGGATTTGTAACGTATAGATACAATCCTTTAGAGCGGGGATAAAAGGGGGGACAAAAGTGATTGAAATTTGCTTCGAAGAAAAAAATGATGCTATGCATGTATATAGACAACTACTGAAAAGGGCGGAACTGTTATATAAGGAAACGAGTGTGTATTTACAGGAACAAAAGATTGTAATTCACATACCAGTATGTGAATCGAATTATATTGAAAAGATTTTATTGCCAGTAATGGTGTATTTTATTGTGAATGTAAAGCAAAATGAGTGGATTTATACAATCTTAAAAGAAAAGTTTTTTTATGAGGAACAAGAAGAGTGTCATCAAATATTGCATATGGCACAAGAGATTTTAAAGGGAAGAAGAAAAGGGATTGCTCGTGAATTAACACGTCACACATTTGAATCATATATTAAGTCTTCTTTAAATAATTGGCTTTGTGATCCGCTCTCATTCTCGTTTTCATCATATGTTCGTTTTCGTCTTCGTACATATAGGGAAATGGTAGCTAAGCTTGCTGAAGTGGCGATTGATGAGTATAAGTTGGAGCAAGAATATCAAATGTTTATTGAGACGCTCCGGCAACAAGTACGTAGCCGGAAATCACGTTTGTCCTGTGTGCATCTTATTTTTGATGAAAGTTTTATTTTCTATGATGATAAAGGTAGACGTTTAAAACAGGAGAAATTGGTCCAATATATAGACGAGGAATTATTGAAGCAAAAGGATGTATATATTGACACGAAAGTAATTGCACCACTTCTTTCTATTTCGCCAAAAAAAATTTATTTATATACGAAAGAACAAGATCATAATATGATTATTACTTTGCGAAATGTATTTCAAGAACGGGTCCAATTACATGGATTACATGAGTTTGAGCGCAATGTGAAAAATTTAAAAAATAAAGGTAACGCCCTTGATTTTCTAAGTTTTTGAGCATATAATTACCTACATAAATGAAATATATTGAAATGTCATGATGAGGACATGAGTAGTTTTCTACGATTTTCAGAGAGGGAAGCCTTAGGGTGTGAGCTTCCTAGTACGGGATTATTACTTACCACCTCTAAACTTTAGCAGTGAACGGTTTTTCTAGTAATTGCTAACGGACAACACCGTTATGTTGAACTTGAGCAATTAACAATAAGGTTAATTGGAACAAGGGTGGAACCACGAATTCAACACTCGTCCCTTTTTACGGGATGAGTGTTTTTTATTTTGAGAAAAAGAGGAGTGACCAGTGATGGCAGATGTAGTTAAAATTACTTTCCCTGATGGAGCTGTGAAGGAGTTTCCAAAAGGCGTAACAACTGAAGAAATCGCAGCTTCTATTAGCCCAGGCTTAAAGAAAAAAGCTGTGGCTGGAAAATTAAACGATGAGATGATCGATCTTGTTACACCAATCGAAGAAGATGGTGCAGTTTCTATTATTACATTAGATTCTGAAGATGGCTTATACATTTTACGCCATTCAACAGCCCACCTTTTAGCACAAGCGTTAAAACGTTTATATAAAGATGTTAAGCTTGAGCTTGGCATTGGCCCAGTAATCGAAAACGGCTTCTACTACGATATTGATATGGAAGAAGCAATTACAGTTGAAGACTTCAAGAAAATCGAAAAAGAAATGCAAAAAATTGTGAACGAGAACTTAGAAATCGTTCGCCATGAAGTACCACGTGCAGAAGCACTTCGCCGCTTTGAAGAAATCGGCGATGAGTTAAAATTAGATTTAATTAACGATCTTCCAGAAGATGCGATTATTTCAATCTATGAGCAAGGTGAATTCTTCGACCTTTGCCGTGGTGTTCACCTTCCATCTACAGGGAAAATTAAAGTATTTAAATTATTAAGCGTTGCGGGTGCTTACTGGCGCGGCGATAGCAATAATAAAATGCTACAACGTATTTACGGTACTGCATTCGTTAAGAAAGCAGAATTAGATGAGCACTTACGTATGCTTGAAGAGGCAAAAGAGCGCGATCACCGTAAATTAGGTAAAGAATTAAAACTATTTACTAATAGCCAAAAAGTAGGACAAGGTTTACCACTTTGGTTACCAAAGGGTGCAACAATTCGCCGCATTATCGAGCGTTACATCGTTGATAAAGAAGCGAGCTTAGGCTATGATCACGTATACACTCCAGTACTAGGAAGCAGAGAGCTTTATGAAACTTCTGGTCACTGGAATCACTACCGTGATGGTATGTTCCCATCAATGGAAATGGATAATGAAGAGTTAGTTCTTCGTCCAATGAACTGCCCTCACCATATGATGGTTTATAAAAACGATATTCACAGCTACCGTGAATTACCAATCCGTATTGCGGAACTTGGAACAATGCACCGCTATGAAATGTCAGGTGCGTTATCTGGATTACAACGTGTACGCGGAATGACTTTAAACGATGCGCACATTTTCGTACGCCCAGATCAAATTAAAGAAGAGTTAAAACGCGTTGTAAACTTAACTCTAGAAGTGTACAAAGATTTCGGTTTAGAGAACTACTCATTCCGTCTATCTTATCGCGACCCAGCAGATACTAAAAAGTACTATGCTGATGATGAGATGTGGGAAAAAGCACAAGGCATGTTAAAAGAAGCTATGGATGAAATGGGTCTTGATTACTACGAAGCTGAAGGTGAAGCGGCATTCTACGGTCCGAAACTTGACGTTCAAGTTCGTACTGCTCTTGGAAAAGACGAAACACTTTCAACTGTACAATTAGACTTCTTACTTCCAGAACGCTTTGAGCTATCTTACGTTGGTGAAGACGGTAAACAACACCGTCCAGTTGTAATTCACCGTGGTGTTGTATCAACTATGGAACGTTTCGTAGCCTTCTTAATTGAAGAATACAAAGGTGCATTCCCAACTTGGTTAGCACCAGTTCAAGCACAAGTAATTCCAGTTTCTCCGCAAGTACATTTAGACTATGCGAAGAAAGTACAAGATGAATTACGCCGTGCTGGTATCCGTGTTGAATTAGATACTCGTGAAGAGAAAATTGGTTACAAAATCCGTGAAGCACAAATGCAAAAAATTCCGTACATGCTTGTAGTAGGTGACAATGAAGTAACTGAAAACGGCGTAAACGTACGTAAATATGGTGAGCAAAAATCAGAAACAATCGCATTAGATGCTTTTGTTGATATGATTAAAGTAGAAGGAAAACGATAAGAAAGAGCCGCGGTATACCGCGGCTTTTCTATGTAATATAAGTGAGAAAAATTAGAAAAAATAACCATGTAACACTTATCATAAAAAAGTATTGCAAGTATGTTAGTTGTTTGTTACAATATTTCTTGTTGTTAGTAAAACACATCGCGTCTTCTTGACAGACGTCATGTCCTATGATAAACTCATCAAGGATAATAGAATATTGTTTTGTGGAACAAGTAGAAGCACCCGCTTCTCACCTGATGGACGCATTCGCAGTTAACAGGTAAATGTATTTCTTACTTAAGATTTTACAAGTGTGGGTGTCGTATGCCCGCACTTTTTTTGTCGGGTTCTATGACTACAAAATATGTTCTGAGAAAACCTTGGAGGTGGCTTACTATTAGCAAGGATATGATGATTAACGAGCAAATTCGTGCACGTGAAGTACGTTTAGTTGGCGCAAATGGCGATCAACTTGGAATCAAGTCTCGTAATGACGCTTTAGACTTAGCTGCAAATCTTAATCTTGATTTAGTATTAGTTGCTCCAAATGCGAAACCGCCAGTATGCCGCATTATGGACTACGGTAAATTCCGCTTTGAGCAACAGAAGAAAGAAAAAGAGCAGCGCAAAAATCAAAAAGTAATTAGCATGAAAGAAGTTCGTTTAAGTCCAACAATTGATGAACACGACTTTAACACAAAACTTCGTAATGCTATCAAGTTTTTAGAGAAAGGCGACAAGGTTAAAGCGTCAATTCGCTTTAAAGGACGTGCCATTACTCATAAAGAAATCGGTCAACGTGTTTTAGATCGCTTCTCAGAAGCTTGTGCTGAAGTTAGTACAGTTGAATCTAAGCCTAAAATGGAAGGACGCAGTATGTTCTTAGTTTTAGCACCGAAAAACGATAAGTAATAGATAGAGGAGGAAATACCTATGCCTAAACAAAAAACTCATCGCGGCGCTGCAAAGCGTTTCAAAAAGACTGGATCAGGTAAACTGAAACGTTCTCACGCTTACACAAGCCATTTATTCGCTAACAAATCTACAAAAGCTAAACGTAAACTACGTAAAGCTGGTGTAGTAAGCGCTGGTGACTTCAAACGCATTCGTCAAATGCTTGACAACTTAAAATAAGTTCGGCTGATATATAGAACAATTAGGAGGTAATATTATGCCAAGAGTAAAAGGTGGTACAGTTACTCGTCAACGTCGTAAAAAAGTAATTAAATTAGCAAAAGGTTACTACGGTTCAAAAAATACATTATTCAAGGTTGCTAACCAACAGGTTATGAAATCTCTAATGTATGCATTCCGTGACCGCCGTCAAAAGAAACGTGACTTCCGTAAATTATGGATCACACGTATCAACGCAGCAGCTCGTATGAATGGTCTTTCTTACAGCCGCTTAATGCACGGTCTTAAAAATGCTGGCATCGAAGTTAACCGCAAGATGCTTGCTGACTTAGCTGTTCATGACGAAAAAGCTTTCGCTGAATTAGCAACAGTTGCAAAAAACAACATTAACTAATTAATTAGTTGAAACCTTAGAAGATTTTTCTTCTAAGGTTTTTTTATTTGTATGTAAAGAGAAGAAGTATGTTGTTATTGATATGACAAAAGGAATATAAAAGTAATAGCGATATAGAAGAATATATATATGAAGTCAGGAGAATCCTCCTGGCTTTTTTTTATTATACCCCTTTGGAAAGAAGAGTATCTTTCCTAGGTGAAACGACACTGCTATAATGGAAAGATGATATGGAACTTTCATCAGATAAAATAAATTTTTTATCAGTGGGCAATCCCGGGATAATTATTAACTATCACCAATCGGAGTGAACAATCTAATCGTGATGATTGAAACGTATTTGTAAATTAAGGACAAGCTATTTTGTAAAGAGGTAAATGGCTGACTTATTAATAAGAAACGAAAATAATAATGAACTTTGAGATGAAACAACATTGTTGCGTGAAATGCGATGTTGGAGGAGGACAATAGAATGGACTTACTACAACTATTTAAATTACAAAAAGAATTAGATGACCGTATTGCGAAAGAACATGACTTACAACCGAAAAAGTTGTTAAAAGAAAAAATGTTAGCTCTTCTTGTAGAAATTGGAGAACTAGCAAACGAAACACGTTGCTTTAAATATTGGAGTAACAAACCAGCATCAGAACGTGAAGTAATATTAGAAGAATATGTAGATGGTTTGCATTTTATTTTATCAATCGGAATTGATTTAGGTATTGATAAAAACTTCTTATTCTATAAGTGTGCACAAACGAATAAAACACAAGTAGAAATTTTCTTAGACACATATGCGAAGGTAATTCGTTTTACAGATCAACCATCTATTACGAACTATATTGAATTATTTACAAGCTATCTTCGACTTGGACAAGCGCTTGAGTTTGAACAAGAAGAGATTGAAAAGGCATATTTAGATAAAAACGAAGTAAATCATCAGCGTCAAACACAAGGATACTAATTTAATTTTTGAATATTTCAATTTCGTTTTGTATAATGAAGTGACTGAAGAAAAAGGAGGGTGTTGGCAATGACAAAATTAGACGCGACATTGACAATGCTAAAAGAATTAACAGATGCACGTGGTATTGCGGGTAACGAACGTGAACCACGCGAAGTAATGAAGAAATATATTGAGCCGTTTGCGGACGAACTTTCTACTGATAATTTAGGAAGTTTAGTTGCGAAAAAAGTAGGGGAAGAAAACGGTCCTAAAATTATGGTTGCGGGTCATTTAGATGAAGTTGGCTTTATGATTACGCAAATTGATGACAAAGGCTTCCTTCGTTTCCAAACTGTTGGTGGCTGGTGGTCACAAGTTATGCTTGCGCAACGCGTGACAATTGTAACACGTAAAGGAGATGTAACAGGTGTAATTGGTTCAAAACCACCGCACATCTTACCTCCAGAAGCACGTAAAAAGCCGGTTGACATTAAAGACATGTTCATCGATATTGGTGCTTCTAGCCAAGAAGAAGCGATGGAGTGGGGCGTACGACCAGGAGATCAAGTTGTACCTTACTTTGAATTCCAAGTGATGAAGAATGAAAAAATGTTACTTGCAAAAGCATGGGATAACCGAATTGGTTGTGCAATTGCAATTGACGTATTAAAACAATTAAAAGATGAAAAGCATCCAAACGTTGTATATGGCGTAGGGACTGTACAAGAAGAAGTGGGTCTTCGTGGTGCGAAAACATCTGCAAACTATATTAAACCTGATATCGCATTCGCAGTAGATGTTGGTATCGCTGGAGATACGCCAGGTGTAACGGCAAAAGAAGCGCAAAGTAAAATGGGAGATGGACCACAGATCATTTTATATGATGCTTCTGTTATTGGACATACAGGTTTACGTGACTTTGTAGTAGATGTTGCTGACGAATTACAAATCCCGTATCAATATGATTCAGTAGCGGGCGGAGGAACTGATGCAGGTGCAATTCATATTGCTGTAAATGGTATTCCTTCTATGGCAATTACGATTGCAACGCGTTACATTCATTCTCATGCGGCAATGTTGCACCGTGATGACTATGAAAATGCAGTGAAGTTAATTGTAGAAGTTATTAAACGTCTTGATAAAGAGGCTGTACATAACATTACATTTAATTAATAGAAAAAGCGAAGGAGCCTCTCCTTCGCTTTTTTATGTTTTAAAAAGGTCGTTCTAATCCAGCTGCAGTATGCGCCCCTAAAATTATTAAACGAGTTAATTGCATGGCCATAAAATGCGGGGTATATATCATTCCTCTTTTTAGCCATGACATAATCATCCCGAGGTGAGCACCAGTAACATAACTAATGAGAATATCACGTGGAACCATTAGTTTTTCATCGTTAGGTTGTGAAATAGAGAGGCTTAATGTTAAATGTGTTTGAATTGCTTTCATCATCTTATACGTATAGTTTCCAGCAGCTTTATCACCAAGCATGACGTTATAAAAATTCGCATTTTCTGCAATATGTTCGAACAAAGCAAAGAAACTTGGATGTGGTGAATCAAATGTAAGTTGAAAATCTTCTTTATTTCTATTTTTCGGTTTAATAACCTCTGTTAGCTTCTCTAACATTTCTTCAATGCTTTTGTCTAATAAGTCATATTTATCGTGGTAATGGCTATAAAATGTAGCGCGATTTACAGGAGCACGTTCTGCAATATGTTGAACAGTTACATTTTCAAACCCTTTTTCGCCTACTAAAGCGACAAAAGCATCCTGTATGAGTTGTCTCGTCCGTTTTACACGTGGATCATTTGTATTTTTAATAGACATTTTTATTTCCCCTCGTTTAATTTTCTATACTTAAACAACATATTGGTATTATATTGTTGTTTAAGCGACATTTCATACGTAAATTGTCGGTTGTAGTTTCAAAATAATTATTTATAATTATAAACGATAGTCCTTCAGAAATCAGCACCGCTCGCAGGTAGATAAATTTCGATTTACACCGCAGATGGTGTGATTTTTTTGTTTAAAGGTTAATATAATTAACAATTAAACACTCTAAACAATAAGGACGTAAATAGTTTAGAAAAAAATTATATGCGATATAAGGAGAGGAATGCAATGAATCAGTTTCGAAGAATGGTGATTATCAACATTATCACATTAATTGTACTAGTTGGCGGCGGCATTGGCGGTTATTACTATTACAATCAAGCGGAAAATTATTTAAAAACAGACAATGCAAAAATTGATGGAAAGGTAATTCCGATTGCTTCACCAGTGGCAGGTAAATTAACTGACTGGAAAGCTGAAGTAGGTAAGAATTACAACGAGAATGATAAATTAGGTGCTGTTACTGTAGCGGCAGCTAATGGAGAACAAACAGTAGATGTAACAATTCCACAAAATGCAACAGTTGTACAATCAAACGCAACAACAAATGCTTTCGTTGGAGCTGGTAGCCCGATTGCTTACGCATTCGATATGAACAATTTATGGGTAACAGCAAACATTGAAGAAACAGATGTTGATGATGTTCAAAAAGGTCAAGATGTAGATGTGTATGTAGATGCATACCCAGATACAACGTTAACAGGAAAAGTAGAACAAGTTGGCTTAACAACAGCGAACACATTCTCTATGTTGCCATCAAGCAACGCAACAGCGAACTATACGAAAGTAACACAAGTAGTACCAGTTAAAATTTCTTTAGATCATAGCAAATCAGTAAATATTGTTCCTGGAATGAATGTGACAGTTCGTATTCATAAGTAAGGGGGAGATGAGATGTCCTCAATCGTAATTGCAGGATATGCACTATTTTGTATAATCGTCTTCTTCCTTGTAAATCGTCTTTTACGAAAGAAAAAAACGAACGCGGGAGAAGAACAAGTCCCAGCCGTAAGTAAAATAGAAGTAAGTAAGGTAGAAACAGAAGAGAAAGAAATTGAACACAAGCAAGAATCGGAAATTTCTAATGTAGTTGAGTTGGAAACAGGAAAGCAAGAAGAAGTAAAACAAGAAAAAGAAGTACCGAAAAAACAAACGTCTATGCCTATAGAGAATGTGAACGTAAAAGCAGTTGTAACAGTATTAATTCTCGGTATGTTCGTTTCTATTTTAAACCAAACAATCATAAACGTTGCATTGCCTCCGTTAATGAATGAATTTAACGTATCAACTTCAACAGCACAATGGTTAATTACAGGCTTCATGCTTGTAAATGGTATTTTAGTACCGATTAGTGCCTTTTTAGTTTCACGATTTACGTATCGTAAATTATTCGTAGCAGCAATGTTATTCTTCACGGTAGGATCTATCATTTGTGCTACTTCAGGAAACTTTACAATGATGATGACGGGCCGCGTTATTCAAGCGGTTGGTGCGGGTATTTTAATGCCAGTTGGTATGAATATCTTCATGACATTATTCCCACCTCATAAGCGCGGAGCAGCGATGGGATTACTAGGTGTAGCGATGATTTTAGCACCAGCTATCGGACCAACTGTAACAGGTTGGGTGATTGAAAACTATAGCTGGAACTTAATGTTCTATGCGATGTTTATTATTGGTTTAATTATTACGTTCCTATCTTTAAAATTCTTTACACTAGCTCAGCCAGTGTCTAAAACGAAATTAGATATATTCGGTGTGGTTAGTTCAAGTATTGGACTAGGAAGCTTATTGTACGGATTTAGTGAAGCTGGAAATAATAGTTGGACTAGTGCAGAAGTCATTATTTCACTTGTTATCGGTGTAATTGGTTTAGCGTTATTTATTTGGAGAGAGTTAACAACGGACAATAAAATGCTTGATTTACAAGTGTTTAAATATCCAGTATTTACTTTTACTTTAGTAATTAATGCAATCGTAACGATGGCATTATTCGGAGGTATGCTATTACTTCCAGTATATCTACAAAATATTCGTGGCTTCACGCCAATTGAATCAGGTTTACTACTTCTTCCAGGTTCATTAATTATGGGGATCATGGGACCAGTAGCGGGTAAATTATTCGATAAATATGGCATCCGTCCATTAGCGATAATTGGATTGGCAATTACGACGTATGCGACATATGAATTTACAAAATTATCGATGGATACACCGTATAGCGTTATTATGACGGATTATATTATACGTTCAATTGGTATGTCATTCATTATGATGCCAATTATGACAGCTGGTATGAACGCACTGCCGATGAAATTAATTTCTCACGGTACAGCAACGCAAAATACGTCAAGACAAGTAGCGGGTTCAATTGGGACAGCGATTTTAATTACACTTATGACGCAACAAACAACTGCTCACGTAGCAGATTACGGTAATATGTTAACGACGTCAAATCCAATTTTAGTTGATAAAGTACACGGTATAGGGCAAAGCTTAGCGGCCTTAGCCGGATCAGCGCAAGCAGGAGATGCGATGGGCACGCAACTATTATATGGACAAATTTCAAAGCTATCTGCAATTAACGGTATTAACGATGCCTTCTTAATTGCAACAATACTCGCAGGGATTGCTTGGATGTTATCGTTCTTCTTACCATCAGGCAATAAACCAAATAGAAAAGCAGGGAATTAATTTCCCTGCTTTTTTGTGTTTTTTTACGCAGTTAGATATAAAAGATGATAACCAGTTACGGAGCACAGCCCTGTTATAACCAAAATCGTCCCCATAGAACGAATACTCGATATTTGTTTTCCGCTTATAATAGCTAATAGTCCAGCTAAAGAGAAGAAACACCAATATAAAGTTTCCGAAATTGGAACCAGCCCCTCTAAATCTATTCCAGAACTTATACAAATGATAGGAACAACGATAAGTAATATGCTAATGAAACCAGCTATAATAGTAAGTAATTTACGATGTTTCATGCCAGCAATAAGTAAAAAAATGCCGACGATGAATTCGCATAACATCAAAGTAAGAGCTAAAATCATCCAAGTTAATATTCCAAACACTTTTGCATTACCTCCGATTTGTAGGTTGATAAAAAATATTATATATAGAATGAATCACCTACAGACATGAGCTCCCAGAAGATAACACTTAATATTCCAGTGGTAAAAATAATGAATCCTATATTACGTATACTTTTAATTTTTGCTTGTACTCCACTTACCCCTGCTAATAATCCAGTTAAAGAAAATAGGGTCCAGTAAAGAGCAGTTGGAATCGGGAAAATTGTATCGATATGAATCCCTACACTTAAAAGAACAAAAGGTAGTGTAACAAAGGATAGGCTAAGTAGCCCCATTAAACCAACGAGTAATTTCCGATATTTAATCCCTGTTACTATTAAAAAAATACCACCAGCAATCCCGCATAGTAAGAGAAGTGGCGTAAAAAGCATCCAAATAATACTGAACATATGTAAACTCCTTTATAATAATCAAGTTATATTTTACTACATGAGGTTTATTTTGGATATTATTAATAAATATGTATAAATTGATAGAAATGAGTAGTACCGATACGAATTAATAGATATAGAGCATGTTAGAGAGGAGGGAGCATATGAAAATTACAGAAGAAAATGTTGCGTATCAGCTAAGGAACAGGAACGAAAAAGCATTATATTTTATTATCGACCAGTACGGCGGACTTATAAAAAGTATCGTTCAGAAGCATTTAGCTTCTTTTCAAGATGTGCAAGAGGAATGTGTGGATGATGTGTTATTGGCAATTTGGAATCATATTGAAAAGTATGATGAAGAGAAAAATACGTTAAAAAATTGGATTGCAGTTATTACAAAATATAAATCTATCGATTACGCGAGAAAATATGCGAAGACAGTAAATGAAAAAGGATTAGATCAAATAGGTGAAATAGCGATGCATACTACTCTTGAAAACGAAATTAGTAATGATATGGAACATATATTAAATCATTTAAAGAAGAACGATAAAGAAATCTTTATGAAGCATTACGTGCAAGAGGATAGTGTAGAATATATTGCGGAGAAAATGGGAGTGAAAACTTCTTTTATATACAATCGTCTATCAAGAGGTCGAAAGAAGTTAAGGGCATTATTTTTACATAACCGGATGAAATAAATAAGGAAAGAGGTGAAAGAAATGAAAGATCCATATGAAATGTTAAATGATATAAAAATGGATGAGAATGAATATGAAGAGATTAACTTAACTCACATAGAGAAAAAGAAAATGAAAAAGCGAATTCGTAAAAAAATAAAAACGAACAAAGCTCATACGAAACGGAATGTAACTATTGTAACATCTGCTGCGGCATTATTTATCATGATGATGACTGTAGATATGAGAAGGATGATTGCAGATATACCGTTAATCGGAAGTAAAATGGAAGACTACGTAAACAGTAGAGGAGAACCTTTAAAAGAATATACAACGACAATAGGACAAACAGTTTATGATAACGGTGTAGAAGTGCGGTTAGATGAAGTGATGATAGATGAAGGGCAGATTATTGTTAATAGTACGTTTAAGTCTAGTCGTATTAATTTAGAAGAGTCCCATCCTAGTCCTGATATTTATATAAATGGAAAACTGTTAAATGGCAGTGGTACTGGCGGAGACAAAAAAATAAACGAGTATACGTATACATTTTTCTCAAATGTAGATTTAAAAGATGATGAAATGAATCCTCTAGAAATTCGTGGAGAATGTGATATACAAGTTGTGTATAGGGATATTGTTTTGGAACAGGGGAAATCAACATGGAAAGGAGAATGGGGCTTTTCCTTTAAAGCATCTGGAGACAAATTAAAAGCTGAAACGAGAACAATCCCAATCCGTAAACATTTTAAATTAGAAAATGGTCAAAAAATAGAAGTGGAAGATTTAAAAGTTTCTCCTATATCTACAAAGTTGAACTATAAGATGTTGAACGGAACAAAGGTAGACGTAACATTTATCGGGAAGGATCAAGATGGTAAAGAGTTAAAACTAGATTCTGGCCTTACCTTATCAAAAAATAGTTATTGGCGATTTGAAAAGCTAGAAGATCGTGTAACAAAAATTATACTGACGCCTGTTCTAACTTCTGGTGAAGAAGGAGAAAAGAAAACGGATTATCGAAAAGTGTTAACGGAAGAAGAGTTTGAAGTTGTTATAAAAGAGTAAAGAGAGGTATCGTGATGATACCTCTCTTTATCCTAAAAAGGCTAACATATTATTCATAATATGAAGTAATATAGCTGGAATAATGGATTTTGTTTTTTTACATAAAATCGCCATAAATAGACCCATGATGAACATACTAAACATCACACCAGTTGAGTATATATGACCTATTCCGAAGAGGAAACTAGACCCAAGTGCTGCAATCCAAAAGGGGAAGCGCTGTTGTAGGAAGTGAAGAATAATACCGCGGACTATAAGTTCTTCAAAAATAGGTACAAGTATAGCGCCACCTATCAGCAATAACAGTTTGTATTGTTTTAACATTTCTAGGTCTAAAGCGGATGACTGTTCATTTACCGCATCAGGAAAAATATTATTAATTATAAATATATCATTAACGATATGTAGCCCGTAAAAAAGGATTATATAGATGTATGTGCTTACTTTTTTTAATGCTGTAAAGTTTAGTGTTGGGACAATTAAATTTCTTAACGGTTTATATGCATAAATTAAAATTAATAAAATGCACAATACAAATAAATGCCTTCCAAAAGTAGTAAGTGATTTTGCTAAAGCAATTTGTTTTGGATCGGTTAAACCTTCTGTATAAATAACGGTAGGAAGACCTATAAAGAGGTCAGCTAGAAATCCTGTTCCCCAAATCGCGAAAACAAGCGAAAATAGAAATTGCGAGAGTGACATAGGATGCTTTTGTGGGTAAGTTAGTTGCGTGGCTTGTATAATAGTGAATCACCTATCCTTTTATATTTAATAATTATATATAAAGATTATAGGATATTTATACAAAAAAGTCATCATTGTAGTAAAAAAGATATGTTGAAGCTACTATTTACAGACAGTAATAATTTTATATTGATGTTCTGTACAAATGGTTTGTCTAAAAGTGTTAACAGAAGAGTTTATAATTGTGATAAAAGAGTAAAGAGAGGTATTGTGATACCTCTCTCTTAAGGTAAAAAAGCAATTATGTTGGTCAAAATATGTAATATTATAGCTGGAATAATAGATTTAGTTTGTTTGTATAATAAACAAGCGAAAATTCCAGTAACAAATGCACTAAACATAACTCCCACAGAGTACGTATGAGCAATACCGAAAATTAAACTTGAGAGGATTACAGCTGGCCAAAAGGTAAACTTCTCTTCGAAAAAACGAAGAAGAATACCTCTGCATACAAGCTCTTCAAAAATAGGTGCAAAAATTCCACCAGCTAGAAGTAAGAGAAGTGGATAGTGGTCTAGTGTTGAAAGTTGTAATGCATCAGACTGTTCTTGTACGGATGAAGGGAATAATTTATCTAGCACAAACATATCTACAAATAAGGTGAGTACATAATAAATGAGAACATAGATGTACATCCGAAAAGATTTTAAAACTCGAAAATCGAATATAGGTAATACTAGTTCTTTCAGTGGTTTATATTTCGTGATAAATGCAATTAGTAAAAGTAAGGCAACTAATTCATAACTTACATTTTCTATAGAATCAAGCAAAAATTTATTTGTATTTGGGTTAATGTATCCATATAACTCAATAGGTAAAAATGTAAGGATTATATTTATTAATGAGAGACATGGAAAGAGAATGAATAAAACTCCAAGAAATTGTAACCATGACATAGAGTATTTCTGTTCATTAGAAAGTTGTATAGCGGGTTGCATATGTAGAATCCCCCCTTTATATTTGTATATTTAATTATAAATTATCTTGTTTTCAGGTGTAACATTTAAATATTACATATAAAGGTGTATTTTCTATAAAATAATAAAAGAGGTATCACCCTATAGTGATGCCTCTTTCTCATTGATAACTATGTTCTGTTTTGTTGTTTGATTTCGATTGCTCTATTTGTAATTCACGCTCTACCAATCGATCTAACTGTTGAATTGCTTTTAGCGCTTTTTCATAGGAAATTGTTCGATAATGATGCGCTCCGCCCGGTTCTTCATCTGCTTCATCCGCCCATTTAATAATGTTTTGAAGAGATGTTCTTTCAATTTCTTGTTCTACTAAGAAAGAATCTGTATGAAGGAGAATTGCGATAGAAATTTCTTTTGCTAGTTTCGGATGTTCTCCTAATCTAATAAGTAATTTATGAGCTCTTTCTGCGCCTTTAATTGCGTGTATATCATTCTTTTTATATAAATCATAGTCCCATTCGCCGCCTGTGTACCATGTATGATGTCCGATATCATGAAGGAAACCAGCTTTTGTCGCAGCATCGACTGAGGCGTGATGCTTTTTAGCTAAGTGAAACGCATGGTAAGCGACAGCAATCGCGTGGACCATCCCAGAACGATTTACGTATTTTTGTGTAATATGGTGTTTAAAAATTTGTTCAAGCGTAATACGGTGCATAAAACATTCACTCCTTTTATCTTATGGTGTATATGAAGAAAAATCGATCGGTTTAAATGTATTTTGAACATTGTACTCCATCATAGTTCGTTAGTAAAGTAGAAATGTTTAGGAGAAGAAAAATTTTTCCGTGAAAAAAATCACCTTTGCTTATGCGAAGGTGATTTTTAAATTGCTTATTTTTTTAATCCTTGCTCCAGTGTTTCTAACATTTCGTGCTTTTCATTTTCATCAGCGTTTTTCCAAATGACTTCAAATAAAACCCCAAGACCTGGAAGCATTTTTTCTTCACCGCTTTGAATTGCATCGACGATTGTTTCTTGTAATTGATCTTGTGAATTTCCAGATACATTCGCTAATACGGCACCGCGTAAATTAAAACTCATTATTTTCACCTCTTCTTCAGAATTAAAACTGACGTTAGTTTTTGTTCTTTTTTATGTAAATATGTATGAAAAATAGGCTATAATGATAAGACAAGAAGAGAGGGAAATACATATTATGAAAAACATTGATTCAGTACAAAATCCGCGTGTGAAGCAGTGGAAAAAGCTGCAGACGAAAAAAGAGCGCGATAAAAAAGGTTTATTTTTTGTTGAAGGATTCCACTTAGTGGAGGAAGCTTTAAAGGCAGGAGTTGTAACAGAACTTATCGTTTCAGATCAGACAGACCTTCCGAAAGATTGGACAGTTAATGATGTGGAAATGTATATTGTGCCTGAAGCAATCGTAAAAGTACTTCGTGAAACAGAAACGACGCAAGGTGTATTTGCTGTTTGTGAGAAACACGAGAGTGAAGTAGCTCTTACTGATGGGAAGTTTCTTCTATTAGATGGCCTGCAAGACCCAGGTAATTTAGGGACAATTATTCGTACAGCTGATGCAGCTGGTATTCATGCCGTTGTGCTTGGAGAAGGATGCGTTGATGCATATAATAGTAAAGTGCTTCGTTCTACACAAGGTTCTATTTTCCACTTACCAGTTGTAAAAGGGAACTTAGAAGAATGGGTAGATAAGTTAAAAGAAAATAACGTTCCTGTATATGGAACAGCTCTTGAAAATGGAGTTCCCTATGGTGAAGTAACACCAACCGGTAGCTTTGCATTAATTGTAGGAAATGAAGGAAGCGGCGTAAGCCAAGAAATTCTTACAAAAACGGATCAAAACTTGTATATTCCGATTTACGGCGGGGCAGAATCATTAAATGTTGCGGTTGCAGCAGGGATTTTAACGTATTATTTACAAAGCCCAGTTGCGAACAAATAAAAAACTTCTTATAATAAGTTGAAGTACATTATATTAAAAGTTAAATAACGAAAAACGTTGATAGAGAAGAGTAGCTTACAAAATCGCCATATAGGGAGAGAATGCCGTAGACTGAAAGCATTCTTATGGTAGACGGAAGTGAATTCACCTCTGGAGTTGACGCCAGGACCATGTATATGTAAAGGCGTTCCGGTCAGAATTGATCGTTATAACTAATGAGTGGGCAGACATGTTCTGTCAATTTAGGGTGGTACCGCGAATTTACCTCGTCCCTTTTTGGGAGCGAGGTTTTTTTATTTTTAAAATTAGGAGGGTTCCAAAATGGAAGCACGTTTAAAAGAGCTAAAGCAAAAAGCGTTAGAGCTTATTGAAGAAGCGAAAGAGCTAAAAGGCTTAAACGACGTACGCGTAGCGTATTTAGGAAAAAAAGGTCCAATTACAGAAGTATTACGCGGTATGGGAAAATTATCAGCAGAAGAGCGTCCACGTATGGGAGCATTAGTAAATGAAGTACGTGAAGCGATTCAAACGCGTCTAGAAGACAAAATTGGTAACTTAGAAAAAGCAGTAATTGAAGCGAAATTAGCTACTGAAACAATTGATGTTACACTGCCAGGTCGTCCTGTTGAAACAGGTTGTCACCATCCGTTAACAGCTGTTGTTGAACAAATTGAAGATGTATTCATCGGTATGGGTTATGAAGTAGCTGAAGGAACAGAAGTAGAAAAAGACTACTACAACTTCGAAGCACTAAACTTACCGAAAGATCACCCAGCACGTGACATGCAAGATACATTCTACATTACAGAAGAAACGTTACTACGTACACATACATCTTCTGTGCAAGCACGTACGATGGAAAATAATAAAGAAAAAGGCCCAATCAAAATTATTTGTCCTGGTAAAGTGTATCGCCGCGATGATGATGATGCGACGCATTCACATCAGTTCATGCAAATTGAAGGTCTTGTAATTGATAAAAACATTCGTATGAGTGACTTAAAAGGTACACTGCAAGTATTCGTGAAAAAGATGTTCGGTGAAGATCGTGAAATCCGTCTTCGTCCAAGTTTCTTCCCATTCACAGAGCCATCTGTAGAGATGGATATTTCTTGTATGATGTGTCATGGCAAAGGTTGCGGCACTTGTAAAGGGACTGGCTGGATTGAAATTCTAGGTGCAGGTATGGTTCACCCGAACGTACTTGAAATGGCTGGTTATGATTCAAAAGAATATCAAGGTTTCGCATTCGGTATGGGCGCAGAGCGTATCGCAATGTTGAAATACGGCGTAGATGACATTCGTCATTTCTATACAAATGATGTACGTTTCTTACAACAATTCAAACGAGCGTAAGGGAAGGAGAGGATAAATATGTTCGTATCATATCGTTGGTTACAAGAGTATGTAGATATTAAAGATGTAACAGCACAAGAACTAGCAGACAAAATCACGAAAAGTGGTATTGAAGTAGAAGGCGTTGAAGTATTAAATAAAGGTGTAAAAGGTGTTGTAGTTGGTCACGTATTAGAATGTGAAAAACACCCAGAAGCTGATAAATTAAGCAAATGCTTAATCGATATCGGTGAAGAAGAGCCAGTTCAAATTATTTGTGGAGCTGCTAATATTGCAAAAGGTTTAAAAGTACCAGTTGCAAAAGTTGGCGCTGTACTTCCTGGTAACTTCAAAATTAAAAAAGCAAAACTACGCGGTGAAGCTTCTCACGGTATGGTTTGTGCTCTTCAAGAGCTTGGTATTGATGGAAAGTTAGTTTCAAAAGAATATGCAGATGGTATCTTCATCTTCCCAAGCGACGCTGAAGTTGGTGCAGATGCACTTGAAATTTTAAACTTACATGATGAAGTACTTGAGCTCGGTTTAACACCAAACCGTGCAGATTGCTTAAACATGTTAGGTGTTGCGTACGAAGTAGCTGCTATTTATGGCCGCGAAGTAAAACTTCCAGCTATCGACTTACAAGAAACAGCAGAAAAAACTTCTGATTATATTTCTGTAAGTGTAGAAGCGAAAGAAGAAAACCCATTATATATTGCAAAAATGGTGAAGAACGTAAAAATTGGTCCATCACCAATGTGGATGCAAACTCGCCTTATGGCAGCTGGCATTCGTCCAATTAGCAACGTAGTTGATATTACAAACTACATTTTAATGGAATACGGTCAACCGCTACATGCATTCGATTACGATAAATTAGGTTCAAAAGAAATTGTTGTTCGTCTTGCAAAAGAAGGCGAAAAAATTGAAACGTTAGATGATCAAGAACGTACATTACAAAGCCACCACCTTGTAATTACAAACGGAACAAAAGCTTTAGCTGTTGCTGGTGTAATGGGCGGAGCGGATTCTGAAGTTACAAATGAGACAGTAAACGTTCTAATTGAGTCTGCATACTTTGCAGGTCAAACAGTACGTCGTACATCAAAAGACTTAGGTCTTCGTAGTGAATCAAGTGCACGTTTCGAAAAAGGAATCGACCCAACACGTACATTTGAAGCAATTCAACACGCAGCTGCTTTAATGGCAAAATACGCTGGCGGTGAAGCACTTGAAGGTGTAGTAGAAGCTGATAACTTACAAGTACAAGAGCGTACAGTATCTGTTACTGCTGAAAAAGTAAACCGTGTATTAGGTACAAATATTTCTGCAAGTGAAATGGGTACAATGTTCACAAACTTAAAATTCCCATTCACAGAAGTAGAAGGAACATTCCACGTGAATGTACCAGCACGTCGTCCTGATATTACAATTTCAGAAGACTTAGTAGAAGAAGTGGGCCGTCTATACGGTTATGATCACATTCCAGTTACATTACCTTCTGGAACGATGACTCGTGGTAAGTTAACATCAGCACAAACGAAACGTCGTAAAGTACGTCGCTTCTTAGAAGGTGCTGGCTTATATGAAGCAATCACGTATTCATTAACAAGCGCTGACAAAGCGAAACAATATATGGTTGAGCCAAACGAAAAAGCTCCTGTAAACCTTGCACTTCCAATGAGTGAAGAGCGTAGCCAACTTCGTTTAAGCTTAGTGCCACAATTGTTAGAAGCAGTTTCATACAATGTCGCTCGTAAAAACGACAGTGTTGCTTTATACGAAGTAGGTTCTATCTTCTTACCGACAGAAGCAGGAGAACTTCCGAAAGAAGAACAACATCTTGCAGGTGTGATGACAGGTCTTGCTCTTCACCATGCATGGCAAGGTGAGAAAAAAGTAGTAGACTTCTTCGTTGTGAAAGGTGTACTAGAAGGACTATTCGACGTACTTGGCGTTGCAAACCAAATCACATATGCACCAGCAAAACGTGAAGGTATGCACCCAGGTCGTACAGCTGACATCGTATTAGATGGCGAAGTAATTGGTTTCATCGGTCAATTGCATCCAGAAGCAGAAAAACAATTAGATGTGAAAAATACATTCGTATTCGAACTATCTCTTGTAAAAGTATTCGGTGCAGACGCAGAAGAAACTTACTACTCAGCGATTCCACGTTTCCCATCTATGACACGTGATATGGCTGTT
Organism: Bacillus sp. SH7-1; assembly: GCF_008042405.1. Classification (NCBI taxonomy): domain Bacteria; kingdom Bacillati; phylum Bacillota; class Bacilli; order Caryophanales; family Bacillaceae; genus Bacillus; species Bacillus sp. SH7-1. Next base: position 131,007 of record NZ_QNUD01000005.1, read on the forward strand.
GTCGTAACGAAAGAAACAAAAGCTGGCGAAATGAAGCAAGTTATTGCTGAAGCTGGTGGAGAACTTCTGAAAGACGTAACACTATTTGACTTGTACGAAGGTGAGAAAATGGAAGAAGGCAAGAAATCACTTGCATTCTCTATGACTTACTTCGATGCAGAACGTACGTTAACAGACGAAGAAGTAACAGAAGCACATAACCGTGTATTAACAACGGTAGAAGAGAAATTTGGTGCGGAGTTACGTAAGTAATAAGAAATTGCCGGATTTATTCCGGCAATTTTTTTATGGAGCGATTGTAAAAATCGTCGATATATTTTTAGGCGTCTTGCATCTTTCTCTCGAATGTAGTACATTAATTTTAGTTTAACAAAATGAAAGACGATGATAAGGAAAAGTAGTATATACTATAATCCAAAGCGAGTCAGGGACGGTGAGAGCCTGATGAGGAGGTATATGTGAAGAACACCTTGGAGTTGCTAACCGAAATTGAATCTTGTATTCAAGAGTAGACTTAGACGGGAATCCGGCCTGTTACAAACCGGGAAGTATGTATTACATACGAGTTAAAGTTGGTCTTTATGACAAATTGGGTGGTACCGCGAAGTTTAACCTTTCGTCCCTTTATGGATGAAAGGTTTTTTTGTATTCAAATATATCAGCAAAGGAGAATTTCACTATGGAAAACACATTAGTAAAAAGTCTGTATAGAGATACAGATAAATACGCAGGTCAAACAGTACAAGTATCAGGGTGGATTCGTAACTTACGTGATTCAAAAGCATTTGGTTTCATTGAATTAAACGACGGTAGCTTCTTCAAAAGCGTTCAAATCGTTTTCGATACAGAATTAGATAACTTCAAAGAAATTGCAAAACTTCCACTTAGCTCTTCAGTTAAAGTAGAAGGTAAAGTAATTGCAACGCCTGGAGCGAAGCAACCATTTGAAATTAAAGCAGAAAAAATTGATATCGAGGGCTTATCAGATTCTGATTACCCACTTCAAAAGAAGCGTCATACGTTTGAATACTTACGTACAATCGCTCACTTACGTCCAAGAACAAATGCATTCTCTGCAACGTTCCGCGTACGTTCTATCGCAGCATTTGCGATTCACCAATTCTTCCAAGAGCGTGGATTCGTACATGTTCACACACCTATCATCACTGGTAGTGATACAGAAGGTGCTGGCGAAATGTTCCGCGTAACAACGCAAGATTTAAACAACGTAGCAAAAGGTGAAGACGGAAAAGTTGATGAGTCAAAAGACTTCTTCGGAAAAGAAACAAACTTAACAGTAAGTGGACAGCTGAACGCTGAAGCTTATGCATTAGCATTCCGCGATGTATACACATTCGGACCTACATTCCGCGCAGAGAACTCAAACACAACTCGCCACGCTGCTGAGTTCTGGATGGTTGAGCCTGAGATTGCATTCGCTGAATTAGGTGACGTAATGAACCTTACAGAAGATATGCTGAAATATGCAATGAAATACGTATTAGAGCATGCACCAGAAGAAATGGAATTTTTCAACAGCTTCGTTGATAAAACAGTTCTTGAGCGCATGAACAACGTAATTAACTCTGACTTCGGCCGCATCACTTATACAGAAGCAATTAAAGTACTTCAAGAATCAGGTGCTGATTTCAAATACCCAGTAGAATGGGGAATTGACTTACAAACAGAGCACGAAAGATACTTATCAGAAGAAATCTTCAAACGCCCTGTATTCGTAACTGACTATCCGAAAGACATTAAAGCATTCTACATGCGCTTGAATGAAGACGGTAAAACAGTAGCTGCTACTGACCTTCTAGTTCCTGGCATCGGCGAATTAATTGGCGGAAGTCAACGTGAAGAAAGAATGGACGTTTTAGTAGACAGAATTAAAGAATTAGGTATGAATGAAGAGGACTACTGGTGGTACTTAGAACTTAGAAAATACGGCGGTACAAAACATGCTGGATTCGGTCTAGGTTTCGAGCGCTTCCTAATGTACATCACTGGTATGGCTAACATCCGTGACGTAATTCCATTCCCAAGAACTCCAGGTTCTTCTGAATTCTAAAATATAAAAAAAGCGAGAGGATTTCCTCTCGCTTTTTATTTTGCATATTGTATAGTTTACTCCCCCGTAGCAAAAAGTAACGCGAAGGGGTGAGTATAAAATGAGTAAAAAAGTGAAAAAAGATCATTCAAGATCGGGCCTAGGTTCTCCGGAAGTAGAAGGACAAGGAACGACGACACATGAAACGGGTTCTCATAAAGTACCTTCATCTAATAAGAAGCAGAAACGAAGCTAACATAAAAAAGGAGAGTCTTGGCGACTCTCCTTTTTTATATTACATCTTATTATCATGAATCTCTTTTGTAATTTTATCTACATCTTTTTCTAATCGATCTAAATAGAAAAACCACAGTAAACTCATGAACACGTAATAGATGGCCATAACGCCAAGATTATCAGATATATTTTCAAATGTAGATTTAGTAGTGAAAAAAGCTCCCCCAAATGGTAGAAATAGTGAGGTAAGAAAGTGGACCTACGAGGTGTATGAAAACATTTAGTACCTTTTTAACTTTTACAGCGTTCATATGAAAAACCTCCTTTTTCTAATCATACATTCAAGTTCCTCACAGAAGTGTTGTAGTTTTGCTGGATTATGTATTAACGAGCGAGCATCGTGTTTCCCGATAAATCTCCGAATCCGAAAGTTTAATAAGAAAGATCGGCCATAGCGCTCTATTAAATCGTTGAACGCTCGTTGTTCACTTAGTAGCTGAATGTTTTCCCTAATTTCAAACTGTCTTTCGTGTGGATTACCTAGTAAAATATTTAGAATCATTTGTATAAGTAGCAATGGGGATCTCCTCCTGTGTTAGAATAATCTGTATATTGTGATTATAACAAAACTATAAGGACAATAGTAGGATGAAACAAAAAACAGGAGTTTGTAGGCTCCTGTTTTTGTCGATACTATTTTAATAAGCGAAATGCCTTCTCTGTATTAGCAAAATGCAGTTTCACAAACTCAGGTAATCGTTCTTTACCAAGCTTTTGAATTAATTTAGCGGTAGCGATATCAACTTGTTTACCAGCACCCTTTGGAAGGGGCATACCAGCTTTTTTACTTAGTTCGTCAAATTGTTTCACGAATGAGTAACGAGCTAAAATGGAGGCAGCGGCTACTGCTAAATGGACACTTTCTCCTTTCGTCGCGAAGTAAACATTTTCACGTTGTACCAGCTTTTGTTTTGCTAAATATTTGTAGTATGTATCAGGTTGTGTGAATTGGTCGATTAAGACGCCTTCAGGTTTTGTAGGTGCAATTTTAGCTAATAAGTTTGTAATAGCTTTATTGTGTAGTAAAGCTTTTAACTTACCTTGGTTGTTTCCTTTATCAAATAGCTCGTTATATTTTTCGTTATGAAGGACAAGAGAGCTATAAGGAACAACGTGTAGAAGTTGTTTCGCAATGGCAGTAATTTGATCGTCATTTAAGTTTTTAGAGTCTTTTACACCAAGTTCTTTTAGTAGTGGAATTTGCTTCGCATCCACATATACAGCAACTACTGTCATCGGTCCGAAGAAATCACCAGTACCAACTTCATCAGACCCTACGATGGACATTGTACCGATGGAAGCAGGCGGTGCATAACGGTGTGAATCGACAGATTTTTTTACAGCTGTTTTCGGTGTTTGAGAGACAGTTTGCCAACGAGAAGCCTCTGCTTCAGCACGTCCGCCTTGGAACATTACTTTTCCAGATTTATACGCTGTAATTGTGCAAGATGGTACCTTTGCCATGAAGATTCCGCCTTGTGGAATTTTCGGGCTAAGCGAATGTTTATATTGTTGTTTCATGTCTTCAATTACTGTAGAATTTGTTTGAATTACGATAGAATTTGACATAATGGTCACCCCTTTTTTTATATTGTTATTTTTATCATATCGGATTGTTCTTTCTGTTTCCATATTATGAAGGTTCATGGTATGATAAACTTTAGGATTCTGTACGTGATTGGAGGCCGGTGAGTTGTCACAACAAAAGGGAAAGAAAAGTCGAATTAATGTAGAAATCTATGGTCAGCAATATTCAGTTGTTGGCGATGAAAGTACAAGTCATATCCGCATGGTAGCAGCGATTGTGGATGATAAAATGCGCGAACTCAATGCCAAGAATCCTTCGCTTGACACGAGTAGACTAGCGGTATTGACGGCGGTAAACGTCATACACGATTACATAAAATTAAAAGAAGAACATGAGAAATTGAAAGAAAGTATGACAAAAAAAGGAATGGAATAACATGATTGATATTATTATCATTTTACTGCTTGTTATGGGATTTTTCCTCGGCTTACGTAGAGGGTTTATTCTGCAACTTGTAAAGTTAACAAGCTTTATTATCGCATACCTTGTTGCATACTGGTACTGTAAAGATTTAGCGCCAGCACTTGCGAAATTTATTCCGTATCCATTTGATAAAAACGTATCAGTTCCAGAATGGATTGATGCAAATAATATTGAGACAGTATTTTATCAAGCGCTTGCGTTTATCATATTGTTTATTATTACAAAAATTGCACTTTCATTACTTGGTAATTTGTTAAATATGTTTGCAGAAATACCGGTTTTAAAGCAAGTAAATGCGTTTGCGGGGGCGATCCTCGGATTTTTAGAAGTATATATTATTTTGTTTGTCTTAATTATCATTGGAAACATTCTTCCGATTGAACAAGTACAAACACCATTACAAAAATCATCAATTAGCAAAATAATTGTAGACGATACACCGATTCTATCTGAAAAGGTGAAGGAACTATGGCAGACAGGTAGCAGAGTATAACTTCTCTTTTTTCGGAAAGAGGAGTTTTTTTCTATGAAAGAAAGGCGGGGTAATGATGAAAGTAAATAAAAAACAAGTTATTAAATTATTAGAGACAATCGGGCTTTTTATGGAACTAAAGGGCGCGAATCCATTTAAAATATCTGCATTTCGTAAAGCGGCAGCAGCATTAGAAAGTGATGATCGTAGTCTTTCTGAGATTGAAGATTTCACGAAGATTCCGGGCATTGGAAAAGGGACAGCAGCAGTTATTCAAGAATATATAGAATCGGGAACATCTGAAGTGTTACAAGAACTTGAACAAGAAGTGCCAAGTAGCTTATTACCGTTATTAAAATTGCCAGGTCTTGGTGGTAAGAAGGTAGCTAAGTTATATAAAGAACTTGGTGTTGTTGATATGGAATCGCTAAAAGCGGTTTGTGAGGAAAATAAAGTACAAGCTTTAGCAGGTTTCGGTAAGAAGACAGAAGAAAAAATATTAGAAGCAATCGATCAAGTAGGATCTCGTCCAGAGCGTTTACCAATTGCGATGGTATTGCCTATTGCCGGGGAAATAGAGGAGAAATTGTCGAATATTGCTGAAGTAATTCGTTTCTCTCGCGCTGGTAGTTTGCGCCGTGTTCGTGAAACAGTGAAAGATTTAGACTTTATTATTGCAACGACAGAACCAGCTGTAGTACGTGAGCATTTACTACAATTCGATAATATGATTGAAGTAATCGCGAGCGGAGATACGAAAGTTTCTGTTCGTCTTCAATATGAATATGATATTTCAATTGATTTCCGCTTAGTAAAACGAGAAGAGTTTATTACAACTCTTCACCATTTCACAGGATCAAAAGACCATAACGTAAAAATGCGTCAAATCGCAAAAGATAAAGGCGAGAAAATTAGTGAGTACGGTGTAGAGAACTTGGAAACAGGTGAAGTGAAAACATTTGAGACTGAAGAAGAATTCTTTGCTCATTTTGGTCTTCCATTTATCCCGCCAGAAGTGCGTGAAGATGGAAAAGAAATTGAATTAATTAAAGAGTATCCAAACTTAATTCAGTTTTCTGATATACAAGGTGATTTACATATGCATACAACATGGAGTGACGGTGCTTTTTCTATTGAAGAGATGGTACAAGCGTGCCGTGCTCGTGGATATAAGTTTATGGCGATTACTGATCACTCGCAATACTTGAAAGTAGCGAACGGTTTAACGAAAGAGCGCCTTCGTGAACAAGCGAAAGAAATTGAACGTATGAACGAAAAGTATCCAGACATTACAATTTTACGCGGGATTGAAATGGACATTTTACCGGATGCCTCGCTTGATTTTGATGATGAAGTATTAGCGGAATTAGATTATGTCATTGGAGCAATTCACTCTAGCTTCTCACAAGACCGTGAAACGATTATGAAACGTCTTCGTGCTGCGTTAGAGAATAAGCATGTCACAATGATTGCTCATCCGACAGGGCGTCTTCTTGGACGCCGTGAGGGTTATGATGTAGATACAGATTTATTAATTGAACTCGCAAAAGAAACAAATACAGTTTTAGAATTAAATGCGAATCCAAACCGTCTAGATTTAAGCGCAAAATTATTAAAACAAGCACAAGATGCTGGCGTAAAAGTAGCGATTAATACGGATGCTCATACACTTGAAATGTTAGAAGACATGGAAACAGGTGTAGCAGCAGCACGTAAAGGGTGGATTCAAAAAGATAACGTGATTAACACGTGGGATGTTGAACGTTTATTAGACTATATTAAACGTAATAAGTAACACAGGGGGGACCAGCAACATGTTAGAAAGAACGTTGCGTGTATTAGAATACAATAAAGTAAAAGAACAATTACTTGAACATACAGCCTCTTCACTTGGTCGTGACAAAGTGAAGAATTTAGTGCCGAGCACTGATTTTGAAGAAATTGTAGAAATGCAAGATACAACGGATGAAGCAGCGAAAGTTATTCGTTTAAAAGGTAGTGCACCATTAGGTGGCATTACGGATATTCGCTCCAATGTGAAGCGTGCAAAAATTGGAAGTATGTTAAGTCCAAATGAATTACTTGATATTGCGAATACGATGTATGGTAGTCGTAATATGAAACGTTTCATTGAAGATATGGTTGATAACGGTGTCGAGCTTCCGATTTTAGAAACTCACGTCGCTCAAATTGTATCTTTATATGATTTAGAAAAGAAAATTACAAATTGCATCGGTGATGGCGGTGAAGTAGTCGATAGCGCAAGTGATAAACTGCGTGGTATTCGTACTCAAATTCGTACTGCGGAAAGCCGTATTCGTGAAAAGTTAGAAAACATGACGCGTTCTTCAAACGCGCAAAAAATGCTGTCTGATTCGATTGTAACGATTCGTAACGAACGTTACGTAATCCCAGTAAAACAAGAATACCGCGGCGTATATGGCGGTATTGTTCATGATCAATCGGCTTCTGGACAAACGTTATTTATTGAACCACAAGTCATTGTAGAATTAAATAATGCACTGCAAGAAGCACGTGTGAAAGAAAAACAAGAAATCGAACGCATCTTATTGATGTTAACAGAAGAAGTGGCAGTAGAAGCGGATATCGTTTTATCTAACGTAGAAGTAGTTGCAAATCTTGATTTCATCTTTGCGAAAGCTTTTTATGCGAAGCGAATTAAAGCAACGAAACCAATCGTAAATAACGAGCGTTACATGGATTTAAGACAAGCACGCCATCCGCTTATTGATCCAGAAATTATCGTGCCAAATAACATTATGTTAGGGAAAGATTTCACGACAATTGTTATTACAGGACCGAATACAGGTGGTAAAACAGTTACGCTGAAAACAGTTGGTATTTGTGTGTTAATGGCGCAATCTGGACTTCACATTCCAGTAATGGATGAGTCAGAGATTTGTGTATTCAAAAATATCTTTGCTGATATCGGTGATGAGCAATCGATTGAACAAAGTTTAAGTACGTTCTCCTCACATATGGTGAACATTGTTGATATTTTAGAAAAAGCTGATTTTGAAAGCTTAGTTTTATTCGATGAATTAGGTGCTGGAACAGACCCGCAAGAAGGGGCTGCACTAGCCATTTCAATTTTAGATGAAGTATGTAATCGTGGTGCTCGCGTTGTTGCAACGACGCATTACCCAGAATTAAAAGCATACGGATATAATCGTGAGCAAGTTATTAATGCGAGCGTTGAGTTCGACGTGAACACGCTAAGCCCAACGTACAAATTACTAATCGGTGTACCAGGACGTAGTAATGCCTTTGAAATTTCGAAGCGACTTGGACTATCTGATCGCGTTATCGATCAAGCACGTAATCACATTAGTACAGATACGAATAAAATTGAAAATATGATTGTGAAGTTAGAGGAAAGCCAGAAGAACGCAGAACGTGACTGGAACGAAGCAGAAGCACTTCGCAAGGAATCTGAAAAACTGCATCGCGAATTACAACGCCAAATTGTTGAATTTAACGAAGATCGCGATGAACGATTGTTAAAAGCGCAAAAAGAAGGGGAAGAAAAAGTCGAAGCTGCAAAGAAAGAAGCAGAAGGCATTATTCAAGAACTTCGTCAATTGCGTAAAGCACAGCTTGCAAACGTGAAAGATCACGAGCTAATTGAAGCGAAGAGTCGTCTAGAAGGCGCAGCACCAGAGCTTGTGAAGAAACAAAAAGTAAACGTGAAAAACACTGCGCCGAAACAACAGTTGCGCGCAGGTGATGAAGTAAAAGTATTAACGTTTGGTCAAAAAGGTCAATTACTTGAAAGAGTAAGCGATACAGAGTGGAGCGTACAAATCGGTATTCTGAAGATGAAAGTAAAAGAATCTAATATGGAATACATTAACACGCCAAAGCAAACAGAGAAAAAAGCAGTTGCAACAGTAAAGGGTAGAGACTATCATGTTTCGCTAGAACTTGACCTTCGTGGTGAACGATTTGAAAATGCAATGGCGCGCGTCGAGAAATATTTAGACGATGCCCAGCTTGCAAGCTATCCTCGCGTATCAATCATTCACGGTAAAGGAACAGGAGCACTTCGCCAAGGTGTTCAAGATTACTTGAAGAAGCACCGCGGTGTGAAAACATTCCGTTACGGTGACATGGGCGAGGGAGGCCTAGGCGTAACAGTTGTCGAATTAAAATAGAAAACAACGAAACAAAGGGGAAACCATTATATGTTTATGGACAAACTTGCAAAAGTATTGTTAGCTTGTTGCGGAATATTTTTGGTGATTGGGGTTATTTATTTAGTTGTTTTTGCGAAGTAAACGAGCGTCAATCGTGGCATAATGATATTGCCATAGATTGACGCTTTTAATATATACGAAAAGGAATAAGCTATGAAAATCAACCAATACATAAGCGAAGCAAAATCTTGTTCAAGACGCGAAACAGATCGCATTATTAAAGCAGGGCGCGTAGCTATTAACGGTAAAAAATGTACGCACGGTGCAATCGTGAGTGATGGTGATGATGTAACGATTGATGGACAGGTTATTGCAAAAGAAGAGAAGAAAAAGGTGTATATCGCTTTTCATAAACCAGTCGGCATTACTTGTACAGCAGCCGATCATATTGAAGATAATATTATTGAATATATTAATTACCCTGAGCGTATCTTTCCTGTTGGACGATTAGATAAAGCATCAGAAGGACTTATTTTATTAACGAATGATGGCGGGATTGCGAATCAAATTTTACACGGAGATCATGAGCACGAGAAAGAATATGTTGTCACAGTCGATAAACCTTTTACAGATTGGTTTATTGATGAGATGTCCAGCGGCGTAAAGATTAAAGATGGCATGACGAAGCCGTGCAAAGTGACAAGAGTCGATCAATCAACATTTCGCATCGTTTTAACGCAAGGGATGAACAGGCAAATTCGTAGAATGAGTCGTGCTTTCGGATTTACTGTAACAAAGTTAAAGCGAGTACGCATTATGAATATAGAGCTAAATGATCTTGAAGTTGGAAAGTGGCGGAGCGTTACAGCTGAAGAGTTAGAAATTTTAATAGGGCAGTTATAGGGAGGGGAAATTTTCTCCCTATATTTTTGTCAGAAAAAATAAAACTATTGATTTTTTAAAAAATAGCCCATATAATAAAAAACAACAAGTTTCGACAAGATATTTTATAAAAGTAATGATGAGGACATGAGTTGTTTTCTACGATTCTCAGAGAGGGAAGCCTTAGGCTGTGAGCTTCCTAATACGAAAAGACAAGCTTACCACCTCTAAACTTCAAGAGTGAACTGCATGCATGATGCATTGTAATTCTTGGCGGATAAAACCGTTATCAATTTACACGAGCTATAAAATGAGCTTATTTCGTTATAAATTCATTTTATTAGAATAAGGGTGGAACCACGATTTCAACACTCGTCCCTTTGTTAGGGACGGGTGTTTTTTGCGTTCTTTTACGGGGAAGTATGCTTGAAAGAGGATATGTGACGGATTTTAGTTCAGAATATTTTGTTAATTTATAATTATTTAGGAGGTTAGTAAAAATGAAATCATCTTTAAAGTTTTCTGAGATGTTTGCAATAAGTTTAATGTTATTTGCACTATTTTTCGGTGCAGGTAATATGATTTTCCCACCAGCATTAGGACAAGGCGCTGGAACTGATGTATGGATTGCGTTGTTTGGTTTTATCGTAACAGGTGTTGGATTGCCGTTATTAGGAGTTATCGTTATAGCTCTAAAGGGAGATATTAATGAGCTAGCAGGACGTGTACACCCTGTATTCGCTCTAGTTTTTATCACTGCAATTTATTTATGTTTAGGCGTATTCGTAAGTGTGCCGCGTACAGGAACTGTTGCTTATGAAATGAGTGTTGCACCATTTTTACCAAGTGAGATAGCGGGTCAATCGTATCCACTTGTTATCTTTACACTTATTTTCTTTGCAGTCACTTTCTATTTAGCTTTAAATCCTTCGAAATTAGTGGGTCGTATTGGTAAAGTGCTAACTCCAATATTATTAGCTGTTATTGCACTTATCGTAGGTAAAGCACTTATCACACCAATTGGAGAATTTGGTGCACCGACAGAAGCGTATAGTGCTCCTCTTTTTAAAGGATTTATTGATGGATATTTAACTTTAGATGGACTTGCAGCACTGGTATTCGGAAATGTTGTAATTCATGCGTTAAAAGAAAAAGGCATTACAAATAAAAATAGTATTGCAAAAGTAACAATCTTTGCAGGATTTATTGCAGCGCTTGGTCTACTACTTGTGTATTTAGCACTTGCTTATCTTGGAGCTTCTAGTGTGTCACTTGGAATGGGAGCAAACGGAGGAATTATTTTAACAAATGTCGTGAATCATTTATTTGGTAGCTACGGAACTTTATTACTAGGGATCGCAATTACAGCAGCATGTTTAACAACTTCTGTAGGTATTGTTGCAGCTTGTGGTGATTACTTCTCTTCTTTATTACCAAAGCTTTCTTATCAAAAAGTCATTTTCATTTTCTGTGTATTAGCATTTATGGTAGCAAACCTTGGGTTAACTCAGTTAAATGCATTAGCATTACCAATCTTAATCGCAATTTATCCAATTGGAATCGTACTTATCATATTATCACTTGTTGAAAACTACGTTCGTCTTCCATTAGCGATGTATGTGGGCGGGATTGTAGGAGCATTTGCAATAAGTTTCTTTGATGGGTTACATAATGCAAACCTTCAAATTGCAGCGCTAGCACCTATTTTAGATAAGATTCCATTATATAGTGTAGGAATTGGTTGGTTAGTTCCAGGCATAATCGGTATAGGATTTGGTTATATAGTTTCTAAGTTTCAAAAGCAAGAAGTTGCTGTAGAAAAATAGAGAAAAGAGGCTTTCTATGAAAGAAAGCCTCTTTTTTTGTAGGAAAAGCCGCATATAGAGAGATTTAGATATTTAAAATTTTATACGTAATATAGTTGACAAAAAAATTATGAGTAGGCTAAGATTGACTTAGTTGTGGAAATATTGGAAGGAAAGTGAGGAGTGAAAGGTATAAAGTTTTCTATAACGATATCATTTTTGTAAATAGAGGTGATAGAGTAGGAAAATGGATAGTTTTATTTTTTTTGAGATTCATTGAGAATGATAATCAACAAAAGGGATAGGGACTTATGTTAAAATGTGAATCGCTCTTTATACGGAATAGAGAGGGATATTATTTTTAACATTAAGTGAGAATGATAATCAATAATATCTACAGTACATAAATAAATTACAATTAAATAATGGTAGAGGATTATTATTTTTTTCTTATAAATTGAGAATAATTATCATTTTCAAAAAAAGTATGGATGAAAGATAACCAAGGAGGAAGTAAGCCAAATGAGAAAGATTTCTGTATTACCCGCTTTTATTATAACGTTCGTATGTATGCTAGCTTTTCTTGTAATGCCATACGGGAATGCTTCAGCAAAACTAGCTGATGGTACTTACGATATTAGTTACGTAATTCAAAAAGCGGAAAATGATTCAGCTTCAATGGCAAATGACTATTTTGAAAAGCCAGCAAAATTAATAGTGAAAAACGGTGAGATGAGAGTACAAGTTCCGATGAATCATAGTGCTTGGATTACAGAATTTAAAGCACCAGAGAACGGGAATTTTGTTGATGCGAAAGTTGTTAGTAAAGATGAATCGGCAGATAAAAGAACAGTAGAGTTTAAAGTAGATGATTTATCCAAACCGGCAGCTGTAAAAATTCATGTTGTTGTACCAAATGCAAACTATGACCACCACTACACAATTCGTTTTGCTTTTGATGCAAATGTAAAAGCTGTAGCTGCTACAACAAAAAATAATGATCAAGCGAAAACAGATACACAAGTAAAAGAAGAGAAAACAAAAGTAGAGAGTAAGGAAACAGCTAAAGAAGCGAACAAAGAAACAAAAAATGAAAATGGAAAAGCTGAAAAAACAGATAACCCAAAAACAGGCGATGAAGCACGTATTGGATTGTTTGCAGCGTTAATTCTTATTTCAGGTGCTTTCTTAATTCGTAAAGTGAAGTTGAGTAAATAAATCTTTTGAAGGGTGATGAATATATGTTTAAACAATTTAAAATGATTATTGCCGTATTTGCTGTTTTATTTACGTTTATCGCAACACTAGGTTTACAAGATGCAAAGGCTGCTGCAAAACTAGCTGATGGAAAATATAATATTGCTTTTACTGTATGGAAAGGCGATAAAGATGAATCGTCTAGAATGAATAGTTATTTTGAAAGCCCAGCGACATTAACAGTTAAAAATGGAAAACAATATGTTTCATTTAAAGTGAAAGATAGTGCTTCTATTAAAAGTTTCCAAGTAGAAAAAGATGGTCAATTTGTAGAAACAACCGTGTTAAGTGAAAACAAAAAAGATAATACTAGAGTTGTAGAATTTGAAGTTGCTGACTTGTCAAAAAAACTAAATGGCAAGGTGAAAATTAATATTCCAATTATTAATTATAATGCTTCATATGATATTCGCTTTGTATTTGATGGAAACAGTATTAAATAATTTTCAAAAGGGAGAGTCGTTCCATTGAACAGGTATACAAAAATTATTGTTGCTATGTTTTTAGTGATATTTACATTCGTATCAACATTACAACCACTTGCAGTTCAAGCAACTACCAAGTTGGCTGACGGTGAATATTCAATTGGCTTCAAAGTTTTAAAAGATACATCAGATGAAGAATCGATGATGAATCAATATTCAGTAAGCCCAGGGACTTTAAAAGTGAAGGATGGGAAAAAGAAAGTATCCTTTACATTAACGAATAGTTCATGGATTACGAAGTTTGAAACAGAAAAAGCAGGTAAGCTAGTTGCGACAAATGTAATTAGTGAAGATAAAGAAAAAGATACAAGAGTAGTAGAATTTGATGTAGAAGATGTAGAGAAGGTATTAAATGCAAAAGTAAAAGTAGATATTGATTTTTTAAATTATCATCATGAGTACGACGTTCGTATTGCATTTGATCAAAATAGTATTACACCGATTCATGTGGAACAACCAAATGAAAAAGAGGACCCAGCAAATAAGCCAGATCCAAATGAAAAACTGGATCCAAGTCAGAAGCCCGACCAAAAGCCTGACTCAGATCAACAACCAAATTCTAACACAATTAAAGATGGAGAGTACAGCATTCCATTTAAAGTGTTAAAAGATCAAACAGATGAAGAATCTAAGATGAATACTTACATGGTAAATCCAGGAGTATTAAAAGTAGAAAACGGTAAGAAAAAAGCGGTTGTAACGTTAACAGATAATGCATCAATTAAAAATTTCCAAACGGAAAAAGATGGTTCATTTGTTGATGCAAAAGTAGTAAGTGAAGATAAAAAGAAAAATACAAGAGTAGTAGAATTCGAAGTAGACAATTTATCTAAAAAGATAAATACAAAAGTATTTATCGAAGTGGCATCAAGAAATTATAAACAAACGCATGAGTTACAACTTCAATTTGATCAAGAAAAGCTTGAGCCAATTAAGAATGAAGAAAAACAACCAGACGGTGATAAAAAGCCAGAAGTGGAAAAACCAGATGCTGAAACAATTAAAGACGGTGAATACAGAATCAATTTCAAAGCTTTAAAAGATCAAACAGAAGAAATTTCAATGATGAACACGTATACAAAGAGTCCAGGCGTGTTAAAGGTGAAAAAGGGTAAAAAATATGTATCATTCACATTAACGAATAGTGCATGGATTAGAAAGTTTGAATTTGAGAAAAATGGTTCGTTCGTTGATGCAAGTGTATTAAGTGAAGATAAAAAAGCTGATACACGAGTAGTGGAAGTAGAAGTAAACGACCTATCTAAAAAGTTAAATGCAAAAGTAAAAGTAGATATCGATTCAATGAATTATCACCATTTCTATGACATTCAATTTGCATTCGATAAAGATAGTATTAAACCATTAGACAACCAAGGCGGAAACGACAACCAAGGCGGAAACAACAACCAAGACTATAACAAAACAATTGATCCCAATGCTCTTAAAGACGGTGAATACAGTATCGGTTTTAAAGTGTTAAAAGATCAAACAGAAGAAATTTCAATGATGAACACATATACAAAGAATCCAGGTGTATTAAAAGTAAAAGATGGTAAGAAGTATGTATCGTTTACATTAACGAATAGTGCGTGGATTACGAAGTTTGAGTTTGAAAAGAATGGTGCGTTCGTCGATGCGAAAGTATTAGGTACAAATAAAGAGCAAGATACAAGAGTAGTAGAAGTGGAAGTAGCTGATTTATCGAAAAAGTTAAATGCAAAAGTGAAAGTGGATATTGATTCAATGAATTATCACCATTTCTATGATATTCAATTTGCATTTGATAAAGGAAGTATTAAATCTTTAGGTAATCAGGGTGGAAGTAACACCCAAGATGATAACAATAATCAAGGTGGAAGTAACACCCAAGATGGAAACAATAATCAAGGTGGAAGTAATAACCAAGATGGAACGAATAATCTAAATGAAAATCTAACAGTTGATCCGAAAAATTTAAAGAATGGTCAGTACGATATTGCTTTTAACGTGTTAAAAGATAAGACTGAAGAAATTTCAATGATGAATCAATATGTTGTAAGTCCAGCAAGGTTAACGGTGAAAGATGGTAAGAAGTATATTGCAATGACACTAAAAAATAGTGAATGGATTACAAAATTCCAAACGGAAAAGAATGGTGGATTTGCAGATGCAAAAGTAGTAAGTGAAGATAAGGCCACAAATACAAGAGTCGTAGAATTTGAAGCTAATGATTTATTTGCAAAATTAAATGCAAAGGTAAAAGTAGATATCGATTCAATGAACTACCATCACTTCTACGACGTACAAATTCAATTTGATACGACGAAGATTGGTGCTGTAGGAACGGTAAAAGAAGAGCCGAAGAATGAGCCGAAAAATCCGGTAATTACGCCGAAAGTAGATAATGTAAAAACAATTGCTACGCCTGATTTTAACCGAAATGCAGATGGTAAGAAGAAAAATGAAGCTACAAATAATGATGTGAAAAAAGAAAAAAACTCAAAAACGGCAGATACAGCACAACTTGGTTTATACATGGTGCTACTGCTAGGATCACTTGCTTTACTAGTTCGTAAATATAGAGCTGGTAGATTGTAATTTTTGGAGTCTTGATGCGTTTTCGGGCGCATCAAGACTTGTTTCATATTGTTTGGAAAGGAGTGGTGATTGAGAGTGAAGAAAATTGTAAGTGTGCTAATGGCTATCATTCTGTTAATGAGTATAGCTGGGTGCTCATCATCAAAAAAAGAAACACCGAAGCAGGTAAAGAGTGAGAGTAAAGAGCGAATTGTTGCAACGACAGTTGCTGTTACTGAAATTATGGATGCGTTAGAAGTAGATTTAGTTGGTGTTCCAACAAGTTCTAAAACTTTATCGAAGCGATATAAAGGTTTACCTGAAGTTGGGAATCCAATGAGTCCAGATATGGAAAAGGTAAAATCATTAAAGCCGTCAGAAGTGTTATCTGTGACAACACTTGAATATGAATTAAAGCCGGTTTTTGATGGCGTGGGCATGAAAGTAAACTTTTTAGATTTAACAAGCTTGAAAAATATGCAAAAATCCATTAGTGATTTAGGTAAGAAATATGGACGCGAAAAGCAGGCTGAAGAAGTTGTAACTAAGTTAGATAAAAAAGTCGCTAGCATTCGAAAAGAAGTAAAAGGAAAGAAAGAACCGACAGTACTTATTTTATTAGGTGTGCCGGGAAGTTATTTAGTAGCAACAGAGCATTCTTATATTGGAGATTTAGTGAAACAACTAGGTGGTAAAAATATTGTGCAAGGTGAAAAAGTAGAATATTTAGCTTCTAATACAGAGTATTTGAAGAAAGCTGATCCAGATATTATTTTACGAGCAGCTCATGGTATGCCTGATGAAGTTGTAAAAATGTTCGATAAAGAATTTAAAACGAATGACATTTGGAAGCATTTTGCAGCAGTTAAAAATAATCGTGTTTACGATTTAGAAGAGCGTTTATTTGGAACGACAGGAAATTTAGCAGCAATTGAAGCGTTAGATGAATTGAAAAAAATGATGTATCCGTGATGCATTTTAATATAAAGGAAGATTGGAATGAATAAAAAAACTTGGAGTTTCCTCATTGTTACTGCATTGCTTATCGTTATGACATCATTGTCAGCGATGAAAGGGAGTTTAGAAGTAGGTATTGTTGAGCTTGTACAAGGGATATTTACAGGTGGAAATGAAGATGTTGAAGTGATTAAAGATTTACGTTTTCCGCGTATTATTATTGCGTTATTCACTGGAGCGGCTCTTGCTGTTTCGGGTGTGCTTTTTCAAGCTGTTATGAAAAATCCACTTGCTGATGCTGGAGTGATTGGGATATCTTCAGGAGCAAGTTTTATGACACTTGTTATTATTACGTTATTCCCGCAATTCTTTTTCTGGACACCAGTATTCGCCTTTTTAGGTGGTGCGTTTGCATGTTATCTCGTTTATGCATTTTCATGGAAGTCAGGGTTAAGCCCACTTCGTATTATTTTAGTTGGTATAGCTATTAATGCGATGTTCACTGGATTAAATGAATCGTTCATTACGATTTGTGGATATTTCATTAAGAGTATTAAGCAAACGACGACTTCTAATATAACGATGAAGACGTGGGGCGATGTAGAAATAATGGTTACGTATGGAACAATTGGTCTTATTCTTGCACTGTTTGTAGGAGCTTGGTGTAACTTATTATCGCTACAAGATAAGACTGCGAAAAACTTAGGTCTGCACGTGACGAGAGTTCGTCTTATTATCTCTGCTATTGCAGTACTCTTAGCAGCAGTATCAACAGCGATTGCAGGTGTTATTGCTTTCGTAGGATTACTTGTTCCGCACATTTCAAGACAACTAGTCGGTTCAGATCATAAAGTATTAATTCCATTTTCTGCTCTTGCAGGAGCGTTATTAATTTTGACGGCGGATACGATTGGAAGGTTAATTGTGCCACCTAACGAAATTCCAGCAGCGACGATTATGGCAGTTATTGGTGGCCCATTCTTAATATTCTTGCTTAGAAAGAGTGATAAAGTTCATGGAAATTAAAAATGTAACCTTTTCGTATGATAATGTAACGGATCGATTAAAGTCGGTTAGTAGCGAAATAGAGATTGGTAAAATTACAACAATTATTGGTCCGAACGGTTGCGGGAAATCGACATTACTTGGCGTGATGTCAAGAAATCACGATCCTCGTAGCGGAGAGGTAATACTGGATGGGAAGGCAATTAGCCAATATAAACCGAAAGAGTTTGCTAGAAAGTTAGCCGTTGTCCATCAACAAAATGAAGCGCCGGCAGATATGACGGTAGAAAAATTAACAAGTTTTGGTCGTATGCCTCATAAAACTGTTTTTTCCTCGCAAACCGATGAAGATAGAGAAGCGATCGAAAGGGCTTTGGCATGTACGAATTTGCTAAGTAAACGTGATAAAGAGATTCATGCGTTATCTGGCGGAGAAAGACAACGTGTTTGGATTGCTATGACGTTAGCTCAGAAAACACCAATGCTCTTTTTAGATGAACCGACAACCTATTTAGATATTTATTATCAACTCGAAATCTTAGAGCTAGTAAAAGAGTTAAATGAAGTACATGGATTGACGATTGTTATGGTATTACACGATATTAATCAGGCGATTCGCTATAGTGATCATATCATTGTTATGAAAGACGGCGAAATTGTTACGAAAGGTAAGCCAAATGATGTTGTGACAGAAAGTATGATAAAGACGATATACGGTGTAGATGTCGTTGTAAAGCAAGATGAAGATACAGGGTTGTATATGGTCCCAATGGGTATTTAAATATGCGAACAATCCGTTTTGAGGTGATAATTTGAGTAGTAAAAAAGAAAGGAAGAAGAATTCTTTTTTTCAACGAATACTTACAGTTGTTTTTTTAGGTACCTTTTTCTATTCAGTATATGAATTAGGTGATATTTTCATGGATTACTATGAAAATCGTAAAGTAATGGCCGAAGCACAAAACATTTATGAAAAAAGTCCGATGGAAGAGCAATCACAAGACGGGGAAGTACGTAAACAGTTCAAGGCTCTGCAGCAAATTAACCAAGAAATAGTTGGATGGGTTACGATGGATGATACACAAATTAATTATCCAATCGTTCAAGCGAAAGACAATGATTACTATTTATTTCGTAATTATAAAGGTGAAGATATGAGAGCAGGAAGCATCTTTATGGACTATCGTAATGATGTGAAATCTCAAAATCGAAATACTATTTTATATGGTCATCGTATGAAAGATGGTTCTATGTTTGGAAGTTTAAAGAAAATGTTAGATGAAGAGTTTTTCATGTCGCATCGTAAATTATATTACGATACATTATTTGAAGGATATGATCTTGAAGTGTTCTCGGTGTATACAACAACAACTGATTTTTATTACATTGAAACGGATTTTAGCAGTGATACGGAATACACATCATTTTTGGAGAAAATTCAAGAAAAATCGCTGTACAAAACAGATGCAAAATTGACAGCAAGTGATCAAATCGTAACACTTTCGACGTGTGACTATGCACTCGATCCGGAAGCAGGAAGGTTAGTCGTGCATGCGAAGCTAGTAAAAAGACAGTAAATAAAAAAGTATAGAATATGAGAAGTGGTAACGCTTCTCATATTCTATACTTTAGAAAAGAAATATGTTTACTGTGCTGCAGCCAGTGGCATACGTACAACTTCAACATTGTAGTAAGTGATTTTATTATCAAGAATATAATCTGGCATCCCGCCTTGATGTGAGTGAGCATCTTTAAATGCTGAGCTCTTCGTCCAACCTTGGAAATCTTCTTTTGCATTCCAACGTGTGCTAATTGTTACTTCATCATAATCAACTGTATTTTGCGTTAAAAGAACTTCTAACCCTAAAAAGCCTGGCATCGTTTCAACTTGACCTACTTTATTAAAACGTTCAATTAATTTATGTCCATTTCCCTTTGTAATTTTTGCTGTATTTGTAACAATAATCATGTTTATTCCTCCTATAAATATTGCCTTTATTTTCGAGAACTCATATACATTAAATGATAATGAAAATCATTATCATTGTCAATGGTAAATGTAAAATAAATAAGTTTTTTTATTGTTTTAGACAGTAGGATTTCCATTTCAAAATGTAGTAAATACATGGTGGCTAAGCGAGAGAATGAGCGAGTTGTACTAGCAAAGCAATAATATGGTATAGTGAAACGAGGCTGTTTTTCAGTCTCGTTTTTGAAATGCTTCCTATAGAGAAAGCATGCAAATGGAAAGGAAGTTATTATATGCGATCAGAAGTAACTGTAAAAATAAAACCGAAATTTATAAAAGAAATTAAAAGTGGATATCCGCTTATTTTAAAAGATGCAATTCAAAATTTAAATGACGTCCGTGAAGAAGGGACAATCATCAAAGTAGTAGATGAGAAGAGCAACTTTGTCGGAAAAGGTTATTATGGAAAACAAAATAAAGGATACGGCTGGATTTTAACGAGAAAAGAGAGTGAACAAATTAATCAATCTTTCTTTGAAAGTAAAATAAAATCTGCCTTACATAAACGAAAACAATTTTACAAATCAAATGATACGACAGCATTCCGTGTTGTAAATGGCGAAGGTGATGGTCTTGGAGGCTTAATCATCGATTATTATGACGGTTATTATGTAGTAAGCTGGTATAGTGAGGGAATCTATACTTTCAGAGATGAGATTATAGCAGCTCTTCAAAAAGTAGCAAACTTTAAAGGGATTTATGAGAAAAAGCGTTTTGATACGAAAGGGAAATACATTGAAGGTGATGATTTCGTATCAGGAGAGCGCGGTGAGTTCCCGCTTATCGTAAAAGAAAATGGTGTGAACTTTGCGGTGTATTTAAACGACGGAGCGATGGTTGGTGTATTTTTAGATCAGCGTAACGTCCGAAAACAAATTCGTGATAAGTATGCAAAGGGAAGAACCGTGTTAAATATGTTCTCTTATACAGGTGCTTTCTCTGTATTTGCAGCGCTTGGCGGAGCGAGTAAAACGACGAGTGTGGACCTTGCAAATCGTAGTTTAAGTAAAACGATTGAGCAGTTTAGCGTCAATGAAGTTGATTATGAAGCACAAGATATTATTGTAGAAGATGTATTTCTTTACTTCAAATATGCAGCGAAGAAAAAAATGAAATTTGATATGGTCGTACTTGATCCTCCAAGCTTCGCTCGATCAAAAAAATATACATTTAGTGCAGCAAAAGATTATAAAAATTTATTAAAAGAAACAATTGCCATTACAGAAAATAACGGGATTATCGTTGCTTCTACAAATTGTAGTGCATTCGATATGAAAAAGTTTAAAGGCTTTATCGATACAGCCTTTAAAGAAATGAATGGTAAATATAAAATATTAGAAGAACATTCTTTACCAGAAGATTTCCGTACAATCGATCAATTTAAAGAAGGAGACTATTTAAAAGTAGTTTTCATCGAGAAAATTAAAGGGTAATAAAGAAAAAGGAGCTCGAGTTTACTTGAGCTCCTTTTCTTATTGAACGATATTTTGTACTCTACCGACTTGCCCATCCTGCAATCGCACTTTAATGCCATGCGGATGAGAAGGGGAGTTCGTTAAAATATCTTTTACAATGCCACGTGTTAATTTGCCAGTTCGTTGATCTTGTTTTAATACAATATCAACTTCAAGGCCGGGTGCGATATTAGAACGTTTTTGCCCGTTCATTTATACACCTGTACGTCTACGTTGGTTGTTTGTTTTCTTTGTTTGTTGGTTTTGCAATTTTTTTGTTTCTTGGCTTTGGTTTTTGGCGTTTTGACCATTACCGTTACCTTGCTTTTTCTTAGCAAGTTGTTCACGCATTAAATCAGCTAAGCTTACTTTTTTGTTTTCTGACATGATAAGTCTCCTTTATATAAAGTTAATTATGAACTATCGTAGTAAATTTCATCATATCATTGTTATGGAAGGAAGGGAAGTTGGTTTGAAAATTCATATAATTGTTTTCAGTCTGTAGTAGTTACGATACAATTGAGTAGTTAACGTTTGTAAAAAGGGGATAGACATATGTCACATCATATTTTATTAGTTGAAGATGATCTCTCAATTCAAGAGATGGTGGAAAAGTATTTAATAAAAGAGGGCTTTCAAGTTACAATCGCGTCTGATGGAGAGGAAGGGGTGCAAGCCTTTTTTAAATCACCTTTTGATTTAGTTATCCTTGATATCATGATGCCGAGGTTAGACGGATTAGAGGTTGTACGTATTATTCGCGAGAAGAGTGCAGTACCGATTTTAATGATGTCGGCAAAAGATACAGATGTTGATAAAGCTGTTGGATTAGGACTTGGAGCAGATGATTACATTTGTAAGCCATTTTCTATGATTGAATTGGCGGCGCGTGTAAAAGCTGGTATTCGGAGATCTACGAAATATTCGGCTACAGAAACAACAGAAAAGATGATTCAAATTGGCGATTTAACAATCGATCCAATTAATTTTACTGTGGAAAAAAACGGGAAGCCTCTCAAACTTACTTTAAAAGAATTTGAGATTCTAAAACTGTTTGTAAAGAATCAAAATCGTGTATTTACAAAAGCACAAATATATACGCTAGTTTGGAGCGAAGAGTATTACGGTGACGATAACGTTATTAATGTTCATATGAGAAGGTTGCGTGAGAAAATCGAAAGTGACCCATCTAATCCAGAATATATTAAAACGTTATGGGGCATCGGCTATAAGCTGGAAGTGATGTAATATGATTAATTTGTTATTAGGTATTATTTTTATATTGTTATGTGTCATTTACATACAGTATAAAATGAGAAAAAGTAGTAGTAAAAATTTACGGTACACATATGAAAAGTTAGAAAGTATTGTAAATGAAAAAACAGGCGAGAAGTTACTCGTTATGACGGATGATCTAGAATTGCAAAAATTATTAGTGGCAATTAATCAATTATTAGATGCAAAACAGAAAACGAATGCAGATCATGCAAAAGTAGAAATTTCGATGAGAAAAATGCTTTCAAATATTTCTCATGATTTAAAGACGCCACTAACAGTTATTCTTGGATATATAGAAATGTTAAATAAGGATAAAACGATAAATAAAGAAGAACAACAAATCTTACTTGAAAAGGTGCATGTGAAAACACTAGAAGTAATGGAACTAATTCATAAGTTTTTTGACTTAGCAAAATTAGAATCTGGTGACAAAGCAATCGAGATGACAAAAGTGAATATGAATGAAGTTTGCCGTGAGAAGATTTTATCTTTTTATGATTTAGTGACGTCGAAAGGTTTTCACGTTCATATTGATATACCAGAAAGAAATATATATGCACTTGGAAATGTAGAAGTATTAGGTAGGGTATTGAATAATTTAATATCAAATGCAATTACATACGGAGACGATGGAAAGATACTGGGTATGACGTTAAGAGATGATGAAACGAATGTGTATATAGACGTATGGGATAAAGGAAAAGGGATTGATGAATCTCATATTGATAAAGTGTTTGAGCGTATGTACACACTTGAAGATTCGAGAAATAGATTGTACCAAGGAAGCGGTCTAGGGTTAACGATTACAAAAAGGCTTGTGGAAGCGATGGATGGAAAAATTCATCTTTCTAGTAAGCCGTATGAAAAAACAATTTTTACAGTTGCATTAAAAAAGATGCAGTTTTAGCTTGTAGAGAAGTAGATTCTACAAGCTTTTTTTGCAGCGTAAGGAATTTGTAAGAAACGGGTAAGAAAAAAGAGATTTCCGTTGTCTATTATAGAAATATAAAGTAGTGCGAAAGGGGAAAGTGACATGACCTATATATTAAAAACGAATCAGTTAACGAAAGTGTTTAAAGGGAAAGAAGTTATTTCTAGCGTTAACATGCATGTAAAAAAAGGAGAAATATACGGTTTCTTAGGACCGAATGGTGCTGGTAAAACAACGATTATGAAAATGATTACAAATTTAATAAAACCGACGAGCGGTGAGATTGAAATTTTCGGTGAGAAGTTAACAGACACATCTTATGAAGTATTAAAAAGAATGGGGACAATTATTGAATATCCAATCTTTTATGATAAATTAACGGCGAAAGAAAACTTAGAATTACATTGTGAATATATGGGCTATTACGACAAAAATGAAATTGACCATGCATTACATTTAGTGAAGCTACAAGGGATAGATAATAAAAAAGTAAAAGATTTTTCATTGGGAATGAAACAACGACTTGGTATTGCAAGGGCAATCGTGACAAAGCCAGAATTGCTCATTTTAGATGAACCAATTAACGGTTTAGATCCAATTGGTATTAAAGAGTTACGAGACTTATTTAAAATGCTCTGCAAAGAATATGGCATTACATTATTAGTTTCTAGTCATATTTTAGGTGAGATGGAATTAATGGCGGATACAATTGGTGTCATTCAAAATGGAAAACTAATAAAAGAAGTTTCAATGAAGAGTATTAACGGAAAACAAACAGAGTACATTGAAATTACTGTTCCTGATGTGAAGCGTGCAACTTATATTCTAGAAGATAAACTTGGTATAAAAAATTATAAAATCATGAGCGGAAATATGATTCGTGTGTATGATACGGCAGTGTCTCAGCAAGCCATTTCAAAAGCACTTATTATGAATGATGTGGAAATTGAAAGTATTAATAAGAAACATAGTTCCTTAGAGGAATATTTCTTAAATGTAATGGATGGAGAGGGCATTCATGCTTAATGAATTGTGGCTGAACCTGGTAAGTGGATTAATCGTAATGTTTATAACTGGAATTTTATATTATAGAAAACCAGAGCGGAGATGGTTGTTAATTCTACTAGTGATAGGAATGTTAAGTGTAGTTACTGCTGGAATTAGAATGTTAGCAGTGTAGAGACAGGTATATAAAGAATGGGGGCGTGGTTTGAATGTTTAGATTAATGAAGCTCGAGTGGAAGAAACATCAATTATCTAGTTATTTTAAAGGAGCAGCGATTGGTATTATAGCAATTTTTGCTGTGGTAAGTCTTATGGCATGGGCATCTAAAGTAGAGGATGAGTTGATGTTCTCTAGCTATATGGAATACATGTCTTTAGCAAATATTTTTATTAGAATTACATTTATTATTTTTGCATCGGTTATTCTATCACGTTTAGTGATTGATGAATACAAGAACAAAACAATACAGCTACTATTTATGTACCCACTGCAAAGGAAAATGCTAATGAGAGCGAAATTAGCAATTGTTTTTAGTTTTTGCTTTGTGAGCACGATAATCGCAACATTTATTATTAGTTTGCTCATATTCTGTATGAATCCAATAATAGGAATACTTGAAACGCCTGTTACGATGGGGGAAATAATAGCTACCGTTCCAACTACTATTATAAGTGCATTTATGATATCTGGTATAAGCTTAATTCCTTTATTTTTTGGAATGAGAAAGAAATCGACACCGACAACGATTACTTCAGCAGTAATAATTGGTATGTTGATTAATGGTAACGTTGGTCCTGGAAATGGTCAAGTAAGTATGTTTGATTTTATAGCTATCCCAATCGTGCTCTGTTTATTAGGAATTTTCATTAGTTATCTATCG
Organism: Bacillus sp. SH7-1; assembly: GCF_008042405.1. Lineage (NCBI taxonomy): Bacteria > Bacillati > Bacillota > Bacilli > Caryophanales > Bacillaceae > Bacillus > Bacillus sp. SH7-1. The sequence continues at coordinate 156,519 of NZ_QNUD01000005.1, forward strand.
TATCGAAAAATCGACAAGATTGATGTGGCGTGAAGCAAGCTTAAAACAAAAACGAACTGGGGTATGACTGGTGAAAAAAATAATAGTAATTGCAATATTAGTCATTACAATTGCTAGTGCGGTTTTGGATTTTAAGGTATTTCAGGTGAAAGATTTTAAGCAAGAAAAGTCTTTTGAAATCAATAATATAAAAGAAATAGAAGTAGACAATGAAAACTGGAATATTGAATTTAAAAGTACAGACGCTAATAAAATAGTAATTTCCGCTCAAGGTCAACAAGTAGATAAAGAGATAGATCCCGTCAAAATAGAAAATGACGAAAATAAAATTGTGATTAAGCAAAAACAAAAGGTGACCAAATTTTTTAATGGTTTTACGTTTAGGAAGAGAAATAGTATATGTATAGCTATTCCGAGGAAAGCAATAGACAAAATTGTAGTAAATAATAAATCGGGTGATGTGAAAATAAACGATATAGTAGTAAAAAGTATCGTGACAAAAGGCAAGTCTGGAGATGGAATGATTACAGGACTATCGGCAGAGAAGGGTGAATTCACATCAGAAAGTGGAGATTTAATGTTAAAAGATAGTTCATTACAAGAAGTAAATATAACTTCTACTACTGGCGATAATTATGTGAAAAATGTAAAAAACGAAAATGTGAACATCACTTCAACATCTGGGGAAGTATTACTGAAAGATATGACAGAAGGAAAATCATTATTTGTAGAAACAAAATCAGGAGATATTGGCGTACGGTATAAAGGTGTTCCGATTTCTTTAAAACTTACGACTAAAAGTAATTCGTCTGACGTAATGATAGATTTAAAAGGACTTAAGAAAGATAAAAATACAGAAAAAATAAAAGCGGGAACCATTGGTGATGCAAAAAACGAAGTGAAGATTTCAAGTGAAACAGGAGCGATTTATATCGATTAAAATGTAAATGAAAGGAGGACTATTATGCTACATCTTATGAAGCTAGAAATGAAGAAGTTTAAGCTTGGATGGTATGTAAGGGGAGCGATTATTGCAAATATCATTATACTGGCATTATTAATCTTTGTTAGTTTCATTGCACAAATAGAAGGAGATCCAGAAATAAGAGATCCGCAGATGATTTTATTAATGGCTAGTACAGTAGTAAGAGCAACGTTTATTGTTTTTGGTAGTGTATTAATCGCAAGGCTAATAATTGGTGAATATAAAAATAAAACAATACTACTTATGTTTTCTTATCCTATTAATCGGAAGAAAATGATGGCTAGTAAGTTGGCTATTGCAGCAATAGTAACATTTATAACAGTTATTGTATCTAACATTTTAATAGTAGGGATTTTCTTTGGTATAGATAGCTATTTTTCAATTCTTCCTAATTCATTCACAGTAGATCAATTGGTACAAGAAGGAATAAAACTAGTTCCTTTAGCCATTGCAACTGCGGGAATGAGTTTAATCCCATTATATTTCGGAATGCGTAAACGTTCCGTACCAACTACAATTGTTTCATCTCTTATCGTTGTCACAATTGCAATGAATAATGGCAACCCAGCGTTTTCTACAGCAACTTTTCTTCCCCTTCAACTAGCACTCGCAGCAATTGGAGTTGTGATTGCATATTACGGAATAAAAAATATAGAGAAGGAAGATATAACTGTATGATAAGAATACGTAAAAAAAGAGTTGGTGTTACACCAACTCTTTTTGTATATGTATGCTTCGTTACTACTCTGTAAATTTAGAGTGTGTGCTTAAATACTTTTGCACTCCTGGAGAAATGTTAAAGTTATTAGGACTTTTATATTCGATAGTAAACTCTCCGTCTTTATTTGTTTCAAAGGCGATTGCATAGCTATTCATTTTAGCATCGTAAGAAGTGTTTTTGACTTCTGCATCTAGATTAAAATATTTTGTAATATACTCTTTTGATTCCGTAATTGCTGCTTGTTTTCCCCAAGGGGTACCATAATAGGTGAAATAAAGAGATACACTAATAACTCCAATAATAGAAGTTAATAAAATAGTTCCCAGAGCTATTTTTTTATTTTTTGTATTCAATTTGGTTACTCCTCTTCATAGTATGTATTCATTTTAACCTATCTTTTCCATAAAACAACCATTTAGAAAAAATAGTTTCACATGAAACAAGTTACAGAAAAAGACAAGATGTGTAAACACCTTGTCTTTTTCTGTTGTTACATTTTAGGTGCTTCCATTCCAGCAGCAGCCCATTCTTCTTTTGCGGGTCCATACACGCCAGGAACTGTTAAGCCAGCTTGTCTCATTAAAACCGTCATTTGTCCGCGGTGGTGATTTTGATGATTAATAAGTGTCATTAAAAATATAGAATTTGGCATAGGACGACCAAAGAAGTCATTAATAGTTGCTAAATCTTTATCAGTCCATTCGCTTTGAAGTGCTTCAACAAAAGCCGCATTCACTTTACGATACCCATCTGCAATTGTTTTAGCTGAAGTTGGTACAGGATAATCTTTCGTTTCTCCTTCAAATTTAAGTCCTGTACCAGATAGTATAACTGGAATTGCCGTCACGATATGCCAAGCAACTCTGCCTAACGTCCAGTGCCCAGGTGCGATTTCCTGTGATAAAGACTCATCTGTTAATGCATCGAGCATCTTTTGAGTAGACTCAGCCTCGTATGTCCATGATTGCAAGAAGCCTTCAATAGTTTGGTACATAGTTATCCCTCCTATTTTTGTTCATAGATTAAATTCGTGAGAGATTATAGAATCCCTGTTCAATAAGAAATATTGAGTTAAGCATTTACCGCAATAGAAAAATAATTGAGGAATATTTAAAAAACTTCAGAAAAACGTTCTTATTCATTCGTATATGTAATGCATAGAGCATGGGATAAAGGATACAGAAATAGTAGAAGGTCTTCGAAAATAAGATATGTTAGCGCCGTATACAGCAAATGTAAAAAAGGGATTTCGTTTAATCAAGGAGGCAAAAGTACAAGCAAAAGAAGAGTTTGTTGCATGTAATAATTACTGGAATGTACGCAATAAACCTGTATGTGTATACCCACCAAATAAAGTTTTTTATTACTTGCTGGTACTTAAAAGATTGAATTTGAAGGAAGGGATCAACATGTCTTCATGGCTCAATAATACAAATGGATATTGTAGTTGTAATAATCAAAATGGTGTACATGTTGATTCGTGCTGTTTTAGTTGCGATGGGACAGTTCCTAAGCTGGGCCCAACAGGTCCGACGGGTCCAACAGGGGCAACGGGAATAACAGGAGTAACAGGTCCAACGGGAGCGACCGGATCAACGGGAATAACAGGTCCAACAGGGACAACGGGAATAATAGGATCAACAGGTCCAACGGGAGTAACAGGTACAAGTATTACGGCGACATATGCATTTGCAAATAATACGTCAGGAACGGCGATATCGGTACTTCTAGGTGGGACGAACGTACCACTTCCAAATAATCAAAACATCGGTCCGGGAATTACTGTTTCTGGTGGGAATACAGTATTTACGGTTGCAAATGCTGGGAATTATTATATTTCATATTCGATTAATATAACAGCTTCATTATTGGTCAGTTCACGAATTACAATTAATGGAGCACCACTTGCTGGGACGATAAATTCTCCTGCTGTAGCAACCACATCATTTAGCGCAACAATTATTACAACTCTTGCAGCAGGAGATGCTATTAGCTTGCAATTATTTGGTTTGTTAGCTGTCGCAACATTATCAACAACTACTCCAGGAGCAGTGTTAACGATAATAAGATTGAGCTAAACCATAACTCTCTTATTCTTTTATAGATTAGGAGGGGTTATACATATAATAAGAAGTTAATGAAGTAAAGCATAGTTATATAAAAGTCAGAATATTATGATTGTAACGTTATGGCGACTATAATATAATGAAAACAACCATCATGAATGAACATTCATTTATTTTTTATGTATTTGAAGGGGGAATGAAGGTGGAAAAACCATGGTTGAAAAGTTATCCAGAGGAAATTCCGAGTACGATTTCTTATGATATTCAGCCGCTTCATAGATATGTAGAACAGATGGCTTCTCGTTATCCAGAAAAGAAAGCGCTTCACTTTTTGGGGAAGGATATTACATTTTCAGACTTCCATGATAAGGTGAAGAGGTTTGCAAATTATCTTCAAAAGCTCGGTGTGGAAAAGGGTGATCGAGTTGCTATTATGTTGCCGAACTGTCCACAAGCTGTAATTGGCTATTACGGTACATTACTTGCGGGAGGTATCGTAGTACAAACAAATCCACTGTATACAGAAAGGGAATTAGAATACCAGCTTCATGATTCGGGAGCAAAAGTAATTCTTTGTCTCGATTTAGTGTTTCCAAGAGTAACGAATGTTCAATCTGCTACAAAAATTGAACATATTATCGTAACCCGTATTGCGGACTTTTTACCCTTCCCTAAAAATCTATTGTATCCATTTGTGCAGAAAAAACAGTCGAATTTAGTTGTGAAAGTATCAGAGAGTGAAACGACTCATCTTTGGAACTCAGTAGAAATAGAAGTGAATACGGATGTTGAAGTGCCTTGTGATCCTGAAAATGATCTCGCTCTTTTACAGTACACAGGAGGAACAACTGGATTTCCGAAAGGAGTTATGTTAACGCATAAAAACCTTGTTTCTAACACGTTGATGGGGGTTCACTGGTTATATAATTGCAAAGAAGGAGAAGAAGTTATTCTTGGAGTTCTTCCGTTTTTCCACGTATACGGCATGACGGCTGTCATGAATTTGAGTGTTATGCAAGGATACAAAATGGTTTTGATTCCAAAGTTTGATATGAAAATGGTTTTTGAAGCGATTAAGAAGCATAAAGTGACATTGTTCCCAGGGGCACCAACTATTTATATCGCTCTTTTAAATAGCTCACTTTTAAAACAATACGATATCTCTTCCATTCGTGCTTGTATTAGTGGCTCAGCACCACTTCCAGTAGAAGTACAGGAAAAGTTTGAAACAGTTACAGGTGGTAAACTAGTAGAGGGATACGGTTTAACAGAATCATCTCCGGTTACACATAGTAATTTTTTATGGGAAAAGCGAGTACCAGGTAGTATTGGAGTTCCATGGCCAGATACCGAAGCGATAATTATGTCGCTTGAAACTGGTGAGGCATTACCTCCAGGTGAAATTGGTGAAATAGTTGTTAAAGGTCCTCAAATTATGAAAGGTTATTGGAATAAGCCAGAGGAAACAGCGGCTGTATTGCAAGATGGTTGGCTTCATACAGGGGATGTTGGTTACATGGATGAAGATGGATTCTTCTATGTGAAAGATCGTAAGAAAGATATGATTGTTGCTAGCGGTTTTAACGTATATCCTCGTGAAGTAGAAGAAGTGTTATATGAACATGAAAAGGTGCAAGAAGTAGTGACAATTGGTGTTCCAGATCCGTACCGAGGAGAGACGGTTAAAGCATTTGTTGTGTTAAAAGAAGGTGCGGAGTGTTCAGAGGAAGAATTAAACCAGTTTGCACGTAAATATTTAGCAGCCTATAAAGTGCCTAAAGTATATGAGTTTAGAGATGAACTGCCGAAAACGACAGTCGGAAAAATCTTACGACGTGTCTTAATTGATGAAGAGAAAAGAAAGAATGAGGATGAGCAAACGGGCTAAGGCCCTTTCTTTTTGAAAAAATAGGATTGACACTTTTCTAAATAGTCAGTATTATAAGAATATGAATGACTATTCATTCAGTCATCTTCTTGAAGGGGACAGTAAAGTGAGGAAAAATAGACCGAAATACAATCAAATTATTGATGCGGCAGTCATTGTGATTGCGGAGAATGGGTACCACCAAGCGCAAGTTTCTAAAATTGCAAAGCAAGCTGGGGTAGCTGATGGCACGATTTATTTATATTTTAAAAATAAAGAAGATATATTAATATCCTTATTCCAAGAGAAAATGGGAGAATTTGTCGAAACAATTCGTCAAAAAACAGCAGGAATTGAAAGCGCTGTATCGAAGTTATTCATGTTGGTAGAAACGCACTTCTTGCTGTTGTCACAAAATGATCCTCTTGCTATCGTTACGCAATTAGAGCTAAGACAGTCCAATCAAGACTTACGCCTGAAAATAAATGAAGTATTAAAAGGCTACTTACAAGTTATGGATGAGATTTTAGAGACAGGTATAAAGCAAGGTGAATTCCAAGCGGATTTAAATGTTCGCGTGGCAAGACAAATGATCTTTGGAACAGTAGATGAAGTTGTGACCAATTGGGTAATGAGCGATCATAAGTATGATCTGGTCGCACTTTCAAAAACGGTACACGGGCTACTTATTGCAGCTTGTGGTTATCGTCAATAATGGGAGGGATCATGTTGAAATTCCTATCTGTAAGAGTTGAAGATCATATCGCGGTGGCAACGTTAAATCATGCGCCGGCTAACGCGATGTCTTCACAAGTTATGCATGACGTTACTGAATTAATTGATCAAGTGGAGAAGGATGATAACATTCGTGTTGTTGTTATTCACGGTGAAGGGCGCTTCTTCTCGGCAGGAGCAGATATTAAAGAATTTACATCTGTTACTGAAGCGAAGCAAGCGACAGAATTAGCACAGCTTGGACAAGTTACGTTTGAGCGTGTTGAAAAATGTTCAAAACCAGTTATCGCGGCAATTCATGGAGCGGCACTTGGCGGCGGCCTTGAGTTTGCTATGTCTTGCCACATGCGCTTTGCAACTGAAAGTACAAAACTTGGTTTACCTGAATTAACACTTGGATTAATTCCTGGATTTGCAGGTACACAGCGATTACCACGTTATGTTGGGAAAGCGAAAGCTTGTGAAATGATGTTAACAAGTACACCGATTACTGGTGCAGAAGCATTAAAATGGGGACTTGTTAACGGAGTTTTTGCTGAAGAAACATTTTTAGATGATACGCTTAAAGTTGCAAAACAGATTGCTGGAAAAAGCCCAGCGACAACTCGTGCTGTACTAGAGTTATTGCAAACGACGAAATCGTCTCATTATTATGAAGGTGTACAACGCGAAGCTCAAATCTTTGGTGAAGTATTTACGAGTGAAGATGGAAGAGAAGGTGTAGCAGCGTTTTTAGAAAAACGTAAGCCTTCATTTAGTGGCAGGTAGTTCAATTATTTTTTTAATATAAATTAACAGAAAATTAAAATTGATAGAATCTTTCTGAAAAACAAGGGGGTAAATGGAATGAACATCTACGTACTCATGAAACGAACATTTGATACAGAAGAAAAAATCGTAATTAAAAACGGTGCAATTTACGATGGCGAAGCGGAATTCATCATCAACCCTTACGATGAATATGCGATTGAAGAAGCAATTCAAGTAAGAGACGCACAAGGTGGAGAAGTTACTGTTGTAACAGTCGGTGGCGAAGATAGTGAGAAAGAACTTCGTACAGCATTAGCGATGGGCTGTGATAAAGCGGTATTAATTAATATTGAAGATGATGTGGAAAATGGTGACCAGTTCACGACAGCAAAAGTTCTTGCTGAATATTTAAAAGATAAAGATGCAGATTTAATTTTAGGCGGAAACGTTGCAATTGATGGTGCATCTGGACAAGTTGGTCCACGCGTAGCTGAAGCATTAAATATTCCGTACGTAACGACAATTACAAAACTTGAGATTGACGGTACAAACGTGAAAATTGAACGTGACGTTGAAGGTGATACAGAAGTAATTGAAACATCATTACCAGTATTAGTAACAGCACAACAAGGTTTAAATGAACCTCGTTATCCATCACTTCCAGGTATTATGAAGGCGAAGAAAAAGCCACTAGAGGAAGTAGAGTTAGATGATTTAGATTTAGAAGAAGATGATGTGGAAGCAAAGACAAAAACAATTGAAATCTATTTGCCTCCTAAGAAAGATGCAGGAAAAGTGTTACAAGGCGAGCTGCAAGATCAAGTAAAAGAACTTGTATCGTTGCTCCATACAGAAGCGAAAGTAATCTAATAAAATACGAAATTATATATGCAGGAGGGAAAATCTATGGCTCGTAAAGTATTAGTAATGGGTGAGGTTCGTGATGGATCGCTACGTAACGTTTCGTTTGAAGCGGTAGCGGCAGCAAAAACAATTGCAGAAGGCGGTGAAGTAGTAGGTCTTCTAGTTGGAGACAGCGTTGCTTCTTTTGCAAATGAATTGATTCATTACGGTGCAGATCGCGTTGTGACAGTTGAAAATGATAAATTAAAATCATATACATCTGATGGTTATGCACAAGCATTTTTAGCTGTATATGCTGAAGAAAATCCAGAAGGTATTGTATTTGGACATACAGCACTTGGTAAAGATTTATCACCAAAATTAGCAGCGAAGCTTGAAGCTGGTCTAGTTTCTGACGTAACTGCTTTAGAAGTTGAGGGTGGAAATGTGATCTTCACTCGTCCAATCTACTCTGGTAAAGCATTCGAGAAGAAGATTGTAACTGATGGTATATTATTTGCAACAGTGCGTCCAAATAACATTGCAACACTTGAAAAAGATGAGTCTCGCAGTGGTGACGTATCTTCTATTACAGTAGATGTGAAAGACCTACGTACAATCATCCAAGATGTTGTCCGTAAAACAGCAGAAGGTGTTGATCTTTCTGAAGCGAAAGTGATTATCGCGGGCGGACGTGGTGTGAAGAGTGAAGACGGATTTAAACCATTAAAAGAGTTAGCTGACGTACTAGGCGGCGCTGTTGGGGCATCTCGTGGTGCTTGTGACGCTGAGTACTGTGATTACTCATTACAAATTGGTCAAACTGGTAAAGTTGTTACGCCAGACCTATACATTGCATGCGGTATTTCTGGTGCGATTCAGCATTTAGCTGGTATGTCTAACTCAAAAATAATCGTTGCGATTAATAAAGACCCAGAAGCAAGTATCTTCAAAGTAGCTGACTATGGCATTGTTGGCGATTTATTTGAAGTCGTACCTCTTTTAACAGAAGAGTTTAAAAAGTTAAAAGTACATTCATGATTTGAGTACCCTTGAGTTCCAAGTGAAGTACCCCTATATATAGAAAAAGGTGAGAGATCCCCTGTCTCTCATCTTTTTAGTATTTAATCCGTATTTTTATATAGTATAAAGGAACACTTTTTTGTTACAATACATAACGATACATATTATTCGCCACGTATATAAGTTAATGATATACTCTTGGTAGAATATACTTGAAGGAGGAAATAAAATGGCAATTGTAAACGCAAATGACCAAAGCTTCGCAGCTGAAACTAGCGAAGGTGTTGTATTATTAGATTTCTGGGCACCTTGGTGTGGACCTTGTAAAATGATCGCTCCTGTATTAGAGGAAATTGATGCAGAACTAGGCGAAAAAGTAAAAGTAGTAAAAGTAGACGTGGATGAAAACCAAGAAACTGCGCGTCAATTCGAAGTAATGAGTATTCCAGCTCTTTTCGTATTAAAAGACGGTAAAGTAGTTGATCAAGCGTTAGGTTACAAACCGAAAGAAGCGTTAGTAGAATTAGTTTCTAAACACTTCTAAAATAAAAGGGCTACCATTTGGTAGCTTTTTTTATTTTCCTTTTTTACACCTTTCCGTTACAATAAAAGAACGTATGTTGGGTGTTTTGGCATAGTATGTTTTCATGTGAAAATAAAAATGCTAAGCATGTAGAAATGGAGGGTAACGAGTGCACGAACATTTAAAAGAGAAGTTGGCTATTTTACCAGATCAACCTGGTTGTTATTTAATGAAAGATAAGCAAGGAACGGTTATATATGTCGGAAAGGCAAAAGTGCTTAAAAATCGTGTGCGCTCGTACTTTACTGGTTCGCATGACGGGAAAACACTTCGGCTAGTAGGAGAAATTGTAGATTTTGAATATATTGTAACCTCTTCAAATCTAGAGGCTCTCATTTTAGAGTTAAACTTAATAAAGAAACATGATCCAAAATATAATATTCAATTAAAAGATGATAAAACATATCCTTTTATTAAAATTACAGCTGAGAAACAGCCGCGATTACTTATTACGCGAAATGTAAAAAAGGATAAGGGAAAGTATTTTGGCCCTTACCCGAATGCACAATCAGCTCATGAAACAAAAAAACTGCTAGATCGTATGTATCCGCTTCGTAAGTGCTCAAATATGCCCGATAAAGTTTGTTTATATTATCATATGGGTCAATGTTTAGCACCTTGTGTGAAAGAAGTGACAGAAGAACAAAACAAAGAAATTGTAGATGAAATTATTAAGTTTTTAAATGGTGGACATAAAGAAGTTCGTTCAGAATTAGAAACAAAAATGTATGAAGCTTCAGAGAAACTAGAGTTTGAACGTGCAAAAGAGTTACGTGATCAAATCGCTCATATCGATGCGATTATGGAAAAACAAAAGATGATTATGAGTGATTTAGTGGATCGTGATGTGTTTGGGTATGCAGTTGATAAAGGGTGGATGTGTGTTCAAGTTTTCTTCGTTCGAAAAGGAAAGCTAATCGAACGTGATGTTTCTATGTTTCCAATATACGATGAACCAGAAGAGGGATTCTTAACGTTTATCGGTCAATTTTATGAAAACAGCAGTCACTTTAAGCCGAAGGAAATTGTCGTTCCAGGAAGTATAGACTCAGAATTAGTAGAGCGCTTTTTAGAAGTGGAAGCGACACAGCCAAAACGAGGTAAGAAAAAAGATCTTGTAGAACTGGCAAATAAAAATGCGAAGATTGCTCTTGAAGAGAAATTCTATTTAATTGAACGTGATGAAGAGCGAACGATTAAAGCTGTAGAAAATTTAGGGAAGCAGCTCGGCATTGAAACGCCTTACCGTATTGAAGCGTTTGATAACTCAAATATTCAAGGTACAAATCCTGTTTCTGCTATGATTGCTTTTATTGATGGGAAGCCAGCTAAGAAAGAATATAGGAAATATAAAATTAAGACGGTTCAAGGACCAGATGATTATGAGTCTATGAGAGAAGTTGTGAGACGCCGTTATACAAGGGCACTGAAAGAGAGTTTACCTTTGCCAGATTTAATCATTATTGATGGCGGAAAAGGTCATCTGGCGGCTGCAAGTGATATTCTAGAAAATGAGCTAGGTTTATACATTCCGATGGCAGGGCTTGTAAAAGATGACAAACATAAAACATCCCATTTAATTATTGGAGATCCACCTGAACCTGTGATGCTTGAGAGAAATAGCCAAGAATTTTATTTATTGCAGCGCATTCAAGATGAAGTGCATCGATTTGCGATTACATTCCATCGTCAATTACACGGAAAATCTGTCATTCAATCAGCACTGGATGATATTCCAGGAATCGGTGATAAACGAAAAAAGGTATTGTTAAAACATTTTGGTTCATTAAAGAAGATGAAAGAAGCTTCTGTGGGAGAATTTGTCGAAGCGGGTATGCCGAAAAATGTCGCAGAGACGATTTATACTTATTTAGCGGATAAGAAGACGTTGTAGTTTACAACGTCTTCTATTTTTTGGTATAATTTCTGAAGATTTAAAATAAATTCAAATGAATGAAAATACAAAAAAGTCAACTAAACTTATATGTCTAGTTGACTGCAGGTAATGCTACACTTCAATGAGATCTTTTATATCCCATTTCACAAGAAATGTAATAGAGTCTGAACGTTTTTTCTTTTCTTCGTAGGACTCTGCAACGACGTTACGTTGCTTTTGAATTTGTTCAGCGATGAATCCAGCTTCTAATTGATAAGAAGAATGTCTTTTTTGTTTTTGACGTTCAGCAATGAGTGTGCCTTTAAGTTGGAACTGCATTTCACGACGCTTATGTTCAATAATGCTTAAAGTTCCCCAGCCAGCTTTTTCAAAGAACTGAATGACTTCTTCAATTGTTTCTAGTGGATATTTTCTTGCAAGGTTTCTACCGGACCAGTATAAAATACCATCTAAATCGTTACCGATTAAATCAGGTAGTAATTCTTCACGTAGCAATTCATAAGCAAAGGCGTTCAATGAAACATCTTCTAAAGATGTTGTATCGATTGTATTTTTACTCAAAATATTCCCCTCTTTCTATAGGGATTATTATATAACATTTCTCATTTATAAAAACAGATTTTTCTTTGGGGAAATCTGAATATATAAGAAGAAAAAAAGAATTGGCAAATTATATGCAAATTATGTATACGTTTTCTTGACGCTTCGACAAAAATAGGAGTAAAATGAACTTGGTATCAAATTATGCTGAAATATTTCGAATAATTTTTTCAGTTTTTCTTATGCCAATAGTGAAAAAACATTATTGCTATAAACTAATCTGAAAACAGCAGTCAATCATTCAAGGGGGGTAATGGGGACATGAAAGGCCGCGAGTATACGTTTCGTAAGTGGCACTCATTAATGGGGGTCATCCCGGTTGGTGTCTTTTTGACACAACATTTAATTGTAAACAACTTTGCAACACGAGGAGCAGAGGCTTTTAACAAAGCTGCAGGCTTTATGGAGCTCCTTCCATTCCGGTATGCGCTAGAAATTTTCATTATCTTTTTACCAATACTGTACCATGCTATATATGGCTTATATATTGCATTTACAGCTAAGAACAATGCGGTTTCTTACGGTTATTTCCGTAACTGGATGTTCGTCTTCCAAAGAATTTCAGGTATCGTTACACTGATTTTCATTTCTTGGCATGTCTGGGAAACTCGTATTCAAGCAATGTTAGGTAAAGAGGTAAACTATGATATGATGGCAGATATTTTAAACAATCCAGCTATGTTTGCATTCTACTTAGTTGGTGTTGTTTCAACAATTTTCCACTTTGCAAATGGACTATGGACATTCTGCATCAGCTGGGGAATTACAGTATCTCCACGTTCACAAAGAATCTCTACTTATGTAACATTAGCTATTTTCTTAGGTCTATCTTATGTAGGTGTGAGTGCATTATTAGCGTTCATCGATCCACAGCTAGCAAACCAGTAAGGAGTGGGAGAGCATGAAAGGGAAACTTATAGTAGTCGGCGGTGGCTTGGCTGGCTTAATGGCAACGATTAAAGCGGCGGAAGCAGGAGTAAATGTTGAACTGTTCTCTTTAGTACCAGTAAAACGTTCGCATTCTGTATGTGCCCAAGGTGGAATTAACGGTGCCGTAAATACGAAAGGTGAAGGGGATTCTCCATGGATCCACTTTGACGATACAATTTATGGTGGGGACTTCTTAGCGAACCAACCACCAGTTAAAGCAATGTGTGAAGCAGCACCTGGTATCATTCATTTAATGGACCGTATGGGTGTTATGTTCAACCGTACGGAAGAAGGACTTCTTGATTTCCGTCGTTTTGGTGGAACGCAACATCACCGTACAGCATTTGCTGGTGCAACAACTGGACAGCAATTACTATACGCATTAGATGAGCAAGTACGTCGTCACGAAGTAGCAGGACTTGTAACGAAATATGAAGGTTGGGATTTCTTACGAGCTGTTGTTGATGATGAAGGTGTGTGCCGAGGAATCGTTGCACAAGACTTACAAACTATGGAGATTAAAAGTTTCGGAGCGGATGCCGTGATTATGGCAACAGGGGGCCCTGGTATCATCTTCGGAAAATCAACAAACTCCATTATCAATACAGGTACAGCAGCTTCTGCTGTATATCAACAAGGCGCATATTATGCGAACGGTGAGTTCATTCAAATTCACCCAACGGCAATTCCTGGAGACGATAAATTACGTCTTATGAGTGAATCTGCACGTGGTGAAGGTGGACGTGTTTGGACATATAAAGATGGTAAACCGTGGTACTTCTTAGAAGAGAAATATCCGGCTTACGGAAACCTTGTACCTCGTGATATTGCAACGCGTGAAATCTTTGATGTTTGCGTAGAGCAAAAACTAGGTATTAACGGTGAAAACATGGTGTACTTAGATCTTTCTCATAAAGACCCGAAAGAACTAGATATTAAACTAGGTGGAATTATTGAAATCTATGAGAAGTTTACAGGTGACGATCCTCGTAAACTACCAATGAAAATCTTCCCAGCGGTTCACTATTCAATGGGCGGACTATGGGTTGATTATAAGCAGATGACAAGTATTCCAGGTTTATTTGCAGCAGGTGAGTGTGATTATTCTATGCACGGTGGTAACCGTCTTGGTGCGAACTCACTATTATCAGCAATTTACGGTGGTATGGTAGCAGGACCAAATGCAATTGAGTATATGAAAGGTCTTACTAAATCATCTGATGCTGTTTCATCTACTGTGTATGAACAAAATGAATTGATCGAAACAGAGAAATTTAACAATATTTTAACGCTCGATGGTAACGAAAATGCGTATGTTCTTCATAAAGAGCTTGGAGAATGGATGACAGATAACGTTACAGTAGTTCGTGAAAATAAAAAGTTATTAGAAACAGATGCGAAAATTGAAGAGTTAATGGCTCGTTACAAACGTATTAACATTAACGATACAGCAAGATGGAGTAACCAAGGTGCTTCATTTACACGCCAACTTGCAAATATGTTTGAGTTAGCGCGTGTTATTACAATTGGCGCATATAACCGTAATGAGAGCCGTGGGGCGCATTACAAACCTGAATTCCCAAATCGTGATGATGCTAACTTCTTAAAAACTACGATGGCGAAATTTGAAGGAGAAGGAAATGCACCAGCATTCCATTACGAAGACGTGGATGTTTCGTTAATTAAACCACGTAAACGTGATTATTCTTCAAAACACGATGTAGCTGCTAAGGGTGAAGAGAAGGGGGATAAACAACATGTCTGAGAAAACAATCCGCCTCATCATTACGAGACAAGACGGGCCTGACGCGCAAGCGTTTGACCAGGAGTTTGAAATTCCGTATCGTCCAAATATGAATATTATTTCGGCGCTTATGGAAATTCGTCGTAATCCTGTTGATTCAAAAGGAAGCCAAACAACTCCGATTGCATGGGATATGAACTGTTTAGAGGAAGTATGTGGCGCATGTTCGATGGTGATTAACGGAAAACCTCGTCAATCATGTACAGCGCTTATCGATCAATTAGAACAACCAATTCGCTTAAAGCCGATGAAGACATTCCCGGTTGTACGTGACTTACAAGTTGACCGTAGTCGCATGTTTAATGCTCTAAAACGTGTTAAAGCTTGGATTCCAATTGATGGTACGTATGACTTAGGACCAGGGCCAAGAATGCCTGAGAAGAAACGTCAGTGGGCTTATGAGCTTTCAAAATGTATGACATGTGGTGTTTGCTTAGAATCATGTCCAAACGTGAACAGTAAATCTGACTTTATTGGACCAGCACCGTTATCACAAGCGCGTTTATTCAACTCACATCCAACGGGTGAAATGCATAAAGCAGATCGCTTACGTGCAATTATGGGAGATGGAGGACTTGCAAACTGTGGTAACTCTCAAAACTGTGTGCAATCATGTCCAAAGGGTATTCCATTAACGACTTCAATTGCGGCATTAAACCGTGATACAACAATTCAATCGTTCAAAGATTTCTTTGGTAGCGACAATAACTATTAATAAATATTGCCTCTTCAACATGAAGAGGCAATATTTATAACTTTATTTTTCTGTTTATTCAGTTTATTAAAGGGGAGAGGGAACAATGAAGAGGATTTCTTATATTGAAGACTTTGAGCAATGGGAAAGTGGTTTTTCATTTTACAACCCTGTAAAAGTTCGTTTTGGTGAAGTAGATATGTTTGGGCATGTAAATAATGTCGTTGCCTTTACCTATTTTGAAGAAGCACGTATCGCATTGTTTAAAGAACTTGGATTTATGCAAGAATGGACGCATGAATCTTCCGAAACGATGATCGTTGTTGCAGATTTACAATGTAATTTTATTAAGCAAATATATTTTGATGAAGAGTTGAAGGTGTATGTAAAAGCGGGATCAGTTGGGAATTCTTCTTTAGATTTACATTATATGGTGAAGAATGCGGCAGGAGAAGTTTGTTTAGTTGGTCGTGGAACGATGGTTCAAGCATCGAAAAAAACGGGAAGAGGCGAACCGTGGCCTGAAGAATGGAAGGGAAAATTACTACAATGATAGAGTAAAAGAAAAATAAGAGAGCAAATTGCTCTCTTATTTTTTGTCTTTCATCGCTTCTTCTAATGTTAAATGATGTTTATATATGTATGTAGCGTATGGATTTCCAACGTAACGCAAATGCCACGGTTCATATGAATATTCTGTTGTTTCTGTTTTATCTTCTAAATAACGAATGACAAAGCCAAATTCATGAGCGTGTTTTGCCACCCATTTGCCTTCAGCTGTCTCTCCAAAAATAGGCTCTAATTGGAATTTAGCAGACTTTGAACTAATATCCATTGCTAAGCCGGTTTGATGTTCACTCGTACCAGGAATGGCACTTACTGAATCAGCTTCAGCTTTTCCTTGACGTCTAACGTATGTATCATGTAGTGATTTTTGGCGTTTGTATGAACGATAACCAGATACAGCTGTAAGCTCAAGTCCTTCTTTCTTTGCCGCTTCAAACATATTTTCAAGCGCATCTGCAGCATCTTTGCGCAGTAGCGTTTTTTCTTTATCTTTCGGACTAGTAAATGGTACGTTTGGTCTTGTTAAGTCTTCAGGTGTGTATCCGTCGGGTAGTTTTCGATGTTTATTAACTAAGACAAGATTAGATTCTGGATTTGTTACAACGGAAAAATCATTGTCTAGTTTCTTTGCATTATGATCAGCTTTTGGAAAAGCAGGAATCTCTTCTTTTTGGTGATTACTATGCTGTTGACTTTCGACAGCTTTCGCCTCATTTTGAAGTGGTGATTTAGAACCAAAGTAAACGAAAGAAGTGATACCGATTACAATAGTAGTGGCAGAAATAATTATTATTTTTTTCATGATGCCTTGTAATCACAGTCCTTTCTTAATAAAATATGTATTGTTTTTATTATAAGTCTAGTTTGTTGAAAAAGAAATATAAGAGTCGTAACGTAATAGAAATGCAAAGAAAATGTCAGAAAATGTGTGAAATTGTAGTATTTTTTCATTTAATTCATTTCTTATCTTTCATGAAATGAATTTTTTATGTAATATATATACATAAGAAGATGTAGCGATTATCGAGAATGAAGAACTTCTTGTATAGACTAGGAGTGAATGGGAATGGATTTTGCAACAATTATTGGGCTTATTTTAGGATTTGTAGCAGTGGTAGTAGGGATGGTCGTCAAGGGCGCTGACGTAAATGCCTTATTGAATCCTGCCGCAGCATTAATTATTTTTATCGGTACATTTGCTGCAGTATGTATCGCATTTCCGATGAATCAACTAAAAAGAGTTCCAAAATTATTTAAAGTTCTTTTTGGTTCAAATAAAAAGGATTTAAGTTATGAACAGTTGCTAGAATTGTTTGTTCATTGGACATCTGAAAGTAGAAAATACGGTATTTTGTCTTTAGAGCAACAATTAGACAAAATTCAAGATGAATTTCTTTTGCGTGGTATGAAGTTTGTGATTGATGGCGTATCTGCAGAAGATTTAGAACAGATTTTAGAAGCTGAATTAGAAGCAATTGAAGAAAGGCATGCAAAAGGAGCGGCAATTTTTTCTCAAGCTGGTACGTATGCACCAACATTAGGGGTTTTAGGTGCTGTTATCGGTCTTGTAGCTGCGCTTGGTAATTTAACTGATATTGAAAAGTTAGGACATGCTATTTCAGGTGCGTTTATTGCAACGATTTTTGGTATTTTTTCAGGTTATGTATTATGGCATCCATTTGCAAATAAGTTAAAACAAAAATCTGCAGCTGAAATCGAGAAAAAACGTTTAATCATTGATTGTTTATTAATGTTACAAGAAGGTACATATCCGTTTATTATGAAGAACCGCATTTTAGGTTCACTTTCTGCAACTGAGCGTAAAAAGCTAGAAAAAGGAGCAGAACAAAATGCGGAGTAAGAAAAATAGAAGAGGCAAAAAGAAAAAACATGATGAACATATCGATGAAACTTGGTTAATCCCATATTCTGATATGTTAACGTTGTTATTTGCACTGTTTATCGTTTTATTCGCAATGAGTAGTATAGATGCAGCGAAGTTCAAACAGATGGCAGTAGCGTTTCGAAGCGAACTAGCAGGTGGAACAGGAAATAAAGAGTTTTTAAGCGATCAGAAGCCAAATGATGAAAAGGAATTATCAGCAAGTAGCCTTGAGGCAGAACAAGCAAAAAAACAAGAAGAAGCTAGAGAAAAAGAAAAAAAAGAAATGGATGAATTGAAAGCATTACAAAAAAAGATTGATCAATATATTAATGAGAAACAATTATCCTCTTCTTTTCAAACTAAATTAACTGAAAAGGGATTAATGGTAACAATATTAGAAAATGTACTGTTTGATTCGGGGAAAGCAGATGTGAAATTAGAATCTTTAGGGATTGCAAAAGAGATGTCAAGCTTGCTTGTTTCAGCGTCACCCCGTGAAATTACAGTATCTGGTCATACGGATAATGTCCCTATTTCCAATGCGCAGTTTGCATCGAATTGGGAATTAAGTACGCAGCGGGCAGTTAATTTTATGCAAGTATTACTCCAAAATAAAGAATTACAACCAGAAAAATTTAGTGCGATTGGTTACGGAGAATACCGTTCAATTGCTCCAAACGATACACAAGAAGGAAAGGCAAAGAATAGACGGGTGGAAGTGTTTATCTTGCCTTTAACAGAGAAAGTAAAATAAAGAGGATGGCGAATGCCATCCTCTTTATTTTGCATCAAATGATTTTAAGTTGTCGCGACGGATTTTATCTTTTTCTGCATCTGATTTTTTGAAATCATAATCATATAAAGCGCCTTCCCAATCACCATACATCGGATTAGGGAAAATAATAAATTTCTCACCAAATTGTGTTTTTGAATCTGCTACTGCTTGATTTCGATCTTTTACAGACTTTCCATCAAAACCAGTGAAATCAGATAAGTTATCACCGAAGAATAAGATGATATCATGTGTTTGAGAAACGAGTTCACGTCGTTTTTCTTTTCCTTTTTCTTTCGGATCTTGTAGTAATATATGTTCTTTCGTTGCTTGAGGAGCACCTACACGCTCAAGATTTTTAATGGTTGCATCTAGTTGGTTCGTTTTACGATTTGAGATGTAGTAAATATCTACACCTTTAGACTCGGTATATTTTAAGAAATCAATTGCGCCTGGAAGGGCTTCGGCTTCAGCCTTATTAATCCAGTCATCCCATTTATACGGATAGCCTTTGCCTGTTTTTACGCTCATGGCTTGATGGGGACTGTTGTCTAAAACAGTTTCATCTAAATCAAGTACGATAGCAGGTTTTTTTTCTGTTCCCTTTGCAAGAGTTGCATCAAGCTTCAATTGACCAATATTGTATCCTTGGTAGTAAAGTGCTTTCGTTTCACCAGCTGTTTGATACCATAAATCAGCCATTAATTGCTGGTCTGTTAATTTTACTTTTTCTTCTTTTGCCACTGTTTTCTCTGGTGTTCCTGAACATGCTACAAGTGATGTAGATAGAACTGCTACAGATAATAAAGTGGTAATGCCCCTCTTCATCGTCATATGTATCCTCCTTGATGTTAGAAAATCATTTAATATTATATATCGAAAAATAATATTTTTTTTATGAACATTTGCATATTGTCTTTTGTATATATAGTAGTATGTCCTATATTAGAAAGATGGGAAAAATGATGGGAATCATTTTGACAAGTTTAGTTGTCTAAATGACAATTATAATTGACAAATGAAATGATATTATTTACAATTTTAACTAAATAGAACAAATGATGGATTAAGACGATGTTACATATTAAGAGGATGAAGTGTAGTGCTATATTTTATCCGGAATAAACATAGTCTTTGAAAGAGAGTATGAATGAAACTAAGGGGAGGCTTTATACTTTGAGTTTACAAATTCAAAACTTAACGAAACTATTTGGGGAATCAAAAGCAGTTAACGGCTTGCAAATTTCTTTGCCAAAAGGTGAAGTGTTAGGATTACTTGGACGAAATGGTGCAGGAAAAACTACGACAATCAAAATGCTTCTCGGATTATTAACGCCTAATGAAGGCTCTATTACATGGGATGGAAACCCATTTGGGAATAGTGGGATAACAATTGGTTATTTACCAGAAGAAAGAGGTTTATATACGAAAAGTAGAGTAATAGACCAGTTACGATATTTTGGTAGATTAGAAGGCATGACGAAGAAAGAAGTAGATGTCGCTATTGATCACTGGTTAGAGCGATTAGCAATACCAGAATATAAATTTAAAACAGCAGGAGAACTTTCAAAAGGAAACCAGCAAAAAATTCAATTAATTGCTGCTCTTCTTCATAATCCTGAACTTCTCATTTTAGATGAACCATTTAGCGGGCTGGATCCAGTTAATGCTGGGATGTTAGCTAGCATTATTGAAGAACAAGTACAAAGCGGAAAGACAATTATTTTATCTAGTCATCGTATGGAACAAGTAGAGGCTTTTTGCCAACATGTATGTATTTTGAAAAAAGGCGAAGCTGTCGTAAAAGGTCAGTTAAGTGATATTAAAAAAGAATACGGTTTCCGCAATTTAACGATTGAAGATACAGAAGAGAATGAGAAGGGATTAGAATCTATTCATGTATCGTATGAAAAACAACAAGGCCTTCTTTATGTGCAAGTACAAGATGATGCAGAAGCTCTAAAGATTTTACAACAATTACAAGAACAAGGTGTTACCTTGCGACAATTTAAAATGTTAGAGCCGACGTTAAACGAAATCTTTGTAGAGAGGGCGAAATAACGATGCGTAAATTTTCTCACGTATTTTCATTTTATTTTAGAGAAGCGTTTTTATCTAAAAAATCATTAATTACGAGTGCGATTTTATTTTTAGTTGTGTTTGGACTTTTTGCGTTTAATCATTTCACTGCTGATAATGACAAAGGGAAAGATAAATTTGCCGTAGTAACGGAAAGTGATACGTATAAAGTGCAAGAAAGTGATTTAACAAAGTTACTTCCATCTGCTAAAGTAACTGTAGAAAATAAGGATAAGTTTAATGAGTTACGTAAGCAAGTAGAAGATGGTGATTTAGACGGTCTATTCCGTATTACAGAAAAGAATGGTATTCCGGAAGTGACGTATATGTATAGTGGTTTTCCGAGTCAATCAGCTGCTACACTTATGGCGAGTTATTTAAAAGAACAATATACAGCGGTAATGATTGAAAAGAATAATGTATCTGCAGAAGTAGCAAAGCAGTTACAGATGGAAATTCCGTTAAGACAAGAGGCAGTAAAGGATCATGCATCTTCCTTTGGCATTGGCTATGTTTTCTCGTTTGCCTTATATATGTTTATTATTGTGTTTGGAACTACAATTGGGACGACGATAGCATCTGAAAAGTCGTCTCGTGTTATGGAGTTAATGCTTCCGAAAGTAAAACCATTAACAATGCTACATGCCAAAATTTTAGCAATTGTTTCTAGTGCTTTACTATTACTTATTACTGCTTCCCTCGGTTTTCTTGTACCATATTTATTAGGGTGGGTAGACCTAGAAAATGCATCTTTAGTGGGACTTGCACTAGACTTTTCTAAGTTGGATGCTGTAGTAATTAGTATGTTCGTTGTATATTTTGTTACGGGCTACTTACTATATGCAATGTTATATGCAGCGGTTGGTGCTGTTGTATCAAAAATTGAGGATGTGCAATCTCTTTCGTTCCCAATTACAATGTTAGGTATAGCAGCATTTTTCATTAGTATTAAATCACTATTTGATCCTAATAGTACATTAGCTGTAGTTAGTTCGTATATTCCATTCTTTACACCTATGGTTACATTTTCAAGGCTTGTAGCGGGTGAAGCAGGAACTGTAGAGATTATTGTGACGTTAGTCATTTTATTGGTGACTATCGCTATCGTCAATATGCTTGCAAGCCGCATTTACGTAAACGGTGTAATGAATTACTCCGACAAAGTGAAATTTAAAGATTTAGCAAAATTTATAAAGCGTCAATAATGAGAGAAAAGCATAATTTCTTGTTGAAATCATGCTTTTTCTTTATGTATAAATTAAAAATAGTATATAATAATAAGAGTCGTCTTTTAATAGAATGAATACAAAGGAGGGTGTGCAGATGGGGATTAGTAGTCGTTTTACAGTAGGTGTTCATATGCTGACATTACTTGCGATAGATCGAAACTCTCGCTGTACCTCTGAATGGATTGCCGGTAGTGTGAATACAAATCCAGTTGTGATTCGTCGCATTACAGGAATGTTGAAGAGAGCAGGACTTGTTGATGTACAAGCTGGTAAAGGTGGTACGACACTTGCTCGTGATTTAGAAGAAATTACATTACTTGATGTATATAAAGCAGTGGAAGTTGTAGAAGAAGGACAGCTATTTTCCTTCCATGAAAATCCCAACATTGAATGTCCAGTAGGAGCTAATATTCAATCAGTATTAGAAATTATTTTAATGCAAGCGCAAGAAGCGATGGAAAACGTACTTGCCAATGTAACGGTAGATCAATTAGTTACAAATTTAAAGTCTAAAATGAAAGAATAAAAAAGCGAGCATCCTCATAATGAGGGCTCGCCTTTTTTTATTCAGAAATATTGAAAATTCTATTTTTCAGTATTTAAAATGAATTTACCAACAATAGCTGCTACGATACCACCAAGAATTGGTGCAACGATGAATACCCATAGTTGAGAAAGTGCTTCTCCGCCAGCGAATAAAGCTGGTGCGATACTACGAGCTGGGTTAACAGAAGTTCCAGTTAACGGAATACCTAATAAGTGAACTAACACTAATGTGAAACCAATTACTAATCCCGCTAGAGAAGAGCTTCCTTTTTTACCTGTTACAGCAACGATCACTAATACGAATACGAAAGTTAAAATAAATTCAACTAGAAATGCTCCAGATAAACCAAGAGTTCCAAAACCATTTTGTCCTAAATTATCTAAAGGTGTTTTAGCAGATTTTAAAATTGTTACTAACGTTGCAGTTCCTAATAAACCACCTAAAATTTGAGCTAATACATAATAACAAAGTTCCATAGCATTCATTCTTTTGTTGATGAACATAGCTACTGATACTGCTGGGTTAATGTGACATCCAGAAATTGTTCCGATGCTATATGCCATAGCCACAATAGATAGACCGAAAGCCATAGCGATTCCTAATGTTCCAATTCCTTCGATTCCGCCGCCAATGACAGCTACTCCAGTTCCGAATAATACAAGTACGAATGTACCAATAAATTCAGCGATTGCTTTTTTTAACATAATTTACCTCCTAATATTGCGCATGAAACGTATTATAACATAGGTTTTAGTATAAACAGCTAATGAAATACTATTCTGATAAGGCGGAATAGGGGGACAATAAAAAAGAGTATGGTTCTTTGTTATAGAACCATACTCTTTTTTTGTGCTGTTTTTTTCTGTTTAACGACTGGAACAGATCGAT
This sequence comes from Bacillus sp. SH7-1, assembly GCF_008042405.1. Taxonomy (NCBI): domain Bacteria; kingdom Bacillati; phylum Bacillota; class Bacilli; order Caryophanales; family Bacillaceae; genus Bacillus; species Bacillus sp. SH7-1. The sequence goes on from NZ_QNUD01000005.1 coordinate 179,984, forward strand.
TTAATACGCTATTTGCAACCATTCCTAACATAATAATAATCATTCCAAGTAGGGAAAGCCCACCAGGAAATGAACCGTTCAAGAAGATAATTTCACCAAGCACGGTAAAGACCATCGTTCCAGCTTGCGTTGCTTCAACAGCTCCAAGTAGAGCGAGATTGTCTTTTGCTAAGTCAGTAGCAAAGAAAAATGTCATCGTTGCAATTACGCCAGAACATAATGCTAACAAAAATCCTTGCAACATTTGGCTTGATGTTGGAATACCAGTAGTAGAAAATCCATATATCCCAAGTAAAATTGTAATAGGTAGACTCCCAATCGCCATTCCTAATACACGTTGGAACGTATCGAGACGTCCACCAACAAGTTCCATCATTTTTCGATTGCCGAACGGATATAAGAAAGCAGCTAACACGACAGGTAAAAAACCTGAAATGAACTGAGTCATTGTAATGTGACCTGCTGCAGTCGCTTGCATACAAATTACACCAAGTAAAATAAATAATGCGACATATAAACTACGAAGTGGAATTTTTCCGCGTACAAGTTTCGTACCTGATTTCGTTTCTATTTTAACGAAAAATAATGGCGAGAGTAGTAAACCTGCTAATATAGTAACTTGCCAAGTTCCAGCAACGAGCCAAGCTGGAGAAAAGACAGCTGCAAAACTTAATAAAGAATAGAAACCAATACCTGCAACAGAACCCCATCCGATCCACGCTAATGGATGTTTTTTTAACTCTTCCCATAAACCGTTAAAGTTTTTGCGAAATAAAACGATAAGGAATAAAATAGGGAGAGCAAATAAAAAACGGAAGGAAGCTGTCCAAGCCCAGCTTGTTCCAGATACATTCATCGCTCTATTAATAATAAAGGTTGCAGAAAAAAAGGCTGATGATAAAAGTCCTAATAATATTGCGCGCATGAAGTATAACACTCCTTTTGGAAATAAATGATTATGTATAGTATAATATACTTTAATGATTTAAAAGTAAACTTTTTTATACTTTAAGGTGGTTTTATAGATGAAAGAACAGGAAGATATGCAAACGAAAGAAGTCATTCAGCAAGTAGGTCAGTTATTAAGACAAATTCGAAATGAAAAAAAATTAAGTTTAGAAGAATTAGCCCAAAAAACAGGAGTTAGTAAATTAACATTAGGAAAAATCGAGAGAGGCGAAACGAATCCAACGTTAGCTGTCATTTGGAAAATAACGAAAGGGTTATCAATCCCCCTATCAAGATTAATGGTTGTTGGAGAACCTGTAGCTGTCGCACGCTGCGGAGAAGGATTTGCAGTAGATGTTGGCCAAGCGTGGCATTTAGAAACAATGTTCCGTTATACGAAAGAAACGGGGATGGAAATGCATCGTGCTTGTTTACGATCGAATAGTATATATGAACCTGAAGCTCATCATGAAGGGGCTATTGAGCTTGTAACTGTAATGAAAGGGAAAGTATCTATTCAAGTGGAGAATGATATATACGAATTAAATGAGTTTGACTCCATTCAATTTGAAGCGAATAAGAAACATATTTATAAAAATGAAGAAGATGAAGTGGCAGTATTACATTTAACGATGAAATACTCTTCATGAAAAAATCCCCTATAGAAAAAACTATAGGGGATTTTTTATATGTTTTGTTCAAATATATTGAATGAAGTTATTAGTAAGAACGTGGCATAAGGAATAAACAAATGAAATAAACTAAAAAACCTGTTCCGAAACATAAAATAGCAATAACCCAAAGGATACGAATAAGAGTAGAGCTAATATCAAAATATTCTCCTAAACCACCACATACACCAAATAACATTTTATCAGTTTCGGATTTATATAATTTTTTTGACATATTACGATCAACTCCTTTTTATATCAAACTATATACTTCTATTCTATATGGAAATTTATGAGAAGACTATGAGGTTGTATTACATTTTTTTATAAAGTGAACCGTATTTTACAATTTAGATGTGAGGTTATATAAACAATGAATCTAATTTATAGCGCAGTACAATAGTTTGCGATAAAAGTAAAAAGGCCTTAGGTAGCAAAGTTAAACTACCAAAAGGGCCTCATATTATTGTTTCATTTTATAGTTGAATTGTTGGTGTATCCAATGTGAAAACAGATAACAAATACTTAGTGAAAGAGTAACCGCTATACTAACCCAAATGCTTGTTAAAGGACCGATTAAGAAGTAAACTACATAACCGGTAAGAGCACCAATAATCGAGATGAGCGGTATAATGATGCGGATTTTTTGCTTGCTGAAAATAACGAATAATATTGTGATGATAAGAGATGTATAAAGAATACCAAAGAAAAAAATAATTTCTAAAATAGTAAAGTTTGTAGTAATTGTAATGAAAAAAGCTAAAAATCCGATAGCTATAGAAATAAAATGAGCTCTATATAATTTGAAATTTATTTTTGTACGTATCATCGGTATAAAATCTCGAATGAGTTTAGTAAATCCATGCATCCAAGAAATAAAACTAGAAGTTATTGCGCTTAAAGAGCCGATAACGAGTAAATAAAATAAAATAGTAAATTCTATTTTTTTTGGAAGTTGAGCTAGAAGATCATACAAATGATCTAAGCTCCCACTAAAAATAACTATCATAATTAGAGAAGCGAACGCCAAAGGGATGGTAATCCATATAAACCCTGATAGTAAAAAAGTCGGAATGATTTTTTTAGGGTGAATACGGAAAGCCTTATCCCAAGATGCGGGGCTTATTAATACTCTCCCCGTTTCAATTAGGATGCCGGCAGTAAGAAAATATATTCCGTTTATATTTTCATAAAATAGCAAATAAGGGTGATATAAGCGAATCCCATCGTATACATGGTTAATGCCATCTTGCACAAAAAAATAAATTGGAATAATGATCATGGTAGAAAACATTAATACAGTTTGCATAATAGCCATTTTAGTAAATAGCTTAGCGTTACTTAACATTACGAATATTGTACAGAGGGTAATGAAAAGGAAAGAACCCAATGTATATGGAATATGGAAAAAAACATTAAGCAAAATACTAGCAACTTTCGTTTGAATGAACATACTCTCTATACTTAATAGAATAAGGAAAGAGCATACAATTATATATCCTTTGTGAGAAAGTTTATAAGATAAGTAATCGTGAATGGATTCTCCTTCTGGGAATGTAGAACGTATTTTTTTTATTAAAATTCCCAATAAAATAAGAGTAAAAGGGCCAATCATCGCATAAAGAATACCAGCGATTAGCCCATAATTGATAATAGATTCAGGTAAAGCGAGTGTTGATATACTTGCGACCCATTTAGATAATAAAAGAACAGTACCAGTCCCGATACCTAATTGTAAAGGTGTGAAAGCTGAGTTGTTTTTCGTCACAATTTATCCCTCGCCTCTATATTCTTTCGGAGTCATTCCGGTCATTTTACGAAAAACAGTACTGAAATAATGCTGACTATTAAAACCAGATCGCTCAGAGATTTGAGAGATACACCAATGTGGGTGTTCCGTTAAATATTTCTGTGACATTTCAATACGATATTGCATGATATATCCGGAAAATGAAATACCTACTTCTTCATGGAACCTTCGGCTTAAATAAGTTGGATTTGTATGTACTTTAGCTGCGATGTCTGCTAAGTGTAGTTTGTCATGGAAGGTTTCATGGATGATGTCTAATGTATCTTGAATAATACGTGAGTAGGAAGGAGTATTGGAATCTCCTTTGTACTTTTGTAATATATCGATGAGTTCTTTTTCTATAATTGGCTTTGTTATGTAGTCAATAACTCCTAGACGAATAGATTGTTTTGCATAATCGAAATTTTGATATGCGGTTACGATAATGATGTCGAGGTTAGAGTTATTACTTTTTAATTTTTCACCTAGTTGTAGGCCGGATATGCCTGGAAGGTGAATATCTAAAAGTGCTAAATGAATCGAGAATTTTTCATTTATACGTAAAGCTTCATCCGCATCTAAAGCTAGATGCAGTGTCCAATTAGGAAACTGACGGTGGATAAGAAATTCTAATTGTTCCAGTTCCAGTGGTTCGTCATCTACTAATAGCACGTTCATTTTTGTATTACCTCCTCTGTGTTTTTTTCTGTGATGAAAGGCCATGTGATTTCTACTTTCGTGCCAGTCTCTTTTGTAGAGAGGAAAGAGAACGTAGTTTGTTCTTGAAAGAATAACTGAAATCGTTGTTTTATATTTTCAAGTCCGTACCCGCTTTCTTCCGTATGGGAAGTAAATGGTTCGTTTTGAGTACCGTTGTCGGATACTAGAAGTGTAATTCGGTTATTTGTATTGTATAGATGAATATTTAAAATTGCTTGACCAGCTTTTTTTTCTAGCCCATGTTTAAAGGAATTCTCAACTAACGTTTGAATAACGAAAGGTGGAATATGAGCGTTATGTAAATCTTCAGAAGAGGTAATGCTTACTGAAAGTCTTGAGCGAAATCGCATTTTTTGAATCTCAATATAATAATTCGTATATGTTAGTTCTTCAGAAATAGGAATTAACAAATCTGTTGTTTTATATTTTCCTTTTAAAAATAGAGAAAAGATCTCAAGTGATTTGACAACTTCATCAGTTCGCTGCAGACGAGCTAAGCTTAAAATTGTATTTAATGTATTGAATAAAAAATGAGGCTGAATTTGTTGCGTAAGTTGATGATATAAAGACTGTTGCAACTCTCGTTCTAGTGCTATTTTTTTCTTTTCACTTTCTAGTAAATCGATTCGTTTTTCAAAAATAAATAAACATAATAAAATAATAGCTCCAAAAATTGGAGCTAAGACAAGTATAGTTATTAATACAGCAAATGCTTCATAAGTTAACATACATACCTCAATCTTGTTTTTTATTATTATACTAAAGTGTTATAAATATTTCTATTATTCAGACTCGTATCAAATGATATGACAGGCTACTTTATGACCTTCGCTTATAGATTGAAAGCTTGGTTGCTGCGTAGCGCATTTTTCAACGGCATACGGACAACGAGTATGAAAACGACAGCCTTTTGGCGGGTTTAGAGGAGAGGGAAGGTCTCCTTTAAGTTCAATACGCTCTTTTTTCGTTCCTGCACTAATGGTAGGAATTGCTGAGAGAAGCGCTTTTGTGTAAGGGTGTTGCGGATTGTTAAAAAGAGAATGTTTATCGGCAATCTCCACAATGGTACCAAGGTACATTACAATGATGCGATCTGATATGTGACGAACGACAGCTAAGTCGTGAGAGATGAATAAATATGTTAACCCATATTGTTGTTGCAACTGCTTTAATAAATTTAAAACTTGTGCTTGCACTGAAACATCTAAGGCGGAGACAGCTTCGTCACAAATGATGAGTTTTGGATTAACAGCTAAGGCACGCGCAATTCCGATTCTTTGCCGTTGACCACCACTAAATTCATGTGGATAGCGCTTCACTGCATCAGGTGGAAGACCAACTTTTCCGAGCAGCTCAATAACTTTTGCTTTTCTTTCACCTTTTGGACATACGTTTTGAATGGCCATAGCTTCTTCTAAAATGCTCCCAATAGTTTGCCGAGGGTTTAAAGAAGCGAAGGGATCTTGAAAAATAACTTGTAAATCTTTTCGAACCTTTCGCATTGCTGAGTTATTTAATGCTAGTAAATCCTTGTCTTGAAAAATAATTTTTCCACTTGTTGCTTCATCAAGGCGCAATATTGCACGCCCAGTGGTGGATTTTCCGCAACCAGATTCACCAACAATACTAACAGTTTCCTTTTCGTAAATTGTAAAACTAATATCGTCAACCGCTTTAATATAGCTAATAGAGCGTCCTAGAATTCCTTTTTTTATAGGGAAGTATTGTTTTAAGTTTTGTACTTGTAATAACTCTCGTTTATTTATTTGCGTAGCAGTAGACATATTATAATACCTCCAATTTTTCTGAAGATGATTTATCCCAAAGGTCTGTAAACATCCAGCATCGAACTTCACTTCCATCTTGCGTGAGTTGAAGTTCTGGAAGAGTATTGTGACATAGTTCTTTTGCATGTGTGCATCTATCAGCAAAGCGACATCCACTCGGCATATGGTATGGACTCGGTACGGATCCTGGAATAGTTTGTAACTCTTCTTGGTCTGTATCGAGTCTTGGAAGAGATTGAAGAAGTCCGATTGTATAAGGATGTTTTGGACTAGTAAATATATGCTCGATATCTGCATATTCGACAATTTTTCCAGCGTACATAACGGCGACTCTATCGCATGTTTCTGACACGACTCCTAAGTCGTGGGTGATCATAATAATCCCCATACCGAGTTGTTTTTGAAGTGATTTCATAAGTGATAATATTTGAGCTTGAATTGTTACATCAAGAGCAGTTGTTGGTTCGTCTGCAATGAGTAAATCTGGATTGCAAGCAAGTGCCATTGCAATCATAATGCGTTGTCGCATTCCTCCACTTAATTCATGCGGCTCTTGTTTTGCACGCTTTTCAGGAGAAGGAATTCCAACTAGTTTCAACATATCGACGGCTTTATTCCAAGCTTCCTTTTTATTTAATTTTTGATGGATACGAATCGCTTCTGCGATCTGTTCCCCAACAGAATATACTGGATTCAAAGATGTCATTGGTTCTTGGAAAATCATTGAGATTTGATTTCCACGAATTGCGCGCATTTCAGCTTCTTTTTGTTGTAATAAATCTTTTCCTTTAAATAAAATGCTACCTTCAATTTTACTGCCACTTTCTCGGTCAATTAATCTCATAATGGATAGAGAAGTGATACTCTTCCCACAACCAGATTCACCTACGATGCCGAGTGTTTCTCCTTTAGAAACAGAGAAATTTAAACCATCAACCGCTTTGCTTACACCTTCGTCTGTAAAGAAATGTGTTTTTAAATCTTTAACTTGTAATACCTCTTCCTTTTTATTCATGTTTGTGCACCCCCTTAATTAAGCTCAATACGTTTATTGAAATGACGGTATAAAATATCAACAATAAGATTGACTAGAACGAAGATGACCGAGGCGATTAATACGCCCCCTTGTAACATTGGTAAGTCTCTCATTCGGATGGCGTCTACGATCAATCTTCCAAGTCCATTTATAGCGAAAACTGATTCTACTAAAACTGTACCGCCTAAAAGTGCACCAAATTGTAATCCAACAACAGTAATAACGGGAATTAATGCGTTCCTCAAAGCATGTTTATATATAACGACTCTTTCTTTTACTCCTTTTGCTCTTGCTGTTCTTATATAATCTTGGCGTATAACATCAAGCATACTTGAGCGAGTCATACGTGCTACAATTGCTGCGCCAGATGCACCTAGTGTAAGTGCAGGTAAAACCATGTGCATCCAAGTTCCCCAACCAGAAACGGGGAATATTTGAATTTGGACGGAGAAGTAGAAAATGAGCATAAGTCCAAACCAAAAGCTTGGTAATGAGACACCTAACAAAGCGATAATCATAATAGAAACATCTGTCCAAGAATATTGCTTTGTAGCCGAGATGATACCAGCAATCATCCCAATTACAACTGTAATGACGATACTACACAGTGCGAGTTCAATAGTGATTGGAAGGCGGATTAATACTTCATCTAACACTGGGCGATTAGAACGAATCGAAACCCCGAAATCTCCTTGTAATATATTTCCGATATAAGAGAAATATTGCATGATAAAGGGTTTGTCTAATCCTAATTGGTGGCGTATTTGCTCGACAGTTTCTTTTGATGCTCCTTCACCAGCGATAAGGAGAGCTGGGTCACCGGGTACCATTTGCATAATTAAGAAAACGACGAATACAACGCCGAAAAGAACGGGAATTAATTGTAGTATTCTACGAAATATAAACATTAGCATGTATAATGCCCCTTTCTATTTTTTTAGTCTCGGATCTAGTGCATCACGTAATCCGTCACCAAACATGTTTAAACCGATTACGAGTGTAGACATTGCGATCCCAGGAAACATTGCAATATGTGGTGCGGTAAATAAAAAGTCGCGTCCATTACTTAACATGGCACCCCATTCAGGTGAAGGTGGTTGCGCTCCAAGTCCTAAAAATGATAATCCAGCTGCAGATAAAATTGCTGTAGCTAAGCGTAAAGTAGCTTGGACGATAATAGGTGATAAGATGTTAGGGAATATGTGTTTCATAATAATAGTAAAATCATTTGCCCCTAGTGCTCTTATAGCGTCGATATACTCTAATTTTTTTACTGTTAATGTAGAAGCTCTAACGATACGAGCGAACATAGGGATTGAGAAAAAGCCAATAGCGATAATTACGTTCACAAGACTTGGTCCTAGTGCGCCTACAATAGCAAGAGCAAGTAAAATACCAGGGAAAGCTAGCATAATATCAATGATTCGCATAATGATTGTGTCAAACCATCCACCGTAATAACCAGAAATGATACCTAGGATAATGCCGAACAATGCCCCTATAAATACAGAAGAAAATCCAACAAGTAATGAAAGACGTGTCCCGTGTAAAAGGCGGCTTAAAATATCTCTACCTTTATCATCTGTTCCCATCCAATGTTCCATAGATGGTGGTTGTAATTTGTTAACTAACTGAATATCAAATGGATTATAGGGTGCTAACAATGGGGCAAATATAGCTATTAAAATATAGAAAAAAACGATAATACCCCCGATAAATGCCATCTTATTTTTTTTCAGTTTTCGATAGCTAATGATCCATTTCGATGTGTTCTTCGTTTGAATCGTTTGTAAAGAAGTATTTTCTTCTTTAGAAAGACGAACTTCCATTTTTCATACCTCCCTTTCTTTATGATTAAATTATCAGAAAATTAAAACGAGTCAACGAGTTTAAAACAATAAGTAAAGAAAATGCAAATAGAAGTAAAGATGTTTCAAAAAAATTCAGAAAATTCAATTAGTAAAGAAAATGCAAATAGAAGTAAAGATGTTTAAAAACTTTTTCCGCAAAGTTATTTATAATTACAAATACATAGACGAAATTGAAAAAGAAAGGGTGGTGGAATGATCTGCTATTAGAAAGTAGGGGATAGAAAGCTAGATGTAAGGTTTCACTTTAGGATGTAGAGATAAAAGAAAGTGGAGGGGGAAGGGCGATGAGATTCAAAAGGGGACTTGTGATTTGTTTTATCACAATTTTATGTCTTTCAGTTTTTCTAGCGGGGTGTTCATCTAATACGAAGACAGGAAATGAAGGGTCAGGAAGCAATGGAACAAAAGAAGGCGGTGTTTTAACAATTGCTAGATTGTCAGATGCTGATAATTTAGATCCGCATTTTATTACAAACATCCCTTCCGCGAGTGTTGTGTACCATAAAGTGTATGAAAATCTTGTACAACGAGATAAAAACATGGATTTTAAGCCGATGTTAGCAAAGGAATGGAAACAAATTGATGATTTGAATTGGGAATTTAAGTTACAACAAGGAGTGACATTCCAAGATGGTGCACCATTTAATGCTGAGGCAGTAAAGAAAAACTTTGAACGTGTATTAGACCCGAAAGTAGGTTCAAATCGAGCAACTGTTTATTCCATGATTCAAGAAATAAAAGTAATTGATGAATATACAGTACAGTTCGTATTGAAATACCCATACTCACCTCTTTTATCTATTTTCGCAAGTAATGAAGGAAGTATTTTAAGTCCGAAAGCAATTGATGAAAAAGGGAAAGGCTTAGCGCAGCATCCGGTTGGGACAGGTCCATATACTTTTAAATCATGGAAACCAGGTGAAGAAATTCGACTTGAAAAGAATAAAAATTATTGGGGTGAAAAATCAAAGGTTGATGAAGTGGTATTCAAAGTCGTACCAGAAGATGCAACACGTATTGGAATGATTGAAACTAGTGAAGCTCACATTGCAGAGAATTTACCTGTAACTGAGGTAGAGCGTGTGAAAAATTCACCATCCATGGAGTTAATTGAAAATGAAGGTTTAGGTGTAGAATATATTGGCTTTAATGTACAGAAAAAGCCATTTGACAACCCGCTCGTTCGTCAAGCGATTGCACATGCGATTGAAACGAAAGGGATTTTAAAAGGGGTATATAACAATGTTGGGACTGAAGTGAACTCGGTAATGACTCCTAAAGTATTCGGTTATACGAAAGACGTAAAAGGATATAAGTATGACATTAATACTGCAAAAAAATTATTAGCAGAGGCTGGCTATCCAAATGGGTTTAAAACAACAATTTGGACGAATGACAGCAAGGTTAGAATGGCGTTAGTGGAAGTAATTCAATCTCAATTAAAAGGGATTGGCGTTGATGTAGAAATTAAAGTTATGGAATATGGTGCGTTTTTAGCTGCAACGAATAAATCAGAACATGCGATGTTTGTTGGAGGATGGGGAAATGCAACAGGTGATGGTGACTATAATCAATATAATTTATTCCATTCTAGTTCACACGGAGCGACTGGTAACCAATTCTTCTATAGTAATCCAGAAGTAGATAAATTAATAGAAGAGGCTAGAAAAGAAAAAGATGAGACGAAGAGAAAAGAATTGTATAAACAGTTACAAGAAATTGAATTAAAAGATGCTTTATTAGTACCAATTCGAGGGATTAATCATATTGCCGCAACTACGAAAAATATAAAAGGATTTTGGATTGATCCATCTGGGTATTTGCGACTGGAAGGTGTAGAACTACAGTAAAATAGGAAATTCTATCAGTGTAAAACATTATTTTACACTGATAGAAATTTTTATCTATTTTTGTTTCATTTGTAAAGTAGAAAAATCATATTGCGAAGGGAGATTGACAAAGTGAGTGTAAAATCACAATATTGGTTAACGAATGTGAAACTTGAATGTGGGTACGTATATGAGGAATCGCGAATTACAAGTACAGAAACAGAGATTTGTAGTTTGTTTATTGAAGATGGAAAGATTACGAAGATATTACCTGGAAGTGTATCGGAACAAGATGGTGAAGTAGTAAATGCAAATGGTTTACTGGCATTACCAGCATTTGAAGAAATGCATATTCATATTGATAAAACGTATTATGGTGGACCGTGGAAAGCATGTACACCAGTGAAAAGTATATTCACTCGCATTCATGAGGAGCAAACTATTCTTCCGAAGCAATTAGAAACTGCAAAGAGTAGAGCGGAGAAAATGTTGCAATTACTTCTTGAAAATGGAGCGACAAATATTCGAACACATTGCAATATTGATCCTGTAATTGGTCTTGGGAATTTAGAAGCAACGATTGCGGCGCTAGAAACATATAAAGACAAGTTATCAGCAAAAATCGTAGCATTCCCGCAACATGGTTTGTTACGAAGTAATTCCGTAGGGCTTGTAAAAGACGCTATGCGTATGGGAGCTCATTTAGTAGGTGGAGTAGACCCAGCTACAGTGGACGGTAATATTGAAAAATCATTAAATACAATTATGGATATTGCAGTAGAGTTTGATTCAGATATTGATATTCATTTACATGAAGCGGATCAACTCGGAACATTTACAATGAAGAGATTAGCTGCATTAACAGAAGAAGCAGGGTGGCAAGGAAGAGTTACGATTAGTCATGCTCTTGGACTTGGAGATGTATCTGTAGAAGAAGCAGAGGAAATGGCTGAACGACTTGCGGCATTAGGCATTGATATAACATCAACAGTTCCAATTAGTAGACATGTAATTCCAGTTCCGCTATTAAATCGTAAAGGTGTAAAAGTTTCACTAGGAAACGATAGTATAACTGATCATTGGTCTCCATTTGGAACAGGAGATATGTTGCAAAAGGCAAATTGTCTAGCGGAGAGATTTAGATGGATTGACGAGCGCTCTTTAGGGAAAGCACTTCAGTTTATTACGGGTGGGAAATCTATATTAGATGATCAAGGAAATCGTCAATGGCCAAAAGTTGGGGATGAAGCAAATATCGTCTTTACAGAAGCATCATGTTCAGCCGAAGTAGTAGCAAGACAAACAGAGCGCTGTGCTGTTTTATATAAAGGAAATGTTGTTGCTGGTAGTTTGCAAAAAGCGACTATAAATAATCTTGTTTGAGAGGATGATTGAAATGCAAAATGTGTATTGGTTAACGAATGTACGATTAGAAACAGGTTACAAGTTTAATAATGAAGTAGTTACAGGTACAGAAACAGCTTTGCATCATTTACTCATACAGGATGGAAAGATCGAAAAGATTGTACTTGCAGATGTACCGCTTCAAACAGAATATGAAACGAAAGATGCGAAAGAATTGCTTGTTCTTCCGTCGTTTGTGGAAAATCATTTTCACCTGGATAAGACAAAACTTGGTGGCCCATGGGAAGCCTGTACACCAGTGAAAAATATTATTGAGAGATTAGAGTTAGAACAGCAGGAGTTACCAATTTTAGCTCAAACAACTGGAGAGAGAGCAGAGTTATTACTAAGCAACATTTTACATGCTGGTTCGACTCATATACGAACGCATGTAAATATTGATCCGTATATCGGTCTTAAAAACTTAGAATCTGTCCGTCAAACTTTAGAGAATATGAAAGGTGCGTTTACATATGAAATCGTAGCATTCCCGCAGCACGGTTTACTTCGTACAGAAGCGCATTCTCTTATGAGAGAAGCGATGAAAATGGGCGCAACTTTAGTAGGTGGTGTAGATCCAGCTACTGTAGATAATAACATTGAAAAATCACTTTTTGATATGATGGAAATTGCTGTAGAGGCAAATGCAGATGTTGATTTGCATTTACATGATGCAGGGCATTTAGGTATTTATACAATTAAAAAATTAGCTCAATTTACAGAAGAGGCTAATTGGGACGGGCGTGTTGCGGTCAGTCATGCGTTTAGTCTAGGCGATGTATCTAAAGAAGAAGGAGCAGATATGGCAGACTTATTAGCTGAGAGAGGAATGTCTATTATTACGACAGTACCAATTAACAGAAATATACCACCAGTACCATTACTTACAGAAAAAGGTGTTTCCGTTTCTTTAGGTTGCGATAGTATGTTTGATTCATGGGGCCCATTTGGCAATGCTGATATTTTTGAAAGAGTAGGGCGTTTAGCAGAAAAGTATCGCTGGATTGATGAGAAGTCTTTATCTTCTTCTTTAGCATATATTACAGGTGGAAAAACGCCATTGGATCAAGAAGGAAATCAAGTTTGGCCTAAAGTAGGAGATAAAGCTGACTTCGTCTTCTTACAAGCTACATGTTCAGCAGAAGCGATTGCTAGACGAGCGAAGCGACCAGCTGTAATGAAAGAAGGAAAAATCGTAGCAGGTTCCTTGCAACATGTTCAAGGTGTATTGATTTAATTTACGTATCTCCCTAATTTATATATATTTTTTCAAGGGTTCCTAATGAAAGAATAGGAATCCTTCTTTTTTACGAGAAAAGGAGGGGAATAGGTGACACGTACATATATATTACTGTTTATATGTGTAGTAGTTTGGGGGAGTAATTTTATATTTGGTGCGATTTTAGTAAATACATTTCATCCGGTGTTGTTAACGACACTTCGCTTACTATTTATTAATTTGTTTTTTCTAGCGTACGCTATTATGTGTAAGAAAGACTTATATATAGAAAAGAATGAAATGAAAAGTGTATTATTAATTGGGGTCATAGGTGTCGCGATTAATCAATGGTCTTTTTATGAAGGATTACAAACAGCAGATCCAACAACAGCGGCGCTAATATTAGCACTTACTCCTGTCATGACTTCTATTTTAGCGGTATTTATTTTAAACGAACCGTTAACAGCTAAGTTAGTAATAGGAGGAGGAATTGCTACTTTTGGAGTGTTTTTTGTAATTGGTGTTGGGCAGAGGTTCGTCTTTTCAGAAGGGTTAATATGGATTTTTATAACGATGCTATCTTTTTCTTTATCTATCGTTTTAATTCGGAAATTGGGGAACAGAGATGATATGTTTTTGATTACATTCTTTTCTTCGATTTTTGGTTTTTTAATTATGCTACCGTTTCTTACTTTTACCTTTTCTCACATAACGTTGAAATACTCTATAGAGAGTTGGTCGCTTCTCATAGTGACAGCAATACTTATGCATGGAATTTGTACATTGGTTTGGAATAATCAATTGAGAAAAGCACAAGCATCAACAGCAGCAATGTTTTTAAATTTAGAACCATTCGTTACGATGGTGGTAGGCTATATTATATTGCAGAAAAGTGTAACAGCTATTCAAATAATTGGAGCTGTTTTTATCGTTTGTGGAGTTTATATTGCAACATTTGGATACGGGAAGAAATCGAGGGGACAAAAAGTGTTGTTTCGAAAAGCTACGTAATAGTATAGTGTGTATTTCTATGTGAAATGTATGGAAGGGATGAAAAATTTGGACAATCAACATAATCAAAATCATATTATGGGAACCTTGCAATGGTTTATATTTTTATTAGCGAATTCAATCGCATTACCAATTGTCGTTGGCGGATTATTTCATCTTACGACGGGAGAAATATTTTATTTGATGCAGCGTACGTTTTTTGTAGTTGGTATATCTTCTTTTTTACAAGGGTGGCTTGGACATAGACTTCCAATTGCGGATGGACCAGCTGGATCTTGGGTTGGAGTATTTACCGTACTTGCTTACGCAACTGTCGGGCAAAACCAATTACATAGTACATTGCAAATTTTAGAATTAGGAATGATAATTTCCGGTGTTATTTTAATAGGATTAGGAGTAACTGGTTTTATCGGACGTATTTTATTTTTATTTACGCCGCTTGTGACAGGGACGTTTTTACTTTTATTATGTTTACAATTAAGCGGTGTATTTTTAAAAGGAATGCTAGGAATTACTGCTACTGCTTCCCAAATCGATGGATTTACAGCGATAATCGCGTTTAGTATATTTTTGTTCGTTATTATACTATCTAATTTTGGAAAAGGTTTTGTCAAAAGTTATGCGGTTTTAATAGGATTAATTAGTGGATGGATTCTTTTTCTAATGGCAGGAAAAGTTACGATTCCATCTCAAGTAACTCATTTTGTGCAATTTCCGCAAATATTTGCTTGGGGCCTTCCAAAGTGGAATACAGGTATGGCTGTATCAAGCTTCGTTATGGTATGTATTTTAGTTTCAAATACAGTGGCAGCTATTATAGCAATTAATCAAGCTACCATTCAAAAAGCGACTATTGAACAGAAACAGTTGAAGGATGGTACGTGGGTTGGAGGAATTTCGCACATCATTTCTTCCGTATTTTCAACTGTAGGTGTCGTTCCATTACCAGCAACGGCAGGGTTTATTCGCTTAACAAAACAAAAATATATACGATCGTTCTTACTAGCATGTATGTTACTAGTCGTAATGTCGATGTTTCCAAGTGTTATTCGTTACTTAGCATCGTTACCATCCGCTGTTGCATCTGCAGTTTTAATGGCTTCATTCGTACAGCTAATTGGAATTGGGTTAAATAATATAAAACAAGTGGAGCTTAATGAAAGGAATGTAACGATTTTAGGCGTTGCAGTATTATTTGGCAGCGGTGTTATGTTTTTACCGTCTGGAGCGCTCCAATCCTTACCGTCTGTTATGCAATATATATTCGGAAATGGTTTGTTCGTAGGTACAGTTGTCAGCATATTACTAGAACAAATATGGCGTGCCGAAAAGCAAGTGGATACAAAGAGTGAACGCACTGTATAAAAGTCTAAAATAACATGAGAAATAAAGCCCATTTTCATTCACCACCCGCACATTTCGTTCATACAATATCTTGACTAAATAAACACCCAACTTACACATACACAGCTCTGGCTTAAGCAAGGAGGGTTATACCAGTTGAAGGAAAAAGCGTATCAATCTAAACCGTTACTCACAAAGAGAGAGAGAGAAGTATTTGAATTGCTGGTTCAAGATAAAACAACAAAAGAAATTGCGGGTGAACTTTTTATCAGTGAAAAAACAGTACGCAACCACATCTCAAACGCAATGCAAAAGCTAGGAGTTAAAGGACGTTCACAAGCAGTTGTTGAGCTTCTTCGCATGGGAGAGCTCGAACTATAAGAAAGCAGCCGACTTTTATATGAAGAGTCGGCTATTTTTCTGTTTGTTTCATGTTTTATATGAGTGATCATAATGTCTCGTACATAAATAGGTAGTGAGGCGGCTATGTTTAAAATGTTTCAAAGTTCAATTGAAGGAATTATTGTTCATCCTAGGGAACGATTGATATAACATATACATTCGGAGAATCGAAGTGATGGTTGAATGTCTTTATATGATTTGTATGAAAAGCCAGTTAAATTTGACTATTATTTGTTATAGTTAAAATAAAAAGAGGTTAAGGATATGAAGTGGATAATTTCAGCAAATCCGAAAAAATATGACGTAGTAGGTGCTTTTAATCGATATGATTATATTGATTGGAGCCAAAGTGCAAATCACGAGATTGGGGATATTATTTATATTTATTGTTCGGCTTTTATAGGGAAAATAAAGTTTAAATGTATTGTGGAAGATGTAAATATACCGTGGGAAAAAGTTAACGATGAAGATGAATTTTGGGTGGAGAAAGAAGATTATCAAAAGGCAAAAACAAAAAAGTTTATGCGTTTGTGTTTGCAGCAACAGATTGAGTCTGACGATTTAGCTTTTGAAAAGTTAAGGGAAAATGGATTGTTAGGTAATATTCAAGGTCCGATGAAATTAGAATCTAAAGTTGATTTACTAAACTATATTGAACAATGTTTTAATGAAGATAGTTCAAAATCGGTCTATCCAGATGAAGTACCAGAACAATTGTCTATTATGGAAGGGCATCAAAAAACAGTAATCGTTAATTGGTACGAGCGTAGTGCTGTAGCAAGAAGGAAATGTATTGAACATCATGGTTGTTATTGTCATGTTTGTAATTTAGATTTTGAAAAACAATACGGTTCTTTAGGGAAAGGATTCATCCATGTTCATCATAAAATACCGCTTAGTGAAATAGGCAATGAGTATGAGGTGGATTATGTGAATGATTTGATCCCAGTGTGTGCTAATTGTCATGCAATGCTTCATAGAAAAAGCATAAATGGTTCTTTTTTAACACCTGAAGAATTGAAAGTGTTAATTAATAAGTAATGTAATAAGATGGGGGGATTGTAGATATTATTTGAAGGGCAAGTAATTGAGTTTGTATGTAATTATTTAGCTGATCATGATTTTGAAATCATAGACCCTGAATTTTTACATGAAGAAAATTGGTCTATTTTTGATGAGGATGATCAGCGGTATTTAGGGATTGATATACCTGCTATTCATATGGAGGATACAACAATTGCGTGGCGTTGGAGATAAAAGCTATAAAGTTGTGAACGTCTTTGTACGAAAGAATTCATACGATAACAACAAGCTGACTTTTATACAAAGGGTCCGCTTGTTGTTATCGTTTTTTTCGCTTGCTATATGAATGATAAGAACACTCCATACATAAATAGGTAGTAAGGAGGGGATATGTTGAAAAGGATATTGTTAGTTTCAACAAGCGCTCATGATATGAATGGACACCCGACTGGTTTGTGGTTGGAAGAGCTCGCAGCTCCTTATAATTTGTTTAAAAAAGCTAAGTTCGATGTTGATATTGTGTCGATACAGGGTGGTAGAGTGCCGATTGATAGAGTGTCTATTCCGAACGGGATACCTCGTGAATTTAAGCATGTCGCTTCTTTAGTGCAAAATACGAATCCGATCTCAACGGTTCATTTTTCGGATTATGATGCGGTTTTATTTGGTGGTGGGCACGGGGCGATTGTAGATTTTCCAGGTAATCTATATGTTGCAAATTTGATTGAGAATATGTACAGCAATAATCGGATTGTAGCGGCTGTTTGTCACGGAGTAAGTTCTTTAGTCAGTGTGAAAAATACAGATGGCTCGTTTTTTGTTGCTGGTAAGCGTATAACAGGTTATACGAATGATGAGGAAAAAGCTGTACATTTAGAAAAGCGAGTGCCGTTTTTATTAGAAAGTAAATTGAAAGAAGAAGGGGCTTTGTTTTATGTGGCTCCAAATTTCACGCCGCATGTCGTAGTAGATGGGCGTTTAATTACAGGACAAAATCCGCAGTCTAGTATGGAAATAGGGAAAGCCATAAGAAGAGCTGTAAATACATTATAGAAAAAATGCTCGCTACTTATAAAGGTAGCGGGCATTTTTCTATAGTGCAAATTGAAAACCTCTTAAACTAAAAAGATATATCGAGTATAATGACTTCATTTATAATTAATCGTGAATTTGCTATACTATTTTGTATGGACAAAAGGGGAGGCTCTCTTAATGAGAAAAGTTGCGTGTGCAAATACTTATATTAATAAAATAAAGCCCGTTATTAGAAAAACGAGTTTTAGCCAATTGAAAATAGATGAAATTGCGAAATATATGGATATTAGTAAAGCTACTTTATATAAACGTTTTTCTTCAAAAGATGAGATTATAGAAGAAACCGACTTTCCTATAGAAGGTCGGTTATTTTTCTGTCTTGCAAATTATGAAAAAAAGGAGCAAAATAAAAAAGGTCCTAGTCTATACAGGTACAAATGAAAATTTTCATACAGAAGCAGTTTAAGTTAGCGAACTTAAAGTGTGTAAAATATAATGATAAAATAAGATGATGAATGAGAAAACGGGTGATGAAGTTGAATAGAGCAATCGGTGTTATCGATTCAGGAGTTGGCGGTTTAACAGTAGCGAAGGAATTAATTCGTCAGTTGCCGAAAGAGCGCATTATATATTTAGGGGATACAGCACGTTGCCCTTATGGTCCGCGTTCTCGAGAAGAAGTGGGTCAATTTACGTGGGAAATGACGGAGCATTTACTAGATTTAAATATTAAAATGTTAGTTATTGCGTGTAATACAGCAACTGCAGTTGTATTAGAAGAGATGCAGAAACAATTACCAATTCCGGTGGTAGGAGTTATTCACCCAGGATCACGTACAGCTTTAAAAATGACAAACACGTATCATGTTGGGATTATTGGAACAATCGGAACGGTGAAAAGTGGTGCATACGAAGAAGCGCTAAAGTCTATTAATAACCGTGTTATGGTAGAAAGTTTAGCGTGTCCGCCTTTCGTTGAGCTTGTAGAGAGTGGTAATTTCGAAAGTGAAATGGCGTATGAAGTTGTAAGAGAAACGTTGCAACCGCTGAAGAATACTGATATTGATACACTTATTTTAGGTTGTACACATTATCCAATTTTAGGTCCTGTTATTAAACAAGTAATGGGAGATAAAGTGCAACTAATTAGTTCTGGTGATGAAACGGCGCGTGAAGTAAGTACAATTTTATACCATAGTAAAATGTTGAATGAGGGAGAGGAACAAAGTGATCATCTCTTCTTAACAACAGGAAAAATAGGCCTATTTAAAGAAATTGCATCAAAATGGTTCGGTCAACCGATTGAAAATGTGAAACGTATTCATTTAGAAAAAGAATAATAGTAGAATCCATATAAGTGAACTCCTGAGAAATCAGGAGTTTTTTTGTTTATAGGGAGCACAGCTTGTTCTAAAAAGTGAAACAGCTCGTATACATAATAGTACAAACTTAGATTTTAGGGGGGAATGGCATGCCTAAATCCACTTTTAAATGGGTTGTTGGTGCTACTGTGAGCGCTGTTTTACTAACAGGGTGTGGCTTTATAAATCAGGAGAAAGCAACGGAACAAATTGATCCGCCAAAACAAGTTACGTATACAGAGGGTGGAAAGAAAGAAGTAGCTAAGAAAGATAAGCAAGGACAAACGGTGAATAGAGAAATATACCTTGTTGATAAAAATGGCTATGTTGTGCCGCAAACGTTAGCTATACCTACTCCGAAAGCAAATGAGGTCATTCAGCAAACGTTAGAGTACCTTGTGAAAGATGGACCGATAACGAATTTATTACCGAATGGGTTCCGTGCAGTCATTCCAGCGAATACATCGATGACCCTAAATTTGAAAAAAGATGGGACGGCAGTCATTGATTTCTCTAAAGAAATGAAAAACTATGCGAAAGAGGAAGAACGCCAAATCGTTGAATCTATTGCATGGACGTTGACGCAATTTAAAGAAATAAAACAAGTGCAGTTCCAAATAAATGGTGAGAAATTGGCGAAGATGCCTGTTGGTGGTACACCGCTTGGTGAAGGCGTGAGCCGTGCGAACGGTATCAACTTCGATGATGAACAAGTAGCGGATGTAACAAATACAAAACCAGTTACCCTTTATTTTATGGCGCAAAATAATAATAAACAGCAATACTACGTACCAGTAACACGCCGCGTTGTAGAAGGAAAAGAAAATGATTATGCAACCATTATAGATGAACTTGTAAAAGGACCGATTCATCAATCGCTCCTGAATGATTTCAATCCAGGAGTTAAGCTGATTACGAATCCGAAATTACAAGACGGAAATCTTACATTAAACTTTAATGAAAATATATTTATAAATCCAGATAAAAATATGATTTCAAATTACGTATTGAAGTCATTAGTTTTATCTTTAACAGAAAAGAAAGGCGTGAAAAGTGTTTCTATTGAAGTGAATGGTAAAGCAAATCTTATAGATGAAAAGGGCGGAAAATTAATAAAACCTGTAGATCGTCCAGAAAACGTGAATACAGGTAGTTTTTAATCGTCGATAATTTGATATACTTAAGTAAGAAAGAGGAATTGCTTTTTGGGTTCCTCTTCTTTTATTGTATACATATCATACATTTAAATTTGGCTATACTAACAAGTAGTTATGAGGAGGTTATTTTTATGCGAGTAGATGGTAGAGAGAAAACAGAATTGCGCCATATACATATTCATACGAATTATTTAAAACATCCAGAAGGATCAGTATTAATTGAGGTTGGGGATACAAAGGTAATTTGCTCAGCGACAATTGAAGAGCGTGTCCCACCATTTATGCGTGGAGAAGGAAAGGGCTGGGTAACAGCTGAATACGCGATGATTCCACGTGCGACAGAACAACGTACAATTAGGGAGTCAAGTAAAGGGAAAGTAACAGGACGTACAATGGAAATCCAGCGCTTAATTGGACGAGCATTACGTGCGGTAGTTGACTTAGAAGCACTTGGTGAGAGAACGGTCTGGATTGATTGTGATGTTATTCAAGCTGATGGTGGAACGAGAACTGCTTCTATTACAGGTGCATATGTAGCAATGGTATTAGCTTTCGAGAAGTTATTACAAGCAGAAAAAGTATCTAAAATTCCAGTAAAAGATTATTTAGCAGCAACGTCAGTAGGGATTGTTGAAGAGCAAGGTGTTGTTTTAGATTTAAACTATGCAGAAGATTCTAAAGCAGACGTTGATATGAATGTAATTATGACTGGAAAAGGCCAGTTTGTTGAAGTACAAGGAACTGGAGAAGAAGCGACGTTCAGCAGAGCACAGTTAAATGAATTACTTGATGCTGCAGAACAAGGCATTTTCCAACTGATTGATATGCAAAAAGAAGCGTTAGGTGACATCGTATCTCATATAGAGTAGAGGTGGAAAATATGAAACAAGTTGTTGTAGCGACAAAAAATATGGGGAAAGTACGTGAATTTGCTGAGTTATTTGAGCGATTTGATTTAGAAGTGAAATCATTACACGATTTTCCTCATATTGAAGAAGTCGAAGAAACTGGTGAAACATTTGAAGAAAATGCGATATTAAAAGCGGATAGTTTGAGTAGACAGTTGAATGCAATCGTAATTGCGGATGATTCAGGTCTTATTGTAGATGCTTTAAACGGGAAACCAGGCGTGTATTCAGCTCGTTTTGCTGGAGAGCCGAAAGATGATCAAGCGAATATTGATAAAGTTTTACAAGAATTAAATGACGTAGCGTTTGAAAAGCGTAAAGCTCGTTTCTACTGTGCATTAGCGGTTGCTTTCCCTGAAGGGGATAAAAAGCCTGTCATTGTAAACGGGACATGTGAAGGATTTATTTTAGAACAACGCCGCGGGGAAAACGGCTTTGGATATGATCCGATTTTTTATGTGGAAGAATATAAAAAAGCGATGGCGGAACTAAGTTCAGATGAGAAAAATGCTATTAGTCACCGCGGACGTGCTCTACGTAAGCTAGAAGAAAAAATCCCTGAATGGTTTTTAGGAGAATAAGGGAGAGAGATTGATGAAAGCTTTAATCGTAAGCGATAGTCATAGCTCTGTGAAGGAATTACAGCAGTTAAAAGAGAAGTATGAAGGGAAAGTAGATATCATGATTCATTGCGGTGATTCAGAGCTAACGCCTGCTCATGAAGAGCTGCAAGGTTTCCATGTTGTAAAAGGGAATTGTGATTATGCTAACTTTCAAGACGAAATTGTAACTGATGTAGACGGCATTCGTTTCGTAGTTGTGCACGGACATCGTCATAACGTGAAAATGACGTTACAAACATTAGCGTACCGTGCAGAAGAAGTAGGGGCGCAAGTTGCATGCTTCGGACACTCTCACGTATTAGGTGCGGAATTAATCGACGGCGTTTTATTTATTAATCCAGGTAGTATTTTATTACCGCGTCAGCGTGTAGAAAAGACATTTGCCTTATTAGAAATGGATGAAAATCAAATGGAAGTTCGTTTTGAAACACTAGACGGACAGCTAGTTGAACAAGCAGTTTTTAAAAGAGGATAATAAAAATTATCCTCTTTTAAAAAAGGTGTTGACTTTATGTATGGTTATACATATAATAAATATTGTCGATAGGGCAACAGCGCTAACGAAGAAAAATAAAATAACATATGCGGGTGTAGTTTAGTGGTAAAACAAGAGCCTTCCAAGCTCTGGTCGAGAGTTCGATTCTCTTCACCCGCTCCATGTCCCAGTAGCTCAGCCGGATAGAGCATACGCCTTCTAAGCGTACGGTCGGGAGTTCGAATCTCTCCTGGGACGCTAAAAAAACCTTGTTATCTTTTGATAACAAGGTTTTTTGTTTGTCTATCAATTGATGTATGTGCAAGAGGTTTAAAAATATTATAACGGGATATATGAAAATGAGTATATGCAACAGATTAAAGTGCATTAAAAAGAGCGCTTAAAAACGCTCTTTGCTAGTCAGTTATATTATTTGTTTGTTCAGGCTCATCAAATGGTTTATGCACGTATTGAAAACCGTATCCAGCTTCAACGAGAACTTCATCAACCTTTTCTAAAAATTCTTTGCCCCATTCAGTAAAAAGATATTTCCCGAATATCTTAATAACAAAACCATACCCTTTTACTTCAGGATACCTTTCGTAAACCTCGTCACTTTCTATAAAGCCCAAATACAAATTGATTTTTTCTTGCAGTAATTCAATATGTTTTTCCTCATCAGACCAGTCTAATTCATCAGCGATGACTAAATAGGCTATTTTTTCTTCTTTATTGTAGCCCATAAAATCAACTTTTTCTAATTCGTATAAAGACATAAGTACACCTCTTATCTATTGTTTTCTTCTAATTTCAACTTTAGTTGGAGGTATTTCCGTACCGCCTACAAAAGGTGGTTTACCTTTGCCTACAACTGTTGCGCCATATTCTTCAATTTCAGGAATCGCAATTTTTTGTTTTTTAGTAAGGGGAGCAGTTGGTGAACCTTTTGCTTCAACTATTCTTATATCTTCTAGATCTTTATTGGCTCCTAGAAAATCAAGTCTTGTCTTTGTTCCTGTTTTATTAGTCTTTAAAGTTATTTGTTCTACTACTGTATCTACCTCTTTTGAGAAGTCCTTATGTACTTCTTTTTCAAAGGCTTTCCCAGCTTCTTGATTTATTCCTATTTGTACCTGTCTTTGGGCTTTTACTGCTTCTGCTGTCTTGTCTATCTTCTTAGCAGTATCTACGGTGTCAGCTATCTTTTTGGCACCTTTGACTACTTTTATTCCCTTACCAACAGGCGTAAGTCCCGCAAAAACCATGACACCAGCACCAGTGCGTTCCCACCACGAAAGTTTTTCGCCAGTATCGGGATCAACACCTTCTATAACACGTCGTACATCGTATTCTCCCGATAACTCGCCCGCTAGGTCTCTAGTAACTTTCTCTAAACTTGCACCATCTTTTTTCGAAGAAGATGCACCAGGTGATGTGTTGTTATTTTCTGAAGAAGGGGTATTAGCTATAATCTCACTTTCAACTAGATTGCCGTCGTACTCAGCATCTGCCGTGCGGAATTTTTCCGCAACTCTTTCTAATTCGGCAGCTATTTTATCGAATTCCGTTAAAACTGTGAACATTTTTGGTTTAGCTTCGTTAAACATTTGATAGAAATGTTGGCTAGTTGCTCCTGCCCAGTTTGCGGCAATATGTTCTGTTTGATTGTATAACCCATTATGTATTTGTTCTAAGGTGTACCGTACGTTCTTTACCGTCTTGGCTACTTGCTCTAGACGTTCAGGTGTTACTTTTATTTGTACCATACCATCCCTGCTTCTCCTATAATATTTTCACAAGAAAATTATACCATATCTATACATTAGCCAGTGTATGTTAAACAAGCCATGAAAGAATCGCTTATATATTGTAGATAATAGGTGGGCCGGAAGTTCGGATCTCTCTTGGGACGCTAAAAATTGATGTTTTGGTGTAAGAGATGGGGGTAGGAATAAAATAGCATAATTAATACGAGTGAAAGATTATCACAAGAAGTGATTACTTATAAGTTTCGCGTCTAGTTTGGGTTATAATTGTAGCTCATTCTTAATATCTGTAACCTTTCCTTCGATATTAAGCAGTTGTATATGTACTTTTTTTCGTAAATAAAAAGAGCGCCATGTATGCGCCCTATTCCTCTTATTTAATTTCAAGAATCAATAGGTTTATGATGGAACTCAAATCCATATCCAGATTCTCCTAATTGTTCACTTACAATATTATAAAACTTTTTCCCGTAAAAACTAGGTTCATTCTGCGAATACACTTGTATAATGAAATGTGTTCTTCCTATTGTACTTGGAACTTTTTCGTAGATTTCATCACTTTCAATGAATCCTAAATATGTATTGATTTTGTCTTGTAAAAGTAAAATGTGTTCATCGTCAAGTTCTTCGCTTTTATTCCACTCTAAAGCATCAAAGATTGTTAAGTATACATTATCTTTATTATCCTCATCTATTAAAACTAAATCGACTTGATCCGTATCATGTAATGCCATATAAAAGCCTCCTTATTCTTCTTTTCTTATTACATTTATTTTCGTTGGTGGAATCTCTTCTAAATGTTCAAATGGTGGTTTGTTCCTACTTTTAACTATTGCACCTGATTCCGCAATTTCAGGGAAGGCTTTTTTCTGATTTTTAGTAAGAGGTGCAGTAGGTGAAGATTTTAACTCTACTAAGTCAATCTTACCATTTGCGTCCTTGCCTCCTATATCTATACGAGTGAAAAATTATCACAAGAATTGATTACTTATAAGTTTTGTGTCTAGTTTGGATTAGGATTGTAGTTCAATTCTTAATATTTGTAACCTTTCCACCGTCTGCGACCTTTTAGATGATATTAAGCAGTTGTATATGTAATTCTTTTTCTTAAATAAAAGGAGCGCCGTTTATGCGCCCTGTTCCTCATAGTATTTAATTTAAAGAATCAATAGGCTTATGATGGAAATCGAATTCATATCCAGATGCCCTTAATTAATCACTTACAATGTTATAAAACTTTTTACCATTCTAGTAAGATTGAGCATCGATTGTCGGAACTTATCCCCGGCAGTGTGTTACAATTAATAGAAGCGGAAAACGAGAATCTCCAATTGACTGGACTTGTGATTGGTTGGACAGTTTAAGAAGGTTGTATAAAAAAGGGAGATGGCGCAAAGATGGCGAGAGCAAAAGAGAATGATTTAACGGAGAAATTGGCAGAAGGTCAACGGAAATATGGTGACGGCAACTTTACAATACAGAACATCGGTGATGAAACTAACCCGAATTGGACTGTCGTAAAAAATGTGAGGAAGGGATCGGCAGGCATTCGCGAAGAGGAAGATATATTAAGACTGCGATCAAAATATATAAAATAGTACGGAAATGGGCGGGTCGGGAGTTCGAATCTCTCCTGGGGCGCTAAGAAAACCTTGTTATCTTTTGATAACAAGGTTTTTTGTTTGTTTTAAATTAGTTATTAATAAACTTCTCAAAGACAAAACCATAATCTTTCACATGATATTGTTTCTTCGTATCAACGAGCCAGTTAAAGGCGATTTCGTTCATCTCTTTAAATTGCTCTGCTAAGTTTACTTGTGCGTTTGAAATACGGCTAAAAGCATTAGATGCCATATCTAAACTTTTATGTGCATACTGCAATGTAATGTCGTTGTCGTATGAAATTTCTTCGATTTTAAGTAAAGCTTTATATAAATCTTTTAATTCCTCGATATGTTTTTTATGAACATCAATTGAGTAATGCTCATCGCCCATTTGAAACTTAATTTCTACATCTAAATCAATCGTTCCGGCAGTTTCAAGTGCTACGTTTTTAATTTGATATTTGCTATAACTAAAGCGGCGTAGTGTACGTTTTTTACTTGTCGCACTTGTGCCATCTAGGTGGATTAATCCTTTGTTTGTGAAACAATATTCATCTGATTTTGATTTAATTAGAAAATAAATTTTCTCTCCATCTTCATGCATTACGTAATCATCAGCATCAACTTTATCGTAATCTTTCGGTGTAATGACAGAACCTACATCGCTTAGTCCTAATACATCTGCAGCCATTTTTTTAAACATACATAATCCCCTTTTTAAATTAAATTCTTAATTGTATAAAAATATATTAACATGATTTTAACAAATTGTTTTCTTATAATTAAAAATATTTGAAGGTGAGTTGAGAAAAGGAACGAATAATTATTTTAATCCAAAATTATTTAGTAAATCTATTAGTTTAAGAGTGGATTTTCCGAAAAACAATCAAGAGAAAAAAGTTAATTTTGCATGTGATTATAGAGAGATTCCGTGAAAGCGCCTCAAACGATATGAGGTGTTTTTCTATCCCTTTTTGAAATCTTACAATTCTGTAAGGTAACTGTAAGGTAGTTCGATGGTAACGAATTACTAATCCTCTATAATAAAGGTAACAACGATAAAACGAGGAGGAAGAAATGATGAAAGGATTAATCGTAACGGGTTTAACAGTTGCTTTTGGATTTGTAGCGTATGAGAAATTAACGTATGTAGTTGATGTTGTAAAACATTTAATCGCTTAGAGGAAACTACCATGAGAGGGAAAGGGAATGAGTGAATGAATGGAATGGTTATTTGGAATTATAGGTACTTGTAGTGTAGTGTTATTGTTCTTTGTCCCAAGTGGTATACTTAGTTCGACGACGAGTTTGTTCTTCTTAAGTTTGTTTGCTTGTACGATGCTTATCATTATGTTTTTAATGAAGCGAAGTAAACCAATCTTCTATTTTAGCATGATTGTTATGGCAATTATTGTTCTCCAAATTATTACCCTTGTTATATACCCCACTATTATAAAAGCTTTCCAATAATGATGAATCCTCTGCTTTCATTGCTGAGGGTTTTTATTTGTACATTTTTAATTTAGAGTAAGGATTTGTTTATATTGAAATATAAAAATTAAATATTTTCATATTTCAAACAAAGGGTTTTGAGATGTTGTGTTCTCATTACTCATTTGATATATTTACTTTAAAGATAATTAAAATCTAGAAAAAGAGGCGGACGTATGGATAAAAAAGAAAATACGGTCGTATTGTTTCCGCAGCTATCAGAGCGATATATTGATGAAGGTTTTTTAGCACTGAAAGAGCGGAAATTCGAAGATGCATTGCGCTGCTTTGAAATATTACGTCAGTATAATGCAGAAACGGAACAAACGGAACTAGCTTCAGTTATTTGTTTGTTAGAGTTAAAACATATGGAAGAAGCGAAAGACAAATGTGAACAGTTGCTTGAAACAGGAGCTGTATTATTTGGTGATATTCTTGAAACGTATGTGACGATTTTAGTCCAAACAAATGATTATGAAGGCGTTATTGAAACCGTTGAAAAGGTATTGCAAACGAAAGATATAATGCCTGAGCAAAAGGAAAAATTAGCACAGCTCGCTTTATTTGCAGAAGGTATGTTAAATGAAGTGGATACGTCACTAATCGATTCGAATTTTGAATTGGATGAGTTTACTAATGAAATGTTTGGAGAAAACTTTGGGCAAAAGCTAAGAGCGATTCAGCGACTTTCGTTAAAAGACTTAGATCTTGCATTACCTATTTTAAAGAAATTTTTAATAGACGAAAAACAGCACCCTTATTTGAAAACTTCTATTTTGTATAAAATGGTAGAAAATCAAATAGAAGAAGAGATAGAGGTAGAAAAGTTTGGAAATACGATTAAAGTGATTCCAGCATTTACAGGTCATAATGAGGAGCAATCCGATAACATTATACATACATTATCAAGTCGATTAGAGCAAAATTATCCTGATATATTTGATGCAATGGTTACATATTGGAAAGAATTGCGAATTAGCATTTTCCCATTTGCTCTATTAATGGATAAAGTGGAGATTTGGGCTGCTGTTTTAGAGAGAATTGGTAGAAAGCGTTTCGGATTGACTATCGATGAAGAAGAGCTTATGACAGCGTATAATATTGAATTAGAAGAGTTTCATATTGCCTATCAATGGTTATTACGTGTTGAAAGGGAAGGATATTTGCCCGTATAATTATGAAAAAGAATCGTTCGGTTCTTGAAACGAGCATATTCTATGTTATAATGTAAGGGTTGCAAAAGGCAGAAATCTGCCTGTTTGTAAGAGAAGAGAAGTGTAATTCTCTTACTTAATATGTTTCATATTATTCTCGAACAAAATATACCGTAGTTGTCTTTTAGGCAATTAGTAGATTGGAACATTATATCTGAAAGCTTTTGCTAGAGGATTATTTGTACTTTTGTTATTTCAAAAAAGAGATAATGAAGATCTTAATCTATAGAGGTATGTGCATACATTATTATAGTTGGAGGGAAAGAATAAATGGCTGCAAAATGGGAAAAATTAGAAGGTAACGTAGGCGTTTTAACAATCGAAGTTGATGCTAAAGAAGTAAACAACTCAATCGACGCTGCGTTCAAAAAAGTAGTAAAAACAATCAACGTACCAGGTTTCCGTAAAGGAAAAATGCCTCGTCCGTTATTCGAACAACGCTTTGGTATTGAATCTTTATACCAAGATGCTTTAGATATCATCTTACCAAAAGCATACGGTGAAGCGATCGATGAAGCTGGTATCTTCCCAGTTGATCATCCTGAAATCGACATCGAGAAGTTCGAAAAAAATGCTAACCTTATCTTCACTGCAAAAGTTACAGTGAAACCTGAAGTTAAATTAGGTGAGTACAAAGGTTTAGCAGTAGAAAAAGTTGAAACAACTGTAACTGACGAAGATGTAGAGAACGAATTAAAATCTTTACAAGAGCGCCAAGCTGAACTAGTTGTTAAAGAAGAAGGAACTGTTGAAAACGGTGATACAGCTGTAATCGACTTCGAAGGTTTCGTTGATGGCGAAGCATTTGAAGGCGGAAAAGGCGAAAACTATTCTCTAGCAATCGGTTCTGGTACATTCATCCCAGGTTTCGAAGAGCAAGTAATTGGTCTTAAATCTGGTGAGTCTAAAGACGTTGAAGTATCATTCCCAGAAGAGTACCATGCTGCTGAATTAGCTGGCAAACCAGCAACATTCAAAGTAACAATTCACGAAATCAAAACAAAAGAACTTCCGGAGTTAAACGACGAGTTCGCTAAAGAAGCAGACGAAGCGGTTGCAACTCTTGATGAATTAAAAGCGAAACTTCGCACAAACTTAGAAGAAGGCAAAAAGCACGAAGCTGAGCACAAAGTACGTGACGAAGTAGTAGAATTAGCTGCTGCTAACGCTGAAATCGAAATTCCAGAAGCTATGATCAACACTGAGTTAGATCGTATGGTTCGTGAATTCGAGCAACGTTTAAGCCAACAAGGTATGAACCTTGAGCTTTACTACCAATTCACAGGTACTGATGCTGACAAGTTAAAAGAGCAAATGAAAGAAGACGCTCAAAAACGCGTAAGAATCAACCTTGTTCTTGAAGCTATCATTGAAGCTGAAAACATCGAAGTTACTGAAGAAGAAGTAACTGAAGAAGTTGAAAAAATGGCTGAAATGTACGGTATGCCAGTAGACGCTATCAAGCAAGCTCTTGGAAGCGTAGACGCTTTAGCTGAAGATCTTAAAGTTCGTAAAGCTGTAGACTTCTTAGTAGAAAACGCTGCATAATAAAATAACAAGGCACGATTTTAATCGTGCCTTGTTTTATAAATATAGAAATATATTTATAAAACTTTTCGATGAAGAAGGAAAACTTCCTTAATAAGTCGAATATACATATTTCAAAAGTTTTAAAAACTTTTTATTTGTACATAACTAGTCATATTATTTGTATTTCTCGCCACGTAGTGACATAATATGTATTTACATACGATACATTTATCGTGTACATACGAAGGCAAGAGGTTAGCACTTTGTAAGGGGTGTGAAAATATGTTTAAATTTAATGATGAAAAAGGGCAATTAAAATGTTCTTTCTGTGGTAAAACACAAACGCAAGTTCGAAAGTTAGTTGCAGGTCCAGGTGTTTACATTTGTGATGAGTGTATCGAACTTTGTACTGAAATTGTACAAGAGGAGCTTGCGAAAGACGAAGAAGTAGAATTCAAAGATGTACCGAAACCGGTAGAAATTCGTGAAATCTTAGATGAGTATGTCATCGGACAAGATAACGCGAAAAAAGCACTAGCGGTAGCGGTATATAACCATTACAAACGCATTAATTCTAACAGCAAAATTGATGATGTAGAATTAGCGAAGAGTAATATCGCACTTATCGGGCCAACAGGTAGTGGTAAAACATTACTGGCACAAACGTTAGCGCGTATTTTAAATGTTCCATTTGCAATCGCGGACGCGACATCTTTAACTGAAGCTGGATACGTTGGGGAAGATGTAGAAAACATCTTACTTAAATTAATCCAAGCAGCTGATTATGATGTAGAGAAAGCGGAAAAAGGAATCATTTATATTGATGAGATTGATAAAGTGGCACGTAAGTCCGAAAATCCATCAATTACACGTGATGTATCTGGTGAAGGTGTGCAGCAGGCACTTCTGAAAATTTTAGAAGGTACTGTAGCAAGCGTTCCACCTCAAGGTGGTCGTAAGCATCCGCACCAAGAGTTTATTCAAATTGATACAACGAACATCTTATTCATCTGTGGTGGAGCGTTTGATGGCATCGAGCCAATTATTAAACGTCGTCTTGGTGAAAAAGTAATTGGATTTGGTTCTGAGAAGAAAAATGCTGATGTAAATGAGAAGCATGTTTTATCTCACGTATTACCAGAGGACCTTTTAAGATTTGGTTTAATTCCAGAGTTTATCGGTCGTCTTCCAGTTATTGCGAACCTAGAACCGCTTGATGAAGATGCTCTTGTTGATATTTTAACGAAACCGAAAAATGCACTTGTTAAGCAATTCCAAAAACTATTGGAGCTTGACGATGTTGAGTTAGAGTTTGAAGAAGGCGCACTAATTGAAATTGCGAAAAAAGCAATTGAACGTAAAACGGGTGCTCGTGGACTTCGTTCTATTATTGAAGGCTTAATGCTAGATGTAATGTTCGAACTTCCATCTCGTAAAGATATCGAGAAGTGTGTTCTTACAAAAGAAACAGTAGCTGATAATGCACCGCCAAAATTGGTGTTACAAGACGGTACTGTACTTGATACAAAAACATCTGCATAATGCGAAGGAGAAACAGCAATTTTTATAATTGCTGTTTTTCTTTATGTTTAGCTATGTTCCTCCGCGGAAATACTAAGAGATAAAACATTGCGGGAGGAAATAAATGATGAGCTGGACAAATATATTTTTACTTGTTCAACTTGTTTTTGGTGTAATTGTCGGATTGTATTTTTGGCATTTACTTCGAAATCAGCGAACACAAAAAGTTTCAATTGATCGAGAATCGAAAAAAGAATTAGAACAGCTTCGTAAAATGCGTGAGATTTCTTTAACAGAGCCGCTTGCGGAAAAGGTACGTCCTACATCCTTTTTAGATATTGTAGGGCAAGAGGACGGGATTAAGTCGTTAAAAGCGGCTCTTTGTGGTCCGAATCCACAGCATGTGATTATATATGGCCCACCAGGTGTCGGAAAGACAGCGGCAGCACGTCTCGTATTAGAAGAAGCGAAACGAAATCCGAAATCTCCATTTCGCACAAATGCAACATTTATTGAACTGGATGCGACGACAGCTCGGTTTGATGAACGTGGTATTGCAGACCCTTTAATCGGTTCGGTGCATGATCCAATTTATCAAGGTGCTGGTGCGATGGGGCAAGCAGGTATTCCGCAACCGAAAAAAGGTGCGGTAACAGATGCACACGGTGGTATTTTGTTTATTGATGAGATTGGTGAACTACATCCGATTCAAATGAACAAAATGTTAAAGGTGTTAGAAGATCGGAAAGTGTTTTTGGAAAGTGCATACTATAGTGAAGAGAATACGATGATTCCAACGTATATACATGACATTTTTCAAAAAGGTTTACCAGCCGATTTTCGCTTGGTTGGGGCGACGACACGTTCGCCAGAGGAGATTCCTCCTGCTATTCGATCGCGCTGTTTAGAAGTGTTTTTCCGTGAGTTAGATACAGAAGAAATTCAAAAAGTAGCGAAGAATGCAGCTGACAAAGTGGAAATGCAAATTGGTGAGAATGGTATTGAAATGATAGGGATGTATACAAGAAATGGACGAGAAGCGATTAATCTTGTACAAATTTCAGCTGGAATGGCAATAAATGAGGAGCGTTCTTTCATTAAAGATGAAGATATAGAGTGGGTTGTTCACTCTAGTCAGCTTACACCGAAGTATGAAAAGCGTATTTATCCTATTCCGAGAATCGGTCTTGTAAATGGACTTGCTGTGTACGGACCAAATACAGGTGCGTTATTAGAAATTGAAGTAACAGCAATCAAGGCAAAAGATAAAGGATCGGTAAATGTTACCGGAATTGTTGAAGAGGAAAGTATTGGTAGTCAAACGAAATCAATTCGCCGTAAAAGTATGGCGAAAGGTTCTGTAGATAATGTATTAACAGTACTTCGTTCTCTAGATGTGTTGCCAGAAGGGTACGATATACATATTAATTTTCCAGGTGGTATCCCAATTGATGGGCCTTCTGCAGGAATTGCTATGGCAACAGGTGTATATTCAGCAGTGCATCGTACGTATGTGAATAATGAAGTAGCGATGACCGGTGAGATAAGTATACACGGAGAAGTGAAACCTATTGGTGGTGTGTATGCAAAAATAAAAGCTGCGAAAAAAGCAGGTGCGAAGAAAGTCATCATTCCTGCTGAAAACATGCAACCGTTTTTGTACACAATAAAAGGAATTGAAATCATTCCTGTTCGTAAGTTAAATGAAGTATTTGAGCTAACATTTATGCAGGAAAATATGCATCGAGAGCTTGATATACATACTGCTGTGGACGAAACAGATGCACAATCAATGTAAAAATAAACAATAATAAAATTTGCCAGACTTCGTTTAAGTTTGTATGCTTAATCGGAGTCTTTTTTCTTTTCGTGAGGTAGAAAAACAAGCTATTTACAATTGCGAGTAATCTCAGCAATTGCATCTAGGTGTATTGTAATATAAAATAGTTGAACAGGAGTTTAATTTATTATGGAGGTGCTATGTCTAGTATGAATACGAATGAAAGAATCGTACCCCTCCTACCATTAAGAGGCGTTCTCGTATATCCAACGATGGTTCTGCATCTTGATGTAGGACGTGATAAATCGATACAAGCACTAGAGCAGGCGGCAATGGATGAAAATATCATCTTTTTAGCAATGCAAAAAGAAATGAATATCGATGATCCGAAAGAAGATGACATATATAGTGTAGGTACAGTGGCGAAAGTGAAGCAAATGTTAAAATTGCCGAACGGTACGCTTCGTGTCCTTGTAGAAGGTTTACATAGAGCAGAAGTAGTAGAGTTTATCGAAGAAGAAAATGTAGTACAAGTTTCTATCAAAACGGTAACGGAAGAAGTGGAAGATAATCTAGAAGAGAAAGCTCTTATGCGTACGTTACTGGAGCATTTCGAACAATATATTAAAGTTTCGAAAAAAGTTTCAAATGAAACATTTGCAACGGTAGCGGATGTAGAAGAGCCAGGGAGATTAGCTGATTTAATTGCTTCTCACTTGCCAATTAAGACGAAGCAGAAACAAGAAATTTTAGAGATTATATCTGTGAAGGAACGATTACATACACTTATTTCAATTATTCAAGATGAACAAGAGTTACTTAGTTTAGAAAAGAAAATTGGACAAAAAGTGAAACGTTCAATGGAGCGCACGCAAAAAGAATATTTCTTACGTGAGCAAATGAAGGCGATTCAAACTGAACTTGGCGATAAAGAAGGTAAGGGCGGGGAAGTTGAAGAACTTCGCGAGAAAATTGAACAGTCGGGAATGCCTGAAGAAACAATGAAGGCTGCACTGAAAGAATTAGACCGTTATGAAAAGTTACCAGCAAGTTCTGCGGAGAGCGGTGTTATTCGCAATTATATGGATTGGTTATTAGCACTTCCGTGGACAGAAGCAACAGAAGATATGATTGATCTTGTTCATTCTGAAGAGATTTTAAACAAAGATCATTATGGTCTTGAGAAAGTGAAAGAGCGCGTACTTGAATATTTAGCGGTACAGAAGTTAACGAATTCATTAAAAGGACCTATCCTTTGCTTAGTAGGACCTCCTGGGGTCGGAAAAACTTCGTTAGCGCGTTCAATTGCAACATCATTAAATCGTAATTTTGTCCGTGTTTCCCTTGGTGGTGTACGTGATGAATCTGAAATTCGTGGTCACCGTCGTACGTATGTTGGAGCGATGCCAGGACGTATTATTCAAGGTATGAAAAAGGCGAAATCAGTTAATCCAGTCTTTTTATTAGATGAGATTGATAAAATGTCTAACGATTTCCGTGGAGATCCATCTGCAGCATTACTTGAAGTGTTAGATCCAGAACAAAACCATAACTTCAGTGATCATTATATTGAAGAACCATATGATCTATCGAAAGTTATGTTTGTAGCAACTGCAAATACACTTTCAAGTATTCCAGGTCCATTACTTGACCGTATGGAAATTATTTCGATTGCTGGCTATACAGAACTTGAAAAAGTTCATATCGCTCGTGAACATTTATTGCCGAAACAATTAAAAGAGCATGGCTTACGAAAAGGTAATTTACAAGTACGTGATGAAGCACTTCTTGAAATTATTCGTTATTATACACGTGAGGCTGGTGTTCGTACGCTAGAGCGCCAAATTGCAAAAGTTTGCCGTAAAGCAGCAAAAATTATCGTTACAGCAGAACGCAAGCGCATTGTTGTAACGGAGAAAAATGTTGTTGATTTACTTGGTAAGCACATATTCCGTTATGGGCAAGCCGAAAAAACAGACCAAGTTGGTATGGCGACAGGTTTAGCGTATACAGCAGCAGGCGGGGATACACTTGCGATCGAAGTCTCTGTAGCGCCAGGTAAGGGGAAATTAATTTTAACAGGGAAACTTGGGGATGTTATGAAAGAATCAGCACAAGCTGCGTTTAGTTATATTCGTTCTCGTGCAGAAGAGCTTCAGATTGATCCGAATTTCCATGAGAAAAATGATATTCATATCCATGTTCCAGAAGGAGCAGTTCCAAAAGATGGACCGTCAGCAGGTATTACGATGGCAACGGCACTTATTTCTGCACTAACAGGTATTCCTGTAAGTAAAGAAGTGGGGATGACAGGTGAAATTACACTTCGTGGCCGTGTATTACCAATTGGTGGTTTAAAAGAAAAAACATTAAGTGCTCACCGCGCAGGTTTAACTAAGATTATTTTACCAGCGGAAAATGAGAAAGATTTAGATGATATTCCAGAGAGCGTAAAAGAAAACCTTACGTTTGTGCTTGCATCTCATTTAGATGAAGTATTGGAGCACGCATTAGTAGGAGTGAAACAATGAAAGTAACAAAAGCAGATATTGTAATTAGTGCTGTTAAACCAGAACAATATCCAGACAGTGATTTACCAGAAATTGCATTAGCAGGTCGTTCAAATGTCGGGAAGTCTTCCTTTATTAATAAAATTTTAAATCGTAAAAAGTTAGTACGTATTTCTTCTAAACCAGGAAAAACGCAAACGTTGAACTTTTTCTTAATCAATGAGATGATGCATTTTGTTGACGTTCCAGGTTATGGATATGCGAAAGTATCTAAATCAGAGCGCGCAGCATGGGGCAAAATGATTGAAACGTACTTTACAACGCGTGAGCAACTAGACGCAGCTGTATTAGTAGTTGATCTACGCCACAAACCAACAAGCGATGACGTGATGATGTATGATTTCTTAAAACACTATGAAATCCCAACAATTATTATTGCGACGAAAGCCGATAAAATTCCGAAAGGGAAATGGCAAAAGCATTTAAAAGTTGTAAAAGAAACGCTTGCTGTTGAAATTGGCGATGAAATTGTTCTATTCTCTTCTGAAACAGGACTTGGAAAAGAAGAAGCATGGAAAGCAATTCATAAAATGACAAAAACAAAAAACGCGTGACGAATGTCGCGCGTTTTTTTCTTTATACAATTTTAGCGTACATTTAATGTAACTTCAATATTTCCTCGTGTTGCTTTAGAGTAAGGACATACACCGTGAGCGGCTTCTACAAGTTCTTGTGCTTCGCTATGTGAAACGCCAGCGACATGTACATCAAGTACAACAGATAGGCCGAAACCACCATCTGTATCTTTGCCGATAGAAACGTGAGCAGTTACTTCTGTACTTTCTACTTTCACACGTTTTGTACGAATAACAAGTTGTAATGCACTATCAAAACAAGCGGCATAACCAGCAGCAAATAGTTGTTCTGGATTTGTTGCCTCTCCGCCTGCACCACCTAGTGCTTTCGGCATTTTTACATCAAGATTTAATATGCCATCATCTGAGACTACTTTTCCGTTTCTTCCACCTGTTGCTGTTACTGAAGCAGTATATAATTTATCCATGTTTATTCCCCTTTTCTATCATTAATTGTTTTCATTGTTTCAATTAGTTTATTTAATTGAATTAATAAAGAACGATATTCTTGTTCTGTAATTCCTAAATTTGTTGCCATCGTTGTAGGTAATGAACAAGCCTTTTCTTTTAAATCTTTACCTTGTTCTGTTAATTCAATACAAACTTTCCGCTCGTCTTCTTTGGAACGAACGCGCTTTACAAGTTGTAATGATTCCATTCGTTTTAACATAGGCGTTAACGTACCGGAATCTAAAAATAAACGTTCTCCAATTTCTTTTACTGTGAGTCCATCTTTTTCCCATAGTACGAGTAAAGTGATGTACTGGGGATACGTAATGCCCATTTCTTCTAAATACGGTCGGTAAAAGCGGGTAACTTCTCTAGAACAGGCATAAATAGAAAAACAAAGTTGGTTATCTAGATGCAAAGAATCTTCTGTCATGAATGACTCCTTCCTAATTAAGTTGTGCACAATTCAATTTCGTAAAATCAATATAACGAAAAATTAATACAATGTCAAATACATTGTATTGAGAAAGTGTGTACTATAATTTGGAACAATCATACATATTTTCCTTCACGATGAAAGAAGATAGGAAAGATAATGTTATAATTCATATGGAATAGTTTCCATCACTTGATTATGAGGGCTTTTTTTGGTAACGTACAAATAGAGTTGTTAATTTATAATCATTATAAAGTAGAAAACTTTTTATTAGTTTTACTGAATCTCCTTCATTACATACGGAGAGTGAATAAAAAAATAATCGGTTGTTCACACGATTGTCAGATTCATAAGAGGAAAGTTGTATTATGATAGTAGATAAAGTGATAAAACGGGTGAAGGGGGACATGCTGCGTGCATATTCTTGTTGTTAGTGTAAATTATCGAACAGCCCCTGTAGAATTTCGTGAGAAACTCACATTTCAGGCAGCAGAGCTAGAGCAAGCAATGACGACATTACAAAATCAAAAGAGCGTGTTAGAGAATGTCATTGTATCAACTTGTAATCGCACTGAGATTTACGCTGTTGTCGATCAATTACACACGGGACGGTATTATATTAAGAAGTTTTTAGCTGATTGGTTTCAGCTTGAAATAGAAGAAGTCGCACCATATTTAACTATTTTTGAACAAGATGGTGCAATAGATCATTTATTCCGCGTAACGTGCGGTTTAGATTCTATGGTAGTTGGAGAGACGCAAATTTTAGGTCAAATAAAAGATAGCTTTTTAGAAGCGCAACAAGTAAAAGCAACAGGCACAATTTTTAATGAATTGTTTAAACAAGTCATTACATTAGCGAAACGTGCTCACTCAGAAACGACAATTGGTGAAAGTGCAATGTCTGTCAGTTATGCTGCTGTTGAGCTTGGGAAGAAAATATTCGGCGATTTAACAGATTGTCACATACTTATTCTTGGTGCTGGCAAAATGGGTGAACTTGCACTGCAAAACTTATATGGAAGCGGTGCTCGTAAAGTAACAGTCATGAATAGGACGCTTTCAAAAGCAGAAGTAATGGCTGAGAAATATATGGGACATGCAAAGCCTTTAAGTGAATTACAATGTGCATTATTAGAAGCAGATATTTTAATTAGTTCCACTGGTGCATCTGAGTATGTCATTACGAAAGAAATGATGACAAAGGTAGAGAAAATGCGCTCCGGTAGACCATTATTTATGGTTGATATTGCAGTGCCACGTGATATTGATCCGGCAATTGATGAGCTAGAAGGTTCTTTCTTATATGACATTGATGATTTGCAAGGAGTAGTGGAAGCGAACCGTGCTGAACGTTTGAAAGAAGCAGAGAAAATTCAATTTATGATTGAAGAGGAAATTGTTTTATTTAAAACGTGGTTAAGTACGCTTGGTGTCGTTCCGTTAATATCAGCTCTTCGTGACAAGGCACTTGCTATTCAAAGTGAAACAATGGAAAGCTTGGAACGAAAAATACCAAACCTTAGTGATCGTGAGAGAAAAGTAATTAGTAAGCATACGAAAAGTATTATTAATCAATTATTAAAAGACCCAATTTTAGTAGCGAAAGAAATAGCTGCTGAAGAGGGAGCAGACGAAAAATTAGCGTTATTTGCAAAAATCTTTGATTTAGAAATGGAAGATGTAGAAAGTTGTGCGGAAGAAGTAGAACATAAAAGAGCGTGGACACCATCCGTTCCATCTTTATAACTTGGAAGGATGATCGGATGAGTTTTTTAAATAACAGTATTATTTATCATATTGCAATTATTTTATATGCTTGTAGCATTAGTTTATATTTTATAGATTATTTCCAAAGTAACCGAAAGGCGAACCGATTTGCTTTTTGGTTACTTTCGATTGTATGGGTTCTGCATTCTATTTTTATGTTGCTTAGAGCTACAGATTCAGAAACGAACCCTCTTTTAACTTTATTATCAGGGATTTATTTTTATGTTTGGCTATTGATTACGATGTCGTTAGTCATTAATCGATTTATGAGAATCGATTTTTTAGTCTTTTTTACAAATGTTGTTGCATTTGGCGTAAGCGCTTTTTCTATTTTTACGCCGCTCGGAAAGATGTCGCCCGTACTTGCAGAGCAATTGGTCTCGGAACTTGTATATGTACATGTCGGTATGGCTATTATTTCTTATGCAACATTCACTGTATCGTTCATTTTTTCTATTATGTATTTATTGCAATATCGCCTATTAAAGAAGAAAAAATGGAATGCGAGATTAAGAAGATTAGGGAATTTACCGAAGCTAGAATCGATGTCTTACGGATTAAATTTATTTTCTGTTCCATTTTTCTTACTAGCTATTTTATTAGGATGCATATGGGG
This sequence comes from Bacillus sp. SH7-1, assembly GCF_008042405.1. Lineage (NCBI taxonomy): Bacteria > Bacillati > Bacillota > Bacilli > Caryophanales > Bacillaceae > Bacillus > Bacillus sp. SH7-1. The sequence goes on from NZ_QNUD01000005.1 coordinate 219,920, forward strand.
ATATACAAAATTGGACAATTTCCATTGGTATGATACGAAAGTGATCGGGTCTTTTGTCGTACTATTTGTATATTGTGCTGGCCTATATTTACGAGCGGCAGATGTGTTGCAAGGGAAGAAAATCGTGCAGTGGAACATTGGAGCATTTCTCGTAATGCTAATTAATATTTTTCTATTAAGCAGTTTATCCAACTTCCACTTTTGGTATTTATAATGAGGAGAGAAAATTATGCGCAAAATTATTGTAGGGTCACGAAAGAGTAAATTAGCATTAACGCAAACAAACTGGTTTATTGATCAGTTAAAAGCGCTAGGTTTACCATATGAATTTGAAGTGAAAGAAATCGTCACAAAAGGCGATGTTATTTTAGATGTTACTCTTTCAAAAGTAGGCGGAAAAGGCTTGTTTGTGAAAGAGATTGAACATGCGCTACTTACAAAAGAAATTGATATGGCTGTACATAGTATGAAAGATATGCCGGCCGTACTTCCAGAAGGATTAATGATCGGTTGTACACCGAAGCGTGTTGACCCTCGTGATGCTTTTATCTCAAAAAACGGTGCATCGTTTAAAGAGTTAGCAGAAGGTGCTATTTTAGGTACGAGTAGTTTAAGACGTAGTGCACAGCTACTCGCTGCGAGACCAGATTTACAAGTGAAGTGGATTCGCGGAAATATCGATACACGTTTACGTAAATTAAAAGAAGAAGATTACGATGCAATCATTTTAGCAACAGCTGGATTACAAAGAATGGGCTGGGATGATGAAGTTATTACAGAACATTTAGATGAGACGTTATGTGTACCTGCTGTAGGACAAGGTGCATTAGCGATTGAGTGCCGTGAAGATGATACGGATTTACTACAGTTGTTAGCGCATATAAATGATGCAGTAACAGAAAGAGCAGTGGCAGCAGAACGAGTATTTCTTCATAAACTTGAAGGTGGATGCCAAGTTCCAATCGCTGGATATGCAACTCTTACAGAAAATGATGCAATCGAATTAACAGCTCTTGTCGGGTCTATGGACGGTTCTGTTTTATTGAAAGAGACAGTAGTAGGAACTGATCCAAAGGAAGTAGGATTAGAGGCTGCGGACCGTTTAATTAAACAAGGCGCAAAAGAACTCATTCTTGCTGCAAATAAGGGGCAACAATAAATATGAACGCTCTCGCTGGCAAAACGGTATTGATTACACGTGCCCAGCATCAAGCAAAACAAATGAGTGTAGCGGTGAAAGAAAAGAGCGGAATTCCATTGGAAATTCCGCTTTTGCGTATGGAAGGTATGTCTCATAGGCAAATTCACCATATAGCAGGGCAGCTGCATTCGTATGACTGGGTTATTTTTACGAGCAAAAATGGGGTAGCTTTTTTTCTAGATAGTTTGAGAAAGAAGATGCCCGTAACGACTAAAATTGCTGCAGTAGGCGTGAAGACAAGGTTAGAGTTAGAAAAACGGGGCTATAAAGTGGACTTCGTTCCAACCTCATTTGTGGCAGAAGTATTTGCAGAAGAGTTTGTAAAAAAACTAAGTGGAAAAGAATGCATTTTATTTCCGAAAGGGAATTTAGCAAGAGATGTAATTCCAGTTGCGCTTCGCGAAATTGGTGTTTCTCTAGATGAGCTAATCGTATATGGTACGAAAGAAAATGTAGAGAAAAAACAAGAGTTGATAGAAGCGTTAGAAGTAGGGAAAGTAGACGTTATTACATTTACGAGCCCTTCAACTGTTACTAGTTTTGTTCGTTTACTTGAGGGTACAAACTGGAGAGAATGGACAAAAAAATGTACAATTGCTTGTATAGGGCCTATTACGGAAAAAGAGGCGAGCCTTTATTTTCCGCATATTATTATGCCGAAAGAGTACACTGTAGAAGCATTGCTACAATGTATTTGTGAATCTATAAAGTGAAACTTTAATTAGTAGGGTCTTACTGCCCGCAAATAGCGGGATAAAATAAAAGAATGGGGATAGAAATTTATGAACTCTTTACAATTTAATCGTCATCGTCGCTTAAGACAAAGTGGTAATATGCGTGCGCTTGTGCGTGAAACGTTTTTACATACGGAAGATTTTATTTACCCTATTTTTGTATTAGAAGGAGAAAACGTTCGTAATGAAGTGCCTTCTATGCCAGGCGTATATCAAATGTCTTTAGATTTATTGCAAGCTGAAATGCAAGAGGTTGTTGATTTAGGTATCCGTTCTGTTATTGTATTTGGTTTACCTGCTGAAAAAGATGAAGTTGGATCATCAGCATATTGTGATCATGGAATTGTGCAACGTGCAATTCAGCAAATTAAAGGTGAATTTCCTGAGCTAGTAGTAGTTGCAGATACTTGTTTATGTCAATTCACAAGCCATGGTCATTGCGGTGTAATTGAAGATGGTATTATTTTAAATGACGAGTCTCTTGCAGTTCTTGCGAAAACAGCTGTCAGCCAAGCGAAAGCGGGAGCAGACATTATTGCGCCATCAAACATGATGGACGGATTTGTAACAGCAATTCGCCACGCATTAGATGAAAATGGCTTTGGACATGTACCAGTTATGTCGTACGCTGTGAAATATTCATCAGCATTTTACGGGCCGTTCCGCGATGCGGCGCACGGTGCACCACAATTTGGTGATCGTAAAACATATCAAATGGATCCAGCGAACCGTATGGAAGCATTCCGTGAAGCAGAATCAGATGTAATGGAAGGGGCAGATTTCTTAATTGTAAAGCCAGCTCTTTCTTACTTAGATATTGTTCGTGATGTGAAAAATAACTTTAATTTACCAGTCGTTGCTTATAACGTAAGTGGTGAATATTCGATGATTAAAGCGGCAGCGCAAAATGGTTGGATTAATGAAAAAGAAGTTGTACTTGAAAAATTAATTAGCATGAAACGTGCAGGAGCAGATTTAATTATTACGTATCATGCGAAAGATGCAGCAAGATGGTTACAAGAAGGAGGCGCTAAATAATGAAAAAGTTTGATAAGTCGATTGCGGCGTTTGAAGAGGCGCAAGATTTAATGCCTGGTGGCGTAAATAGCCCAGTTCGTGCCTTTAAGTCTGTTGGTATGAATCCGTTGTTTATGGAGCGTGGAAAAGGCTCTAAAGTATATGATATCGATGGAAATGAATACATCGATTACGTATTATCATGGGGACCTTTAATTCATGGTCATGCGAATGATCGTGTTGTTGAAGCTTTAAAATCTGTTGCTGAAAGAGGAACAAGCTTCGGTGCTCCAACGGAAATTGAGAATAAATTAGCGAAACTTGTTATTGAGCGCGTACCATCAATTGAGATTGTACGTATGGTTAACTCTGGAACAGAAGCGACAATGAGTGCGCTACGTTTAGCGCGTGGTTATACAGGTCGTAACAAAATTTTGAAATTCATCGGTTGTTACCACGGTCATGGTGATTCGTTATTAATTAAAGCGGGTTCTGGTGTGGCGACGCTAGGTTTACCAGATAGCCCTGGTGTACCAGAAGGTGTAGCGAAAAATACGATTACAGTAGCGTATAACGATTTAGAAAGTGTGAAATACGCTTTCGAACAATTCGGTGATGATATTGCTTGTGTCATCGTAGAACCAGTAGCAGGGAATATGGGTGTTGTTCCTCCGCAACCAGGATTTTTAGAAGGTCTTCGTGAAGTAACAGAGCAAAACGGCGCATTACTTATTTTTGATGAAGTCATGACAGGATTCCGAGTTGCTTATAATTGTGGACAAGGTTATTACGGTGTAACACCTGATTTAACTTGTTTAGGTAAAGTAATCGGTGGTGGCTTACCAGTAGGAGCATACGGTGGTAAAGCAGAAATTATGCGACAAGTTGCACCGAGCGGACCGATTTACCAAGCAGGTACTTTATCAGGTAACCCACTTGCAATGGCAGCAGGTTATGAAACATTAGTACAGTTAACGCCAGAATCATATGTAGAATTCGAGCGTAAAGCTGAAATGTTAGAAGCTGGCTTACGTAAAGCGGCTGAAAAACATGGTATTCCGCATCATATTAACCGTGCGGGTTCTATGATTGGTATCTTCTTTACAGATGAACAAGTTATTAATTACGATGCAGCAAAATCTTCAAACTTAGAATTCTTTGCAGCTTACTATCGTGAAATGGTAGAGCAAGGTGTATTCTTGCCGCCATCTCAATTTGAAGGCTTATTCTTATCGACAGCACATAGTGATGCAGATATTGAAGCGACAATTGCAGCGGCTGAGATTGCCATGTCAAAATTAAAAGCTTAATCGAATAACGAAAATCGCTCTCCATAAGGGGAGCGATTTTTTTTATTCATAAAGTCAGCTTTCCGCACATAAATCTGTAATGACATATAGTTTGGGAGGGGGAAAAGAAGTGGCAACAGATCATTCATTACGTTTTTCATTAAAAGAATCTGTTTGGTTCCAAAAAGGACAGGAAGTCGAAGAACTTTTGTCAATTTCGTTAGATCCAGACGTTGAGATAGAAGAGCTTGATCATGAAGTTATCGTGAGAGGGCAATTAGATTTAACGGGAGAGTATGTTGCAAGGCAAGATGATTCGGCTTATTCATTAAGAGATCTATCACCAGCGAAGTCAATTGATTATGTAGAAACAAGAGAAGATGGGGTTAATGAACTTGTTCATTCCTTTCCGCTTGAAATATCAATTCCGAGAAACCGTGTGAAAGTAATTGAAGAACTATATGTATCTATCGAAGAATTTGATTATGAATTAAAGGAAAATGGTTGCTTACAATTATTAGCGGATATATCTATTACAGGTTTATGTGATGAAGAAAGAATTGAGGATGAAGAGGAAGAAACGGCGTATGCTGAGTTAGAGGATGATGCAGCGCAAGAGTATGAAACTAGACCAACGCCGCACGTAGAAGAACCAGCTTATAAGGAATCGGATGAGTGGGAAGATTACGCATTTGAACCGTTCCAACTAGAAGAAAGAAAAGAGCAGGAAGTAGAGGAAGAGGAAATAGAAGAACATGAATTTGTAGAGCGTGAAGAAGAAAAAGAAACAACGCCGCAATTTGAATTGTTCGGACGAAAAGATTTCAAGAAAGAGAAAGAGAAAAAGAAAAAGCAAGAAGAGCAAGAAGAAGAAGCCTACTCACAGCGAGATGAAAATGCGCTGTATTTAACGAAAATATTTACGAAAGAACCAGAAGAAGAATTTACAAAGTTAAGAATGTATTTCGTGCAAGAAGGAGATACAATCGAATCTGTTGCAGATCGTTATGAAACGTCTGTACAAAACTTATATCGTGTCAATCAAACAGAAGATATATATTTAACGGCAGGACAAATTATTTATATTCCCGTTTCAAGAGCAAAAGCGAAATAAGTGAGTGTTTTTCACTCACTTATTTTCCTAAAGGCTATGTTTTGAATAGAAAGGGTTATTCGTATGGATATGGAATTACGAAATCGCTATGAACCCATTGTAAGGCAATATAGATTGGATACGCAGCATATGGAAGAGCACGGAAGCGTAACGAAAATTCACACAAATCAAGGTCCATATGCGCTCAAGAAAATAGAAGGCAGAAAGTTAGAGCGGAATAACTTTCTGCATCATATTCAATATTTGAAGGAGAAAGGTTTTTCAAATTATGTACCTATATACCATGCGACGGATGGAAATTATATTTTAAGTGACGGTACGTATAATTATTATTTAATGCCGTGGTTAGAACGTGCGGAAGGGAACGGCGAGGATAATGATCAATACCATAAAATGTTTCAAACTCTCGGGACATTGCATCAAAAGACGGTAAAAGAAGAGACGTATACAGAAGAAGATTTAGAAAAGCATTATACGAATATATCTGATCGCTGGGAGAATGATGGTGAAATGTTGGAAGAGTTCCTCGTAGAATCTGAAGCAAAGTGGTATATGTCTCCGTTTGAATTACAATATTGTACGTACTATCATCATGTAATGAGGGCGCGTGAGTTTGCAACGAAGCAATTAAATGAGTGGAACGATGCGATGAAAGAAAAAGAGACAACACGTATTACGTTTGTACATGGTAATGTATCACTTAATCATTTTTTATTCGACTATGAGCGTAATGGCTATTTTATTAGTTTAGAAAAATCAAAGTTTGCAACACCTGTGCAAGATATTGTAGGGTTTTATTCTCGGTCTTTAAACACATATCCAATTGCGCGAAGTGATCGGTTTGAATGGTATCAAATGTACCAAAAAAATTTCCCTTTTACGAAAGAAGAGCAACTACTCATGTTTGCGTATATGACGTATCCATCGCAATTTATTCGGCAAATCCAGTCTTATAAGAAAAGAAGAGAGCGTCGTAATGAGGAAAATGAAATTCGCGGAGTAAAGAGTTTACAACAATCGCATTGGCTCGTTAGCAATATAGAATATTTCCTTTCGCAATTACAAGCTGCCCAGCAAGGGAACGGATAAAGAAGATAAGTAGAGGGTGCTACTTATCTTCTTTTTTTGGTCCGAAAAGCTGTAGTATTAAATTTATCTTGACGAATAAGGTTTCGTTTTTTACACTATTGTATATAATAATTAACAATCATATAAATGCCTTGAAGGGGAAGAGTATAACAAGAAACGTCTTCAGAGAGGAGAATCATTAGCTGGGAGATTCTCTAGATAGTTATGTTAGAAGGTAGCCCTGGAGCATCTTTTCTGAACGGAATAGTTCTCATTAGGAAAAGACGGATTTGTCCGTTATCAAATTAAGAGTATAAGCAAATTCCTGGATTTGTTTGTAAATAAAGGTGGTACCGCGATGTCCCTCGTCCTTTTTTGGATGAGGGACATTTTTTATTTCAAGGAGGGAAAATAATGTCAAACACGGAAAAGAATTTACCAACTAAATATGATCATATGTCCGTTGAAGAAGGCCTTTATCAGTGGTGGCTAGAAGGCAAATATTTTGAAGCAACAGGAGATGAGAAGAAACAACCGTATACAATTGTAATTCCACCTCCAAACGTAACTGGTAAGTTACACTTAGGTCATGCTTGGGATACAACTCTTCAAGATATTTTAACTCGTACGAAGCGTATGCAAGGTTACGATGTATTATGGCTTCCAGGAATGGACCATGCGGGGATCGCAACACAAGCGAAAGTAGAAGGGAAACTTCGTGAAGAAGGCATTTCACGTTACGATCTTGGCCGTGAGAAATTCCTTGAAAAAGCTTGGGAATGGAAAGAAGAATACGCTTCTCACATTCGTCAACAATGGGGGAAAGTTGGTTTAGGACTAGACTACTCTCGTGAACGCTTTACGTTAGACAAAGGTTTATCTGATGCGGTTAATAAAGTATTCGTTCAATTATACGAAAAAGGCTTAATTTACCGTGGTGAATATATTATCAACTGGGATCCAGCAACACGCACAGCTCTTTCTGATATCGAAGTAATTCATAAAGAAGTTCAAGGTGCATTCTACCATATGAACTATCCGTTAACAGATGGCTCTGGACACATTCGTCTTGCAACAACTCGTCCAGAAACGATGCTTGGTGATACAGCAGTAGCGGTTCATCCAGAAGACGATCGTTACAAACATTTAATCGGAAAAACAGTTATACTTCCAATCGTAGGTCGTGAGATTCCAATTATTGCTGATGAGTATGTAGAAAAAGACTTCGGAACAGGCGTTGTAAAAATTACACCAGCTCATGACCCGAATGATTTTGAAGTAGGTAACCGTCATGACTTACCACGTATTTTAGTAATGAACGAAGATGGATCGATGAATGAAAAAGCTGGTAAGTATAACGGCATGGATCGTTTCGAGTGTCGTAAAGCGTTAGTGAAAGATTTACAAGAAGCAGGCGTATTAGTAGAAATCGAGCCTCATATGCATTCTGTAGGTCATAGTGAGCGTAGTGGTGCAGTTGTTGAGCCGTACTTATCAACACAATGGTTCGTAAAAATGGCTCCACTTGCTGAAAAAGCAGTAGCGCTTCAACAAAAAGAAGAAGAGAAAGTAACGTTCGTACCAGAGCGTTTCGAAAACACATACTTACGCTGGATGGAAAACATTCATGACTGGTGTATTTCTCGTCAGTTATGGTGGGGACACCGCATTCCAGCTTGGTATCATAAAGAAACTGGTGAAGTATACGTAGGTACAGAAGCGCCAGCAGATATTGAAAACTGGAATCAAGATAACGACGTACTTGATACATGGTTCAGTTCAGCGTTATGGCCATTCTCAACACTTGGTTGGCCAAATGAAGATGCAGCAGACTTCAAACGTTACTATTCAACAGATGCACTAGTAACTGGTTATGACATCATCTTCTTCTGGGTATCTCGTATGATTTTCCAAGGTTTAGAGTTTACAGGCGAGCGTCCATTTAAAGATGTATTAATTCATGGTTTAGTTCGTGATGAGCAAGGACGTAAAATGAGTAAATCTCTTGGTAACGGTATTGATCCAATGGACGTTATCGAGAAGTATGGTGCAGATGCAATGCGTTTCTTCTTATCAACAGGAAGTGCACCAGGTCAAGATTTACGTTTCAGCATGGAAAAAGTAGAATCTACTTGGAACTTCATTAATAAAATTTGGAATGCATCACGTTTCGTATTAATGAACATGGATGATATGAAGTATGAAGAAATCGATTTAACTGGTGAAAAATCGGTTGCGGATAAGTGGATTTTAACTCGCTTAAACGAAACGATCGAAAGCGTAACACGTAATATGGATAAATATGAGTTTGGTGAAGCTGGTCGTTCATTATACAACTTCATTTGGGACGATTTCTGTGACTGGTACATTGAAATGGCGAAACTTCCTCTATACGGTGAAGATGAAGCGGCTAAGAAAACAACTCGTTCTATTTTAGCTTACGTATTAGACCAAACAATGCGTCTATTACACCCATTCATGCCATTCGTAACAGAGAAGATTTGGCAACATTTACCGCATGAAGGCGAATCTATTACAGTAGCAGCGTGGCCAACAGTTCGCGAAGATTTACAAGATACAGAAGCTGCAGCAGAAATGCACCTTCTAGTTGATATCATTCGCTCTGTTCGTAACATCCGTGCAGAAGTTAATACGCCAATGAGCAAAAAAGTTCAAATGCAAATTAAAGCAAAAGATGAGGCTGTACTTGCTCAACTTACGAAAAACAGCTCTTACATTGAGCGTTTCTGTAACCCAAGCGAATTAACAATTCAAACGGATTTACAAGCGCCAGAAAAAGCGATGACTGCAATCGTAACAGGTGCAGAGTTATTCTTACCGTTAGCTGATCTTATCAATCTTGATGAAGAGAGAGCGCGTCTTGAGAAAGAACTTGAGAAGTTCGATAAAGAGGTAGAACGTGTACAGAAGAAACTTTCAAACCAAGGTTTCGTAGCGAAAGCTCCTGCAGCAGTTATTGAAGGAGAGCGTGCGAAAGAGCAAGATTACCTAGAAAAACGCGAAGCAGTTCGCCAACGTCTAGCAGATCTTGAGAAATAAAAATGTTTTTTAGAGACTCACTATATTGGTGAGTCTCTTTTCTTTGCGTATAATAGAATGATGAAGGTTGTCTTTTGAAAGGGGAAAGCATACGTGATACATACATACGAAGAAGCGATAGGCTGGATTCATAGTCGGTTGAAGTTTGGTATTAAACCAGGATTAGAAAGAATGAGATGGATGCTAGAAGAGCTTGGAAATCCAGAGCGTCATATAAAATGTGTTCATCTTGCTGGTACAAATGGAAAAGGTTCAACGTTAACATATATGCGCTACATGTTAGAAGACGCAAAATATAAGGTAGGGACATTTACCTCTCCTTATATTGAAACATTTAACGAACGTATTAGTGTAAACGGAACACCAATTGCAGATGAAGAGATTACTGAACTTGTAAAGATGGTAAAGCCCGTCGTTGAAAAACTAGATGAGACGGATTTAGGGGAAGCGACTGAGTTTGAAATTATTACTGTTATGGCAATTTGTTATTTCGGTAAAGTCAATTTCTGTGATGTTGTTTTATTTGAAACAGGGCTTGGAGGGCGCTTTGATTCTACGAATGTGATTCACCCTGTTCTCACGATTATTACAAATATTGGTCACGATCATATGCATATTTTAGGTAATACACTAGGAGAAATTGCATATGAAAAGGCTGGTATTATTAAGTCAGGTGTTCCGGTTATTACTGGTGTGAAAGATGAGGAAGCATTGCAAGTCATTCAAAAGGTTGCAAAGGAAAAACATGCAAACTTATACGAGATGGGCAACCATTTTACTGTGTTACATAAACAGTCTAGCGAAGATGGAGAACAGTTCGATTTCTCTTGTCCTTTCGCCTCTTTTGAAGATGTGCGAATCTCAATGAAAGGCAGTCACCAAGTAGGAAACGCAGCACTTGCATTGATGGCAGTCATGTATGTAAAAACATACTTATCATTTTTAATTGAGGAAGAAGAAATAAGAACGGGATTACAGGAAGCGTATTGGATTGGGCGCTTTGAACAATTGCAAAGTAATCCAGATATTATTATAGATGGTGCTCATAATCCAGAAGGTATTGAAAGCCTTGTGAAAACGGTAGAATCACATTATAAAGATAAAAATGTAATAGTTTTATTTACTGCCCTTGGTGATAAGCAATTGCATAATATGGTAGGGCAATTAGAAACCATTGCGGATGAAATTATTTTTACAACATTCGCCTTTGATCGTGCTATTTCTGCTGACAAGCTTGCATCGTATGCAAAGAAAGAGTCAAAATTAGTTTTTGAAAATTGGAAAGAGGCAATTGATAAGAAGGTTGAAATGATTGGAGAAAATGATGTTTTTATCATAACAGGTTCTCTTTATTTCATTTCGGAAGTTCGAAAATATATTCGCGAGAAAAACTAGATAGTCTTTGCTATCTGGTTTTTTTGTTCTACAAATGGAGTCAAATGCATACATATAAGATAAATATATAGGGTTATTTGGCGAATTCCTCTGACAAATATCTCGTTTTTTTGTGAAATGAATATGATATGATGCGGACAACGATAAGAGGTGAGGTGTGAGTGTATGGACAAGCAATCACGAACGATCTCAGTGAAAGTGAATGGAACAGAAGCAAAGTATGAGGAGAAGAAAGATGAATTTGAATGGATGGTAGTAGAAAGTGAAAGACCGAAAAACGTTGTTCCGTTTCAAAAAGCGAAATTAGTATCTAAGGAAAAAAAACGAAAGAAGTGGAGCAATACGTTAATTGCAATCGTTGCAACTGCGATTATTATTGGGACGGCGTTTGGGATGGGAATGCTACAGTTACTTAAAGGGCAAGGTGCAACAGGGGGAAGTGAAGTAACAGCTTCGAAGCAGATGCGAAATGAAGAATCAAAGGTCGGGGGAACGGCAGGACAAAAACCGGCACCAAAAGAGGAGAAACAAAAAGCGCAGACAGGAACGTCATTAGATCCAATGAAATTATTTTTTGTTCAAGGAGGAATTTATTCTTCCGAGGAAAAGGGACAGGCTGCTCTTGAAGAGTGGAAAGGTAATGGAGGCGTAGCAGCTTTAAAACCGAGCGGTGATAAGTATGCGTTAGTTGTTGGTATTGCTAGCGATGAACAAGGCATAAATCAATTAATGACGCAGTATAAAAATGAGAATGTCTCCGTATTGAAAAAGAGCTGGGAAATAACAGATAAAGTGTTACTAAAAGACGATAAAGAAGTTGGGGTATTTTTAACACAAGTACAGCCATTATATACTCATTTAGCAAAATATGCTTCTAGCGTACAAGCCAGTGGAAAAAGTAATGCAAAAGATATAGATGCGATTGAAAAAGAGTGGAAAGCGATTGAAAAAGAATGGAAAGCGATTGAAAAAGAAGGGAAAAGTATGAAGCAGGAAGAAGCAAAGAAATTGTATATGTATACGTCAGTTGCTGTGCAAACAGTGAAAGACGAAAAAGGTGATAAGGAATCTTTGGTGAAATTAAATCAAGTTATTATTGATGGTATACTTTCGTACGAAAAAATTGTTTCACAAAAGGTAAAATAATAGGATAATGAAATGACGAAGGAAGAAGTATAGGTACTTCTTTCTTTTCTTTTGAATCTAGAACAAAGTACTTTCTCTATGGCAGGAATATAATCGTATTTTAGTAAAGAAGTATTATTTTGTTTAGAGAAAATAATATTTCTTTCATTTGTGGACAAACTATTTCTTTGATAGGATTGTTGTAAATTATTCTGCTTCATGTGAGAAAGGGAGGAGAAAATATGAGAAAAATTATTTTAGCTTCAGGATCACCTCGCAGGAAGGAATTGCTTGAATTAGCAGGTGTGCCATTTGAAATTATAGTAAGTGAAGTAGAAGAAACGATAGGTGCGTATTCATCACCTGCGGATATTGTGATGTCCCTTGCTCTGCAAAAAGCATCCGTGGTAGCAGAAAATAATAGTGATCATATTGTGTTAGGTGCAGACACAATTGTTACATATGAGTCGCGTATTCTTGGAAAGCCATCTAATGAGGCTGAGGCGAAAGAAATGTTGCAATTATTATCAGGGAAAACACATGAAGTATATACTGGTGTTGCAATTATAGCAAAAGACAAAACAGTCACTTTTTATGAGCGTACAGAAGTTACGTTTTGGGAATTAACAGAAGCGGAAATTGACGCATACGTTGCATCGAAGGAACCTCTTGATAAAGCAGGAAGCTATGGGATTCAAGGAAAAGGTTCTATTTTCGTTCAACATATTCAAGGGGATTACTATAGTGTAGTCGGCCTACCAATTGCACGTCTCGTTCGGGAATTAAAACAATTTGATACTGATATAGCCCATGCGTAAAAGTGCATGGGATTTTCTTTGAGAGAACAAATAAAGGGGTGGGGAGATGAACGGTATTCGTGATGTTGTAAGGGAAGAACAGCCACGGGAGCGTTTATTGTTAGAAGGAGCTGGGAGTTTATCAAACCGAGAGCTTCTTGCAGTATTACTCAGAACAGGTTCTAAAGAAGAAACAGTTTTAAAGTTATCAGATAAAATTTTGCATCACTTTGATGGTTTACGTATGTTGAAAGACGCAACGTTAGAAGAGTTAGTTAGTATACATGGTGTTGGGATTGCGAAGGCATCACAGCTCATGGCTGCTTTTGAACTAGGTAGAAGAATGGTACGTTTAGAATATCAAAATAGATATAGCATACGAAGTCCGGAAGATTGTGCAAGATATATGATGGAAGAAATGCGGTTCCTTCAGCAGGAGCATTTTGTATGTTTATATTTGAACACAAAAAATCAAGTTATACATAGACAAACGATTTTTATTGGAAGTTTAAATACGTCAATTGTACACCCGCGAGAAGTTTTTAAAGAAGCATTTCGCCGAGCTGCAGCCTCTATCATATGTCTCCATAACCATCCCTCAGGAGATCCCACGCCGAGCCGAGAAGATATTGAAGTAACAAAGCGCTTAGTAGAATGCGGCCGGATTATCGGAATTGAAGTGCTTGATCATATTATAATAGGTGACCATAAATTCGTGAGTTTAAAGGAAAAAGGTCATATTTAAGACTATGCTTTTTACTTATTTTGTTTTATAATGTGATTTATGAGTTTTTTGTAGAAAATTATCTACAAAAAGGATAAAGATATAAAAAACGTACTGTTTTTATAATATAAAGTAAGAAAAAATGAGTCCGTGAAAACAAGAAAGGAAGATAAATAATATGTTTGGATTTGGTGGCTTTACTCGCGATCTTGGAATAGACTTAGGAACTGCGAACACGCTTGTATACGTAAAAGGAAAAGGTGTAGTGTTACGTGAACCTTCAGTAGTAGCGTTACAAACTGATACGAAACAAATCGTTGCTGTAGGTAGCGATGCGAAACAAATGATTGGTCGTACACCAGGAAACGTTGTGGCACTTCGCCCGATGAAAGACGGTGTAATTGCTGATTACGAAACAACAGCAACAATGATGAAATATTACATTCAACAAGCTCAAAAATCAAATGGATTCTTCTCACGTAAACCATACGTAATGGTATGTGTACCTTCTGGTATTACAGCTGTAGAAAGACGTGCAGTAATCGATGCGACTCGTCAAGCGGGTGCTCGTGATGCTTATCCAATCGAAGAACCATTTGCAGCAGCAATCGGTGCGAACTTACCTGTTTGGGAACCAACTGGTAGCATGGTTGTTGATATCGGTGGCGGTACAACAGAAGTTGCGATCATTTCTTTAGGTGGTATTGTAACAAGTCAATCAGTTCGTGTTGCTGGTGATGATATGGATGATTCAATCATTCAGTACATTAAGAAAAGCTACAACTTAATGATTGGTGAAAGAACAGCTGAAGCATTAAAATTAGAAATCGGTTCTGCAGGCGAGCCAGAAGGTATCGAGCCTATGGAAATTCGCGGTCGTGATTTAGTAAGTGGTTTACCAAAAACAGTACTAATTCAACCTGAAGAAATTGCAGATGCATTAAAAGATACAGTAGATGCGATTGTAGAATCAGTTAAAAATACGTTAGAGAAAACTCCACCTGAATTAGCGGCAGATATTATGGACCGCGGTATCGTATTAACAGGTGGCGGGGCATTGCTACGTAACTTAGATAAAGTTATTAGTGAAGAAACAAATATGCCGGTTCTTGTTGCAGAAGACCCATTAGATTGCGTAGCAATTGGAACGGGTAAAGCATTAGACAATATCGATCTTTTCAAAACTGCTGCTCGATAATATTGCAAAATAAAAATCAATGAAATTAAGAGGGTGTGAACGTGCCACAGTTTTTCTTAAACAAAAGATTAATTGTTTTGTTAGTTAGTATTATTCTTCTCGTGGCATTGATTGGAATCTCATTGAAAGAACGGAACAGTTTAACATGGCCAGAGCAGTTTGTTAAAGACACTGTCGGTGTTGTAGAACGTGTATTCCAAAAGCCAGCGAAATACGTAGCTGGATTCTTCGAAAATGTAGAAGATGTAAAGCGCACGTATGAAGAGAATAAAGAATTAAAAGCAAAATTAGATAATTATGCAGGCCTATCAGGAAAAGTAAAACAATTAGAAGATGATAATAGGAAACTACAAGAGTTAACGGGTAAAAAAGAGTTAAATAGCGGTTATACTGAAATTCCAGCGACTGTTGTTTCTCGTAATCCAGATAAATGGTACGATTTAATTGGAATTGATAAAGGGGCACAGCAAGGAATTAAAAAAGATATGGCTGTTATGACTTCACAAGGTTTAGTTGGACGAGTGAAAAGTGTATCTCAGTTCACATCATCAGTAGAGCTATTAAGCTCTATGAGCCGAACAAATCGTGTTTCTGCTATCGTACAAGGAAATGAGAAAATCTTTGGATTGATTGAAGGTTACGACAAAGAAAAACACTTACTTCTTTTCACAAAGATTGGCTCTGATGCAAACGTAAAAGCAGACCAATTAGTAGTAACATCTGGACTTGGTGATATTTTCCCAAGAGGTCTTGTAATTGGAACAATCGTTGATGTTCAGCCGGATGCATACGGCCTAACACAAACAGCTTATGTAAAACCTGCCGCTGATTTAAATGACGTAGAGCATATTATGGTTGCTAAACGTGAAACGCCTTCAGCGCCATTAGAATAGGAGGGAGAGAAGAGATGATGAAGATTTTAAAAAGAGCAGCTCTTCCTCTTTTGCTCCTTTTTGTTTTTTTATTTGAAAATATGTTTGCTACTATTGTTCCAACAGAGGTTTTTTGGAAAGACAGTATAGCAGCACCTCATTTCTTTATCATTGTGTTATGTTTTGTTACTGTGTACTATAGTCCGGTCCAAGGGATTTATTACGGACTATTATTTGGGTTCTTATTTGATACCGTATACACAGAACTTGTCGGTATATATATTTTTGCATATCCGATTTTAGCTTATTTAGTTTATAGTGTGATGAAGGTACTACAATTGAATTTATTTATTGTTGCTTCTATCGTACTAGCTAGCATTGTAGCATTAGAGTATTATGTGTATGGATTTTTAACTTTGTTAGGACGTACTCATATGTCGGCGTATGTCTTTTTCACAGATCGTCTCCTTTCTACTTTATTGCTAAATGCAATTTTCTTATTGATAGTTTGTTTCCCACTGAGACGATATTTAGTGCGTCTTTCAAAAGCGATGGAAGAAAAAGAAAAAAGGATTTTCTAATTTTATGTCGAATTGAATCGGTGGGGTGAACTTTAGTGGAAGAAAAAAAGCAACAAAATGTAACAATAAAAGGGACAAAAGACGGAATAACGCTTCATTTAGATGATTGTTGTTCATTCTCTGAATTGCTGAAAGAATTGGATGAAAAGCTTTCTACACATTACTATGATGGTGATGGGCGCTCTTTAATTGAAGTGCATGTGAAAGTGGGAAATCGTTATTTAACAGAGGTCCAACAAGAAGAGATTCGTACGTTAATTCGTAATAAAAAGAATCTGGTTGTGGATTCGATTGAAAGTGATGTTATAACGAAAGCAGAAGCAATAGCTTGGAAAGAAGAAACAGAAATTGTCCCTATTTCCAAAATTGTTCGCTCTGGACAAGTTTTACATGTAAAAGGAAATTTATTGTTAATTGGAGATGTTAATCCAGGCGGAACGGTTATCGCTGGGGGGAATATTTTTGTCGTGGGATCATTAAGAGGAATTGCACATGCTGGGTATTATGGGGATTCGGATGCTGTAATCGCTGCATCTGTTATGAACCCGATGCAACTTCGAATTAGTGATGTGGCAATGCGGGCTCCGGAAGAGAAAGAAGACGGAGCGGAGGCGGCAGAATGTGCGTATATTAATGAGAACAATCACATTGTTGTCGATCGACTGCAACTTCTCACTCATCTTAGACCTAATTTAACAAAGTTAGAAAGGGGAATTGTATAGCTGTGGGAGAGGCAATAGTAATTACATCTGGAAAAGGCGGTGTAGGTAAAACTACAACGTCTGCGAACATTGGTACAGCCCTGGCGTTATCTGGAAAGAAAGTGTGCTTAATTGACACAGATATCGGTCTTCGAAACTTAGACGTAGTAATGGGGCTGGAAAATCGTATTGTATTTGATCTTGTTGATGTCGTTGAAGGGCGTTGCCGTTTACCTCAGGCTCTTATTAAAGATAAACGTTTTGATGATCTTTATTTATTACCTGCAGCCCAAACGAGTGATAAATCAGCGGTAACACCTGAACAAATGGATGAATTAATACAAGTATTACGTCAAGATTATGATTACATATTAATTGATTGTCCTGCGGGGATTGAGCAGGGATTTAAAAACGCGGTAGCTGGTGCGGATAAAGCAATCGTTGTTACGACACCAGAAGTATCCTCAATGCGCGATGCAGATCGTATTATCGGGCTTTTAGAAAAAGAGGATATTGAACCACCGAAACTTGTTATTAACCGTGTGCGTAGTCATATGCTTCATGAACAGGATATGTTAGATGTTGATGAAATCGTACGTACATTGTCAATCGAGCTTCTTGGTGTTGTAGAAGATGATGATGAAGTTATTCGTGCTACAAATACAGGTGAACCTGTAGCGTTGCAACCGAGCGGAAAAGCAGCGTTAGCTTATCGCAATATTGCAAGACGTTTGTTGGGTGAGAATGTCCCATTACAAGCATTCGAACAAGAAAAGGTATCGGTATTTACAAAGATGAAAAACTTCTTTGGAATCCGTTAAAAGCACTTCGCATATTTGCGGAGTGCTTTCTTTTTTCTTCACACGAATATCTTCCTTTCCTAGCTCATACATATGTACAAACTGTATACAACTGTTTCTATTTAAATTAGCTTAACGAAAGAAAGGAGACAGTATGAAGAATAGACGTGTAGAAGAAATTAAAAAACGGATTGCGAAAAGGAAGGCGGAGCAAGAAAGGATGGAGGAAGAGCAGTATTTTGCTGGAGGGAATTTTGATAGTGAAACAGTATTTATTGAAGATGGAGAAAAGGAAATTCATCCTTTGTTTCGAAAAGAAGTATTTTTCTTCAAAGTTTTATTATCAGCAATATTAGTTCTTTCTGTCGCTATTTTATATAAGAATGCCCCCCCTTCTTTCGGCGGTGCTAAAGCTGTTACAGAAAAAGTGATGAAGGAAGAATTTCAGTTTGCTACTGTAGCGAAATGGTACGAAAAGCAGTTTGGAAAACCTCTCGTATTCTATTCGCCTAATGAGAAAAAAGAAGGAACCATTCAGCAAAAAGATTATGCAATCCCTGCTTCCGGAAAGGTGATGCAAGGGTTTCAAAAAAATGGCCAAGGTGTATTTGTTCAAACAGCTACAAATGCAACTGTTGAGTCAGTAAATGAAGGATTAGTTGTTTTTGCAGGCAAGAAAGAGGAACTTGGTAATACAGTTCAAATTCAGCATGCGGATGGAACGGAGTCATGGTATGCAAATTTAAATGATATGTCAGTGAAATTATATGATTACGTTTCAAAGAAACAAAAAATTGGAACAGTGAACAATGATGCAAATAATAAAAATGGTAAGTTTTATTTTGCGATAAAAAAGAATGAAAAATTTATCGACCCGATTCAGGTGATTTCATTTGATTAAATATAGAGATGTTTTAACGAAGATTTCAGTGCATCCGTTGTTTTGGGTTATTATTGTCATTGGTATTTTTACGGCGCGTTTTAAAGAGTTACTACTGTTATTTTGTATCGTCCTCATCCATGAACTCGGGCATGCTTTTGCAGCTGCGCACTATAATTGGCGTATTAAAAAGATTCAACTTTTACCGTTTGGTGGTGTAGCTGAGCTTGAGGAACATGGGAATAAGTCTTTGAAAGAGGAGCTTGTTGTCGTAATTGCAGGACCTATTCAACATATTTGGATGATGGCGGTAGGATATATGTTGTTTGCAGTTGGTTGGCTTGATGCGGATTTATATTATTTCTTTATGTGGAATAATATAATTATTTTAGCGTTTAATTTACTACCTATTTGGCCGCTTGATGGTGGGAAAGTATTGTTTAACGTATTATCATATCGTTTTCCTTATTTACAAGCACATGAAAAGATGATGAAATTATCATGTGTTTTTTTTAGTGTAATACTAGGATGGCAGTTACTTTGGAATAGTAACAATATTATGATGTGGATACTACTCATATTTTTAGCGGTGTCATTATATCAAGAATGGAAACAAAGACGGTATGCATTTATGCGTTTTTTATTAGAACGTTATTATGGGAACAAAAGAGGAATTGAAAAGATTGCACCTATTGAGGTGCAAACAGAAGATCGTTTATATACAATCTTCACAAAATTTCGTAGAGGGTATAAGCACTCTATTATCGTCCATGGAAAATATAAAGAACATTACACATTGGATGAAAATGAATTGCTTTATGCATATTTTACTGAAAAACGAACAACTTCATCTGTTGAAGAATTAATCGGTTAGTGTTGACGTTAGCACTAACCTTTTATTATTGTAAAAGCAAAGAAGATTATAAAGTGAGGAAAGAATTTTGAAAACGTTATATATGAACTATGCTGGATCGGAAAAACGCGTTGCAATTGAAGAGAAGAAGAAAATTGTTGAGTTTTTATGGAAACGAAATGAAGAACAAGAGATCGTTGGGCATATTTATGTTGGACGTATCGTAAGAACAATTGCTGGAATGAACGCAGCTTTTGTAAATATCGGTTTAGAAAAACATGCGTATCTTTCATACGATGATGTACCATCTTCTTATCGTATACATGAAGGACAAGCGGTGCTCGTACAAGTTGTGAAAGAGGCAATTGATACGAAAGGGCCAAAATTGACAGCGAACATAGAATTTACCGGGAAATATGTCGTTTATATGCCATATGATGAAATGCGCGCGGTTTCTCGGAAAATAAAAAACAATAAAAGAAGGCAACAACTACTCCAAATTGAAGTGGAAGGGACAGGAGGTTATATTTTCCGCTCTGCTTCTGAAAAAGGAGAAATTGAAGAAATACAAGCTGAAATGCAAAGGTTACAGCAGTTATATGAAGAGTTAAAAAGAAAAGAGGGCCAAGGAAAGGCACCGTTACTACTTCATCGACCGGCGACTTTTTTAGATCGTGTATTTCAAGAGAATCCGATTGAAACGATTGAAAAAGTAATTGTAGATACAAGAAGTATAGTAAAAGAGTTAGAAGAAAAAGTCGGAAAAGAAAAAGTGTCTTTTTATAATGAAAAGTCTTCGATATTCAATCATTTTGGAATAGAGCGTGAAATAGAGAAAGCACTTCAAAAAATTGTGTGGCTCCCAAATGGTGCTTATTTAATTGTGGAACAAATGGAGACGATGACTGTAATTGATGTAAATACGGGCAAGTTTACTGGAAAGCAGAATTTACAAGATACAGTCCTTCGTACAAATGAAGTGGCTGCTGAAGAGATAGCGCGTCAATTAAGACTGCGTGATATCGGTGGTATGATATTAATTGATTTTATTAATATGAAAAGAAGAGAAGATAAAGAAAAAATAAGAGAATGTCTCATCGCTGCTATGCAACATGATCGTACATATACAAGGGTGCTTGGGTTTACAGAGTTAGGGATTTTAGAGATGACGCGTAAACGTAAAAAACATTCTTTACGTGACGTATTACTAGAAGAGTGTGTACCGTGCAAAGCGACGGGGTATGTGATGTCATATGAAACAATTGCGTATGAGCTAGAGAGAGAGCTAATTACATATGGAAGTATAGAGGATGAGGCGGTATTAATTGCTGCGCCTAAAGAACTGCAAAAACAATTTTTGCAAAAAGAATTACAAAAAAATATTCCATTTGAAATTTATTTCAAAGATGATATGATCGAAAAGTACGCTATTATCCGTTTTGGAAGTAAAAAAGAAATTATAGAACGGAAAAAATAGTTAGTAGAAGATTCATTGACAATAGTCAACGAATTATGGTAACATCTTTATGTTATAGTTTATAGCACCTAAACGGCTATATGCTACAACCGCACAAGACAGGTTCCCTAAAGGCATTTATGTCTACCTCGTTTTTGGCGAGTCTTAGTAATTAAGAGGAGGTGCAAGTATGTACGCAATTATCGAAACAGGTGGAAAACAAATTAAAGTTGAAGCTGGTCAAGCAATCTACATTGAAAAATTAGATGTTGAAGCTGGTGAAACTGTTACTTTTGACAAAGTTCTTTTCGTTGGTGGCGAAAACGTTAAAGTTGGTAGCCCAGTTGTAGAAGGTGCAACAGTTACTGCGAAAGTTGAAAAACAAGGTCGCGCTAAGAAAATCATCGTTTTCAAATACAAAGCGAAAAAGAACAATCGTAAGAAACAAGGTCATCGTCAACCTTACACTAAGCTAGTTGTTGAAGCTATCAACGCTTAATCCAGGTTAACATGATTAAAATTACGATAAGTCGCACGAAATTAGGAAGTATCCAATCATTTAAAATGACTGGACATGCCGATTATGCGCCACATGGACAAGATCTTGTCTGTGCTGGAACTACAGCGGTTGTGTTTGGTTCTATAAATGCAGTGGAAGAACTTTGTAATGTGCAGGCAACTATTGAACTCGGAAGTGATGGCGGATTCTTAACGTATGAATTGCCTAATGATTTAGACGTTCATGCAGCAGAAAAAGCACAAACGCTTTTAGAAGGATTAGTTGTTTCGCTTAAGACGATCGAACTTGATTACGGAAAGTATATCCGTTTAATAGAAAAAGTGCAGGAGGTGTAACGTATGTTAAGATTAGATCTTCAGTTTTTCGCATCTAAGAAAGGTGTAGGTAGTACAAAGAACGGTCGTGACTCTCAGTCAAAACGTCTTGGTGCTAAACGCGCAGATGGTCAAACGGTTTCAGGTGGTTCAATTCTTTACCGTCAACGCGGTACAAAAATTTATCCAGGTGTTAACGTTGGTCGTGGTGGCGATGACACTTTATACGCGAAAGTTGACGGCGTAGTACGCTTTGAGCGTCTTGGCCGTGACCGCAAACAAGTGAGCGTATATCCTGTTGCTCAAGAAGCATAAGAACTCACGGAAAACTCTAACCTGAGTGCAGGTTAGAGTTTTTCTATATTAAGGGGTATCTAAATGAATGAAAAATGGACAATTATAGATGCATTGCGCCATTCAAGACATGATTGGCTCAATCGTATGCAGATGGTGAAAGGAAACCTCTCCCTTGGAAAAGTGGAGGAAATTCATAGTCTCATCGATCGTTTTGTCCAAGAAGCGAGACAAGAATCCAATCTGATTGGGCTATCTATGCCTTTATTTTCAGAGTGGATTTTAACATATAATTGGAAACAGCAGCCGTGCTTATTGGAGTACGAAGTATTAGGGGAATTACATAACTTATCTCACTTAGATGAGACTGTATGTACATGGACGAATCAATTTTTCTCAATACTTCAGCATAGTTTAGACGTATATGTTGAAAATTATGTTTGTATCACAATTGAATGTGACGCGGAGAATGCTCGTTTCTTTTTTGATTTTCGTGGTAAGCTAACGAGTGTAGAAGAACTACAGAATTGGCTTGCGAACCAAAACAATAAATGGTATTCCATTTCTTATACAGTAAGAGACGAAGAAGTCTCAGTTATATTACAACCAATTGAAAAAAGTGTGGTGAAATAATGTTTGTAGATCAGGTCAAGATATATGTAAAAGGCGGCGACGGTGGTAACGGTATGGTTGCGTATCGTCGTGAGAAGTATGTACCTAAAGGTGGCCCAGCAGGTGGCGACGGTGGTAAAGGTGCAGATGTTGTTTTCGTTGTTGAGGAAGGCTTACGTACATTAATGGACTTCCGCTACCAACGTCATTTCAAAGCTGATCGTGGTCAGCACGGAATGAGTAAAGGTCAGCACGGGCGTAAATCTGAAGATTTACTTGTAAAGGTTCCGCCAGGAACAGTAGTAAAAGATGAAAAAACTGGGCAAATTCTTGCCGATTTAGTAACGCATGGACAAACTGCTGTAATTGCAAAAGGTGGCCGCGGTGGCCGTGGTAACTCACGTTTCGCAACAGCTACAAATCCAGCGCCAGAAATCGCTGAGAACGGGGAACCAGGTCAAGAGCGTGATGTCATTCTAGAACTTAAAGTACTAGCAGACGTTGGGCTTGTTGGATTCCCAAGTGTAGGTAAATCTACATTATTATCTGTTGTATCATCAGCACGTCCGAAAATTGCAGAGTATCACTTTACAACAATCGTTCCGAATCTTGGTGTTGTTGAAACTGGTGATAATCGCAGCTTCGTTATGGCTGACCTTCCTGGACTAATTGAAGGCGCACATGCAGGCGTTGGACTTGGGCACCAATTCTTACGTCATATTGAGCGTACGCGTGTAATCGTGCATGTTATTGATATGTCTGGTTTAGAAGGCCGTGATCCATATGAAGATTACGTAACGATTAATAATGAATTAAAAGAATACAATCTTCGCTTAACTGAGCGTCCACAAGTTGTTGTTGCAAACAAAATGGATATGCCAGATGCAGAAGAGAACTTACAAGGCTTTAAAGAGAAAGTGGGAGACGAAGTAAAAATCTTCCCAATCTCAGCTGTAACGAAACAAGGTGTTCGTGACTTACTGTTTGAAGTAGCGAACTTAATAGAAACAACACCTGAATTCCCGATACATGACGTTGCGGATGAGTCTGACACAAGTGTAATGTACAAATTTGATACTGAAGGTGTTAAATTTGAAATTACACGTGAAAGTGATGGCACGTTTGTTATCTCTGGTTACGATATTGAGAAAACATTCAAAATGACAGACTTCTCACGTGATGAATCTATACGTCGTTTCGCTCGTCAAATGCGCGGAATGGGTATTGATGAAGCGCTTCGTGCACGTGGTGCAAAAGACGGAGATATTGTAAAAATTCTTGAATATGAATTTGAATTTATCGACTAAGACTGCCGAAATATGGCAGTCTTTTTTTTATATCGTAAAAGTCGGATTCATACAGGAAAAAATCCCCACTAATTAAATTTTCAATTTATAATAGAAAAGGAGTGGTTTTATAAGAATTTTTTATGGGGAGAAAACGAACATGTATAAAATATTAATTGTAGAAGACGATGAGAAAATAGCGGGAATATTAGAAGAGCATTTAGAAAGGTATGGCTATCAATCATTTAGAGCAAGTGATTTACGACATATAAAGGATGAGTTTGTAAAAGTAAATCCACATCTCGTATTACTTGATATTAACTTACCGTATTTTGATGGTTTCTATTGGTGTCGCCAAATCCGCAGTGTATCGAATGCACCAATTATTTTTGTTTCTGCAAGAACAGGGGAAATGGATCAAGTAATGGCAATCGAAAATGGCGGAGATGATTACATTACGAAGCCATTCCATTTAGACATTGTAATGGCTAAGGTGAAAAGTGCACTTCGACGTGGGTATGGTGAGTACGCTTCTGCGGCAGAAAGTGATTGTTTAGGTGTAAATGGATTGTTGTTATTCCCATCCCAGCACGTTGTTGAATGGCAAGGGGAACAAACAGAACTGACAAAAAATGAATTTTACTTATTAGAGTGTTTAATGAAACAAGCAAATCAATATGTAACGCGTGAAGAACTGTTAGAAGCCTTATGGGATGAAGTAGCTTTTGTTGATGATAATACATTAACCGTAAATGTAAAACGTGTAAGGAAGAAACTAGAGGAGCTAGGCATTAAAAATGCAATTGTAACGAAACGTGGATATGGTTATGCGCTTCTTACAGAGTGGGGAGAAGGGCATGAAGGTTAAAAATTACCTCATGGACCGTTTTTCTTTAATTCTTTCTTATATTGTTAGCCTTTGTTTATTTGGGCTCGTTTTGCAGTTGCAAAGTCTTTTAGAAAAGAGATCGATTGATTGGAGTACATGGTTATACGGGCTTTTATTAGGTGCAGTTGTGTTTACTGTATACCTCATTTATGATTACCGAAAACGAAATGTGTTTTTAAAGAGGATCGAAAAGTATGTTACTGGCGGAAATACATTACATGATTCATTACTTATTGATACTTCTTATACGTCAGAACAAGAGATGGTCGTCGAATCGTTTACGCTATTAAGACAGCAATATATGAATGAAGTTCATAAACAGCATGCGAAAGAGCAACAGCAAATGATATTTATGAACCAATGGATTCATCAAATGAAAACACCAGTATCGGTTATAGAATTGTTATTACAGAAGTTTGGTAAAGAGCATCGTGAAGCAAGAGCATCCGTTGAAAGTATCCGCGAAGAAAATAACCGCATACTTAATGGTTTAGATTTAGCGTTACATATGGCAAGATTAGAGCAATTTGCGAAAGATTATAAAGTAGAAGTAGTAAATGTGATAGATATCATTCGAGGTATTATTAATGAAAATAGAAAGGCTTTCATTCAATCGTCTGTATTTCCGAAAGTGATGTTTGAGGAAGATATTTGTATGGTTGCATCCGATAGAAAATGGCTCAGTATTGCTATAGGTCAAATTGTTGTAAATGCAATTAAGTATACAAAAATCGCAGAAGCAGAGAAAAAGGAAATTCAATTTCAAATTGAAGAGAAAGACCAAAAGGTGTTATTACATATTAAGGACAATGGAATCGGTATCCCAGAGCAAGATGTAAAGCGTATATTTGATCCATTCTTTACGGGAATAAATGGTCGTAAAACGAGAGAAGCGACTGGAATGGGTTTATATATTACGAAGGAAATTTGTGATAATTTACATCACAGTATTTATGTGCAATCGGCTGAAGGCGAAGGGACAACATTCACGTTCCAATTTGCAAAAGATGAAGAATATCATGCATTAATGAGAAAAATGACAAAACTGTAAGATAACAAAACGTTTTGTAAGGGAAATCACTCGTTTCTTTTTCTTATTTTTCTTATAGTAAATGTAAGAAGAAAACACATAGGGGGATTAGAAATGAGTGTTCTTGAAGTAAAAGGATTAACGAAGGTGTACCAATCAAAAGGTTCAGTAGCGACGACTGCTTTAAACGATATAAATTTTAAAATAGAAGAAGGCGAATTTGTGGGGATTATGGGTCCTTCAGGAAGCGGGAAAACAACGCTTTTAAATTTATTAGCAACAATTGATAAGCAAACTTCAGGTCATGTGCTTGTAAATGGTGAAGAAATTAATCAAATGCGTGCTGCAAAATTAGCGGAGTTTCGCCGTACACATTTAGGGTTCATCTTCCAAGATTTTAACTTACTTGATACGTTATCGATTAAAGAAAATATTATTTTACCGCTTGTCATGGCTAAGAGATCTGTAAATGAAATCGATGCGAAAGTACTGGAAATTGCAAAGTTTTTAAACATCGAAGAAATCTTAAATAAAAAAGTATATGAAGTATCAGGCGGACAACAACAACGTGCAGCAGCTGCGAGAGCGATTATTCATGACCCGACGTTAATTTTAGCGGATGAGCCAACTGGAAACTTAGATTCTAAGTCGGCGAAATCATTAATGAGCGCGTTGCAAGACTTGCATGAACAAAAGAAAGTAACAATTGCAATGGTAACGCATGATCCAGTAGCGGCGAGTTATTGCGAACGTATTCTTTTCATTCGTGATGGAGAGATTTTCTCAGAAATACATAAGGGAAGAACGAAACAAGCCTTTTTCCAAGAAATTCTGGACGTACTTGCGATGCTAGGAGGGGAATATCATGAACTTTCGCCAGCTCGCGCTTAATAATGTAAAAGGAAATTGGCGTAATTATAAAGCGTTTCTTATTAGCAGTTGT
This sequence comes from Bacillus sp. SH7-1, assembly GCF_008042405.1. Lineage (NCBI taxonomy): Bacteria > Bacillati > Bacillota > Bacilli > Caryophanales > Bacillaceae > Bacillus > Bacillus sp. SH7-1. Next base: position 246,673 of record NZ_QNUD01000005.1, read on the forward strand.
TTATCGATTGTCGTATTTTTCATGTATGCTTCCTTCATTTATCATCCAGATGTCGTAAGTGGTAATATTAGTATGAGGGACATGATTTCAAAAGGGTTAGAATCGATGAATTATATTGTAGTCATCTTCTCAGCACTCTTTATTTTATATGCAAATTCAACATTTTTACGAGCAAGGAAAAAAGAGTTTGGTCTATTAACATTAATAGGCGGAACGAAATCTCAACTTGGCCGAATGATTATATTAGAACAGCTTATGTTAGGTAGTATTGCAATTGTAGTAGGTATTGGGCTTGGTATGCTTTGTTCAAAATTATTCTTCCAAGCATTAAGCGTAATATTGAAAATAGATAAAACACTTCCACTCGTATGGAATAGTAAAGCAGTTTTGATTACAGCGGGTATATACTTTATTCTATTTTTAATCCTATCATTGTTTAGCGTTTGGACAGTAGGACGCTTGCAAATTATTGATCTATTAAGGGAAGCAAGAAAACAAAAAGTAGAACCTTTTGCATTTACATGGTTATGTGTAGTTGGTATAGCATGTATTATTGTTGCATATGTACTTAGCTTCCAAGTAACATTTATGAATTTTATCATTCTGTTTTTACCGATTGTAGGGCTGACGATAGGCGGAACTTATTTATTGTTTACACAAGGTAGTATAGTCGTATTAAAGGCGTTACAAAAACGAAAAAAATCTTTTTATACATATCCAAATATGTTCGTACTTAGCAATCTGATTTATAAAATGAAAGATAATGCTCGTTTTCTATTTGTAATTTCTATCATTACGGCCGTTGTATCTTCAGCAGTGGGTACACTGTACGTATTCTTTGAGGATATGAGTTATAAGACAGTAACTAGTACCCCGCATGCTATTTCGTATGAGGAAAAGGGGATTAATGCGCATAATGTTATAAAAGAAGGAAAGACAAAAGAATTAATAAAAAAACATGGATTTGAAGAAGCACGAGAAGTAACGTACGTCAAACTTCCTGGAACTCAAAAAATCACGATGTTTAACAGTGAACATGAAGTACCAATGGCGATCGTTTCAGAAAAAGAATATAACGCTGAAGTACGTAAACAAAAGAGAGAGCAAGTTAGAGAAGTTCATAATGCACCAGGTAGTGCAACGATGGTCATAATGGATATGGCGAACGATATGATGAAGATAGATCGTACGAAACCGTATGAAATTAAAATTAACGGACAAAAGCAATCTGTTCAATTAAATGAGCCAACTTCATTTTCTGTTTTTAATGATAGTGAATATCTCATTGTGAATAATCAAGATTTTGAGAAATACGCAAAGCTCGTACCGGATGAAGAAAAGACGAAATATTACGGTTATTATATAGAAGACTGGAAAAGTACCGAAGATCTCGTATTAGATTTGAAAAAGGAGATTGCACCAGATAAGCAAGAGGAATTGCATAACTCGGTGCTCGCTTATAAAAATATAAGGGAATCAGGAGCAATTACAATGTTTATCGGTTTCTTCGTAGCGGTACTATTCTTCTTCTTCGCTTGTAGTATGACGTACTTTAAATGGTTTAACGATAAAGAACAAGATCGTATTCAATTTAAATCGTTAAAGAGAATCGGTATGACAGACAAAGAAATTCGTAAAATTGCAATTCGACAAATGGGCGTTATCTTCTTTATCCCAATTTTAATTGGTGCCATTCATAGTGGGTTTGCTCTTCATACGTTAGGGAAAATGCTTTATCTCGATTTATGGAAATCAGGTGCGATTGTAATTGGAGCATACATTGTAGCTTCTGCGATTTACTTTATAATCGCGCAAAGAGGATATTTGAAGCACGTGCAAAGCTAGAGAAATCTCTAGCTTTTTGCCTATGTAGTAAGTTATAGGAGGACGATAGATGAACATTCGGCAACTAGCGCTGCAAAATATAAAAGGAAATTGGCGTAATTATAAAGTGTTTTTCTTAAGTAGTTGTTTTGCAATATTTGCTTCTTTTGCATATATGTCTGTCATTGTACATCCGTATATGCAAGAGACGATGTGGTATCAAAACGTACGCTGGGGACTTATCATATGTAATGTTATAATTATTTCTTTTTTCGTCATATTTATTTTGTACTCTACTTCTATTTTCATAGAAGCACGTAAGAAAGAATTAGGGTTATATATGTTAATGGGAGCAACGAAGTCTAACGTAATAGGAGTAATTATGACCGAGCAAATATTGATTGGGGTATTTGCTAATATTTTCGGTATAGGAATTGGCATGATCTTTTTGAAACTCTTTTTTATGGTGTTTAGCATGCTAATGCGTCTTCCGAAAGAACTCCCTGTCATATTTGACGTGAAAGCGATTGGGGTAACGTTTATTACATATATGGTTGTTTTTATTCTGTTATCTTTTATAAGTGCTTTACGTATATGGAACATAAAAATCATTCGGTTATTGAAAGAATTTCGAACGGATAAAAAAGAGAAGAAAACATCAATGTGGCTTTGTATATTCGGCTTTATTTGTTTAGGGATAGGATATGCGTTAGCGCTACAAGTGACAATGGAAACGATAGGATTATATTTTTTCCCTGTGTCTATACTTGTCTTTTTCGGAACGTACTTTTCTTTTACACATGGTACAATCCAATTGTTAGAAATGATTAAACGAAATAAAAAGATTATGTATACATATCCGTATTTATTTATAGTGAATCAATTGTCATATCGAATGAAGGAAAATGGTCGCTTTTTCTTTATGCTTTCTATGGCAACGACATTTGTAGTTACGGCAACAGGTACGGTGTTCTTATATTTTTCTAGCATGCAAGATATGTGGCGAGATGGGGGCGCACACTCATTTTCATACATAGAAAAAGGTGTTTCTACCCATGAAGTCTTTGAGGAAGGTACGGTTGAACAATTACTGCATCAATATGGATATGATGATTTTCAATCTATGAGTTTTGTTGGAGTGTATGCATCTTTTCAGTCCAACAAGGGAGAAACAGAAGTAGTGCCGCTCATTAAAGAAAGTGAATACAATCAGGAGGCAAGAAAACAAAAAAAGAAAACGTATCATCCTAAAAAAGGAACGGTTACACTCGTTTATTATAATAAATACAATCACTCGAATATATATAATCAAAAAGAGATTCAATTACAAGTAATAAATCAAACGTATCCATTCGTATTTAACGGTCAGAAAGAAGGGGTGCGATTTAATTATCACCTCACGCACATTAACGGTTTGTTTTTCGTTATGAATGATGAAGATTTTGACAGTATAGCAAATAAGGTTCCGGATTCTGAAAAAATGATATATAGAGGATACACATTACCAAATATCGAAAATACAAAAAAATTAAATGAAGCTTTACGGAAACATATGAAACAAGATGATAATAACGCATTTCGAAGTAATATGGAGTTATATGTGAATATGAAAGAGTTCGGCAATATTACTCTATTTATAGGCTCATTCATTAGTATATTATTTTTCCTTACATCATGTAGTATCGTATATTTTAAATGGTTTCATAATATTTCATCGGATAGAAAGCAGTACGGGGCACTCTCTAAACTGGGAATGACGAAGGAAGAAGTATGGAAGATTTCTCGCTGGCAATTGTGTATGCTATTTTTTGCGCCAATTATAGTGGGGAGTATGCATAGTGCGGTTGCGTTATATACGTTTCATAATACGATCTTTATGGACGGTTCATTAAGAAAAGTAGGCTTATTTATTCTGTTTTATATCGCTGCATGCATCATGTATTTCTTTTTCGCTCAAAGAGAATATAGGAAACATTTAGACTAGCGAACGCTAGTCTTTTTTAAATATTCGAAATTTACATAGAAGAATATAAAAAAGTATGGTATAACAGTAAGAAAACGAAAAAGAGGGGAAAAGACGATGATTCGAGTAGGATATTTAGGACCAGAAGCAACATTTACAAATATGGCGGTGAGTCGTTTTTTTCCGGAAGCAGAGCATGTACCGTATCGAACGATTCCAGATTGTATTGATGCAGCTGCAAATGGAAATGTAGATTATGCAGTGGTACCACTAGAAAATGCCATAGAAGGTTCAGTGAATATAACGGTTGATTATCTTGTACATGAGCAGCCGCTTTCCATTGTAGGAGAAATAACAGTGCCAATTCAGCAACATTTACTTGTACATCCGCAGTATGCAGAAGTGTGGGAAGAAGTATATGCAGTGCATTCTCATCCACATGCTATTGCACAATGTCATAAGTTTTTAAATGAAGAACTAAAAGGGGTAACTGTCCGAGATATGACATCAACAAGTGCCGCTGCGCAATATGTGAAAGAACACCCTGAAGAAAAAATCGCTGCCATTGCAAATGAAGCAGCTGCAGAAAAATACGGATTAACGATTGTAAGACGTAGCATTCATACACATAAAAATAATCATACACGCTTCCTCGTGCTCCATAAGAGAAAGAAAGCAATACTCCCAAATAACGGAGAAAACCGCGGAGAGAAAACGACGCTTATGATAACGTTACCTGCTGATTATGCAGGAGCGCTATATCAAGTGTTATCAGCTTTCGCATGGAGAAAATTAAACTTATCCAAAATCGAATCGCGCCCCATGAAAACAGGGCTCGGAAATTACTTTTTCTTAATCGATGTCGATAAAGCATACGATGACGTATTACTGCCAGGCGTAACGATGGAACTTGAAGCACTTGGTTTTTCTGTTACGGTGCTGGGGAGTTATTCTTCTTATTGGTTGTAAGGGGAGTGTTTGTAGTTAAGTCGGTAGTATACCGTCTGATAGATAAATAAAATCCCACCTATAATGGTGGGATTCTTTATTTTAACTTCGCAAGACGATCTTCTAACTGATCACGCCAAATATCAGCTAGCTCTTTTACAGCAAGAATCTTTTCAATGCCATCTTTATCTTTTCTATTATGAAAATAAATTTCGTTAGAGAACAAGACAGAAACATTGCTCGGTTGACGTTCTAGTAATGTAATTTTTGAATCTTTACGTACAGTACCTTCTTGAAGAACGCGGCATAGGTAGCCAGTAAATCCAGTTGCTACAATGCGCGGCAAAATGCCAGGGATGCCAAGACGTTTTGAGATTGTGCTACAGGGTACGCGGGCTTGCGTCACTTGAATGATTGCTTCACCTAGTTGATATGTATCTCCGATGCAAACATCACGCTCTAACATATTTGTTACGGTAATGTTTTCGCCAAATGTGGAAGCTGGAAGCGTAGTTTGAAATTCCTCTTCCCATAGTGCGTAATGCTCGTGTGAGTACACACAAACTGCGCGGTCAGGCCCTCCGTGATGTTTTAAATCCGCTACGTCATCGCCAAGGAAGCCATCTTTTGAGAGGAAAGCTTCTTCGGTAGAATCTTTACATATACCTGTTATCATTTCTTTATCTTCGCCATATTTCATTTGTTTCGGTTTGCCAATGCTAAAGTGAACGAGTTCAATTCCCATCTTTGAGCTCCTTTACGATTGATTACAATATTATAGCATTAAAAAAGCACAGAGAATGATAAAAAAACTCTGTGCTTTACATTAATAAACGAGAAATCCTGCTTTATCTAAAGCCTCACAAGCAGCATCTAATTTTTCTTTAGAATCTGCTTCAATTGTATGTAAGTGAATACCGTCTGTTAATTGCGATAGATAGGAAGCATTTGTGTTTTCGATTTTTTGTAAATATTGCTCGACATCAAATCGATTACTTACCATGATGGATGCTGTTAAGTCACCGTATACAGGATGCTCAACTTTTACATCTTTAATCGTAACACCGTGATCAACAAGCATTGTCAGTTCTTGACGTACTTCCGCTGGTTTATGTTGGCATACAATTACGCGTTCGAAAGCTTGTTGTTTCTCTTGTGGTTTTAAATATAAATAGCCTTGAGCAGTCGCGATAATTGGTTCGTTTCGTGCTTTAAGCAAGGAAATATCTTGTACGATAACTTGTCTACTTACGTTCGTCTTTTTCGATAGTTCATTACCCGATAACGGTTCATTTGCAGCAAGAAGCCACTGAAGGATAAGCTGTCGTCTTTCTTCACCTAAAATCTTTTTTTGGTCATTTTGTTTCATTATGATTTAACACCTCTATAAAATTGATTTCCAATTGTGTGTAGTGCATGAATAGTAGTATCAATTTGATCTTTCGTTGTTTGTTGCCCGAAAGAGAAGCGGACATATTGTTTTGCCTCTTCATACGTTTTTCCAATTGCAAGCATTGTTTTCGAAGGTTCTTGTTTACCGACTTGGCAAGCACTTCCCGTAGAAATGGCAATACCGCGGCGATTACATTCTAGCATTGTATACTGACCTTCTATTCCTTTTATTGTAACCCCAATAATATGTGGTAAACAAGAAGTAGAATGACCTTCTACTTCAATTTCTAGCGGAATTGTGTGTAATCGCTCTAAAAAGTAGGATCGTAACGCCTTAAAACGTAAGTTTTCTTCCTGTTGGTTTTTTAATATATTCTCAGCAGCCGTTAAAAAAGATGCGATGCCAGGAACGTTTACTGTGCCTGGGCGAAACCCTTTTTCGTGAGAGGTTCCTGGGAATATTTGTGTCCAGCGAACTTGCGGGTTTATATAGCAAGCGCCAACACCTTTTGGTCCGTATATTTTATGTGCTGAAACAGAAAGACTATCAATCCCCATCTCAAAAACATGGATAGGAAGTTTACCAAATGTTTGCACACAATCTGAATGGAATAAAACGTTATATTTTTTTAAGAGTTTCCCAATCTCTGCGATATTTTGAACGGTTCCAATTTCAGAGTTTCCGTGCTGTATGCTTGCTAGAACAGTATTTTCTGTAATAGCTGTTTCTAGATCATCTAAATGAATTAGCCCATCTTTATTAACAGGAATTTCAGTAATTGTATACCCTTGTGATTGTAAGGATTGAAAATAACTTCGAATGGATGCGTGTTCCATAGGTGTTGTAATAATATGCTTCTTATTTCGGGCATTTAGAAGGGATTGAATCGCAAGGTAGTTGGATTCCGAACCACCGCTTGTGAAGAATACCCCTTGTTCCTTTCCGCCAATCATTTCAGCAAATGTTTTTCTGCACAATTGTAATAAAGAAGAGGCTGTTCCTCCAATATCATGTAAACTTTGTTCGTTTCCGAAGTATTGTGATGCTGCTTTCATATATGTTTGTAATGCTTCCGCGCTCATAGGTGTAGTTGCTGCATAGTCAAGATATATCATCATGTAAGGTCCTCTCTCTAGTAAGAGTTACATTTCTTGTATTTTTAAAATGGTAGTGAAAATAAGAATTATAAAAAAACTCTTGTCATTATTTTAAAACTATGTAAATATAGGTGTCAAGACAGTTGAAAAGTGTAAAGTAGGAGGCAACGATTATGCCAAGTGCAGATGTCTTAATTATTGGAAGTGGAGTTGCGGCACTTCGTGTTGCGAAAGAGATTTGTCACGAAAAGAATGTGATTATTATCACAAAGGAAACGAATCGTAATAATAATACATACTTAGCGCAAGGTGGAATTGCCGCAGCGGTAGCTACATATGACAATCCGAATGATCATTTTGAAGATACGTTAGTAGCAGGATGTCATTATAACAAGGAAGATGCGGTCCGTTATTTAGTTGAAGAAGGGCCGAAAGAAATGAATAATCTCATTGAAAATGGAATGAAATTTGATGGAGATGAAACGGGTCCCCATCTTGGAAAAGAAGGTGCACATCGAAAGCGTCGTATTTTACATGCAGGTGGCGATGCAACAGGAAAGAATTTATTAGAGCATTTCATTCAAGAAGTAGCTCCGCACGTTACGGTCGTGGAACAGGAAATGGTGCTCGATTTTATTATAGAAAATGATAAATGTGTTGGAGTTTTAACAAGGAATAGTGAAGGGAAGCTGAAGCGTTACGTTGCAGATGATACGGTGTTAGCAACAGGCGGGATTGGTGGCTTATACGGCTTTACTTCTAACGACAAAACAATTACGGGTGATGGACTTGCAATGGTGTACCGCGCAGGTGGGGAGCTCGTAGATTTAGAGTTTGTACAATTTCATCCAACGATGTTATACGCGAGCGAGCGATGCTGTGGTCTCGTTTCTGAAGCTGTCCGTGGTGAAGGAGCTGTCCTTATAAATGGAAAAGGGCAGCGTTTTATGATGGATATACACCCTGATCACGATCTTGCGCCGCGTGATGTAGTGGCAAGAGCGATTCATGAACAGCTTTTGGCGGGTGAAAAAGTGTATTTGAATATTGAGTCTATCCAAAATTTCGAAGAACGTTTTCCGACTGTATCATCATTGTGTATAAAGAATGGTGTTCATATAAATGAAAAATGCATTCCGGTCGTACCCGGTGCTCATTTTCATATGGGCGGTGTGAAAACGAACTGTGATGGAGAGACGTCCATTCCAAATTTATATGCGGTCGGTGAAGTAGCTTGTAATGGTGTTCATGGAGCAAATAGGTTAGCAAGTAATTCATTATTAGAAGGTCTTGTGTTTGGAAAAAGAATAGGAAAACATATTTTAACGAAAGCGACAAAAGGCAGATTGAACAACTTCGCTGAGAAGGAAAAGAAATTTATCGTTCTGAATCATTTGCCGACGAAAGAAGAAATACAAGAATGCATGATGAAATATGTTGGGATTGTGCGAACAGAGCAAAGTCTATCTTATGCAAAGAGATGGCTTAGTAAGTACGGTGTTCGAAATATGATATTGCAACATGATGCTCTTACAAATGAAGAGATAACGCTTATTAATATGTTAACAGTGTGTGAGCTTATCGTCGTATCAGCTTTGCAAAGGGAAGAAAGCATAGGTGGCCATTATCGAAGTGATTATCCACATAGAAATAGTGTAAAAAAAGAGATCATTCGAGTGAAAAGAAAACTACAACTTGTGTAATGAGGGGGAGAGGGGCTTTATGAATACGATAAAGGTTAAAGAAGCATTAAATCGATTTTTTCTAGAAGATATAGGAGAAAGAGATGTAACATCTCAGCTTATTTTTCCAGACAATTTACTTTCAAAAGGAACGTTTCTTGCGAAAGATACAGGGGTCTTTGCGGGACGTTTAGTAATTGAAGAAGGTTTTAAATTAATTGATGAGAGAATTGAAGTGGAGCTTCATAAAAAAGATGGAGATCTTGTAGAAAAAGGCGAAATAATAGCAACTGTCCAAGGGCCAATTGCTTCGTTATTAACGGCAGAGCGCGTTATATTAAATGTTATTCAGCGTATGAGCGGGATAGCGACGATGACACATAAAGCTGTTCTTGCTTTAGATAGCAGTCATACGCGTATTTGTGATACGCGAAAAACGATGCCAGGGCTACGTATGTTTGATAAGTATGCAGTCGTATGCGGAGGTGGATTTAATCACCGTTTCGGTTTATATGATGGTGTCATGATTAAAGACAATCATATTGCTTTTGCTGGTTCTATTACGAAAGCTGTTACATCGGTGAAAGAGAAGTTAGGACATATGGTAAAAGTAGAAGTGGAAACAGAAACGGAGGAACAAGTGAGAGAGGCTGTAGCTGCTGGTGCGGATATTATTATGTTTGATAACCGTACACCAGATGAGATTCGAGAGTTTTCAAAGATTGTACCAAGTGCCATCGTTACAGAAGCTTCAGGAGGTATTACAATTGAAGATTTATCGAAATACGGAAAAACGGGGGTAGATTATATTTCACTTGGAGCGTTAACACATTCAGTGAAAGCACTTGATATTAGTTTCAATATTGAGGCGTAAGGAAAGTGGCTTAGAGGGGGAGAAAGGGATATGAGTATTTTAGAAAAAGTGCAACCAATTGAAACGATGTTACCAGAGCGTTATTACACGATGTTAACAGAAGATATGGAAAAGCGTGTTCGTGAAATTAAAGAAAAAATGGGGAAAACACTATTTATACCAGGGCATCATTATCAAAAAGATGAAGTTGTACAATTTTCTGATGCAGCAGGGGATTCGCTGCAGCTTGCGCAAGTTGCAGCGAGCAATAAAGAAGCAAAATATATTGTGTTTTGTGGTGTACACTTTATGGCAGAAACAGCTGATATGTTAACGACAGATGATCAAATCGTTATTTTGCCAGATATGCGTGCAGGTTGTTCGATGGCAGATATGGCAGATATCGAACAAACAGAAAGAGCGTGGAAAGAGCTTAAGAAATTATTTGGAGATACGATGATTCCGTTAACGTATGTCAACTCTACAGCTGCAATTAAAGCGTTTTGCGGTCGTAATGGCGGAGCAACAGTAACTTCTTCTAATGCAAAACAAATGGTATCTTGGGCGTTTACACAAAAAGAGCGTCTCGTCTTTTTACCAGATCAACATTTAGGAAGAAATACAGCGTACGACTTAGGTATCCCGTTAGATAAAATGGCAGTATGGGATCCGCATACAGATTCATTAGAATACGATGGAGATATAGAAGAAATTCAAGTGATTTTATGGAAAGGTCATTGCTCTGTTCATCAAAACTTTACAGTGAAGGACGTTGAGAACGTACGGAAAAATCATCCGGATATGAATATTATTGTACATCCGGAATGTTGCTATGAAGTTGTAGCTGCTTCGGATTATGCAGGGTCAACGAAATATATTATTGATATGATTGAATCAGCGCCATCTGGAAGTAAATGGGCAATTGGTACAGAAATGAATTTAGTGAACCGAATTATTCAGCAACATCCAGATAAAGAAATTGTTTCACTTAATCCATTTATGTGTCCGTGTTTAACGATGAACCGAATTGATCTGCCGCACTTATTATGGGCGCTTGAAACGATAGAAAGAGGAGAAGAAATTAACGTTATTAGCGTAGATAAACAAGTGACTGAAGAAGCGGTTCTTGCATTAAATCGTATGTTAGAGCGTGTATGAAGCAGCGGGATTCCCGGTGCTTTTTTTCATACACATAATCATAACGAGAACGAAATGGGCATACATTGTTTTGAAGAAATCATTGCGATTTTTTTATACTTATTCCACTTCGAACTATATTGGAAATAGAAGAAGTGTTAAAAGTGAAAAGAAGTTCATGTTATTTAGAAGGTGTTACTTCATGAGATTTGTTACTTATAGATAAGTTATACAGGAGGGGGAAAATTTGAAAATTCATATTGTGCAAAAAGGGGATACCCTTTGGAAAATTGCGAAAAAGTACGGAGTAGATTTTGATACGTTGAAAAAAACAAATACACAACTTAGTAATCCGGATTTAATCATGCCAGGTATGAAAATTAAAGTACCGTCAAACAGCGTTCACGTAAAACAGCATGCTGGAGCAGGTTCAGCACCTCCAAAACAATATGTTAAAGAAGTGCAACAAAAAGAATTTGCAGCAACGCCAACGCCACTTGGAATAGAAGATGAGGAAGAAGTTTCGTATCAATCAGCACCAATTACACAGCAACCGGCTATGCAACAAACGCAAAAAGAAGTGCAAGTAAAACCACAAAAAGAAGTACAGGTAAAGCCACAGAAGGAAATGCAAGTGAAACCGCAAAAAGAAGTACAGGTAAAGCCACAAAAAGAAGTGCAAAAAGAAAAGCCAATTCAAATAGAAAAACCAATAGAAAAACCGTCTGTTATTCAAAAGCCACCTGTTATAGAAAAACAAAAACCAGCAGAGAAAGAAAATACGAAGTTTTCGGTCAATGTGTTACCACAACCACCACAACCACCAATAAAAGCGAAAAAGGAATATAAAATTTCAGATGTAATTAAAAAAGGAAGCGAGTTAATTGCTCCTCAAATTACTAAAATGAAACCTAATAACATCATTTCTCCTCAAACGAAAAAAGATAATATCGTGTCACCGCAAGTAAAGAAAGAAAATGTAGGAAATATCGTGTCACCGCAAGTGAAGAAAGAAAATGTAGGGAACATAGTATCACCACAAGTAAAGAAAGAAAATGTAGGGAACATAGTATCACCACAAGTAAAGAAAGAAAATATAGGGAACATAGTATCACCACAAGTAAAGAAAGAAAATGTAGGAAACATAGTATCACCACAGGTAAAGAAAGAAAATATAGGGAACATAGTATCACCACAAGTAAAGAAAGAAAATGTAGGAAACATAGTATCACCACAGGTAAAGAAAGAAAATATAGGAAATATCGTGTCACCGAATGTATCGAAAGAAAATGTAGTTATTCCACAAGTAATACCGCCAAATATTCAAGTGCCAAACATCATGCCAATGTTGGATAACAATCAACCGCCAAACATCATGCCAATGTTGGATAACAATCAACCGCCAAATATGATGCCGACTATGGATAACAATCAAATGCCAAATATAATGCCAATTACAATCAAATGCCAAATATGATGCCGATTATGGATAACAATCAAATGCCAAATATAATGCCAATTATGGATAACAATCAACCACCAAATATAATGCAAATTAAGCCAATTAAGGATAACAATCAAATGCCAAATATGATGCCGATTATGGATAACAATCAAATGCCAAATATGATGCCGATTATGGATAACAATCAAATGCCAAATATGATGCCAATTATGGATAACAATCAAATGCCAAATATGATGCCACTCATGGATAATAATCAACCACCGAATATGATGCCATATCAAATGCCATACCAACAGCCTATGATGCCGCCGAATCCTTATTATCAACAACAAAATCCCTATCAAATGCCGTATCAGCAAGGAGCGCCGTTTGGACCACAATATACGTCTATGCCAAATCCAAATATGATGCCAATGGATAATAATATGCCGCCGCTCGTGCAAGGAGAGGAAGATTGTGGGTGCGGGGGAGAGAGTAGGCTATATAGTCCGCAACCTGGAGGGCCACAATACGCGAATCCTTTATATTATCAACCAACTCAATCCGCATATGCACCACAGCCTGGAACGATGTATTATCAACCAGATCCGCCAAATGTATTTGGGGAGCCAGTTTCAGAAGAAGAGGATGAAGAAGAAGTCTAAAAAAGGTGGGATTATTCCCACCTTTTTTGTATGTGGATTCGTTCTGGAAACGGAAGATTTACACCAAATGTTAGAAAATCCCCAGTGAAATATTAACAGTGTAAAAACCTTCTTTGTTACTCATCATAAGAGGGAGCTTTTCAGAAGAGAAGCTCATTCTAACAGAGGGGGTTTTTGTATTGAATACGAAAGTAAAAGTGATTGCTGCTTCTTTGTTAGTTACCAGTGCATTAGCTGCATGTGGTACACCAAAAGATAACAATGCAATGGATGGACGTAACTACAATTACGAGCGTACATCTTATAATGATACACACCAGTATCGTGATAATGTGGCGCGTAACGATCGTTATACAGACTATGTAACATATAGAAATGGTCGTAACGATACAGGATATAACTATTACCGTGATGTAAATTACAACGGTCAAATTGCTAATCCGCATCCAACGCGTAATATTACAATGAACAATTCATACATTAACAATGATGGTAAAACTGCAGAAAGAATTACAAATCGTGTGAAACGTATGAATAACGTAGACCGTGTGTCTACAGTTGTATATGGAAACGATGTGGCGATTGCGGTAAAACCACGTAACACAGTGACAAATGAAACGGCGATGGCGAACGAAATTCGTCAAGCGGTTTCAAATGAAGTTGGAAACAGAAATGTGTACGTCTCTGTAAGAAATGACATGTTTACTCGTGTCGATGCAATGAGTACACGCCTACGTAACGGTACAGTTACAAACGATTTTAATCGCGACATAGTGAATATGTTCCGAGACATTCGTTACGGTTTAACTGGTACTATGCGATAGCAAAATAAAGGAGGAAGGGGTAGCCCTTCCTCTTATTCATCGTCGTCTTGTAAACGACGCTTTTTAATAAAATAACTAATGGAGTAAGAAGCTAAAAAGCATATGAAGAAAATACTACCTGTTAAAATAGCTTCAAAGAGAGGTCTTTCTGGACTGAAAATGATATAAATAATGGCTATAATAGTTCCTACAATAAAAGAACGTAAAACAATTTTGTAATAAGGAGTTAACTTTATTTCTTTTTCGCTTTCTTCTACATCGATAGAAACGCTTAACTGTAAATAACTAAGTACTATACTTGTAAGAATAAATAATAACCACAAGGGAGATTTCGTAATTTGATCCATTCCTTCAGTGAATCCGATATAGCCTAAAATTCCAATTATACCAAGTGATTGAAAAAGGAAGGCAATACGTACGTTTTTTAATGTTTGAAGAATCAGACGTTCATCCTTTATTTTTTTCACAATATCCATCTCCTGTTTATTATGATTTCGCTGTTATATCAATTGTAACATATATATTACATTTATCAATTTATAGATTACATAAATTCTGTTTGGGTAAAAGAGGAAATGATTTTTTTATAAATATGTTGCACTTATACTTTATTAATGTTATATTAGCAAAGCGATGAGCTAATTTACGTAAGACGAGAGATATGCTTAAGTGCTAAACACGCGAATGTGGTCGCCTGGTCTCTCGCCGTAAACGCATCAAGACGCCTGCTTTGCAGGCGTCTTTCATTTTATATGAATGTAATGGGAAGAATGGAGGAATCCAATCTTCCCTTTTTTGTTGAAATAAAAGTCGGAAAATAAAGTTATTTACAAGTGTATATGAAAGGGTTACTATTTAATGGTAATATATTACATGTTTTTTAGATATAAAAGGTTGGGATGAATAGGATATGGAGAATTTTGAATGCAGAAATACAGAAGTTGTATTAGAGAAATTTCAGGTCGTAACACCTATATTTCAGGCGCTGGGAGATGAGAATCGTCAGCAAATTATTATGCTGTTGTTAGAAAACAAACAGATGAATGTGACGCAAATAACAGATAGAATGAGGATTTCTAGACCAGCTGTTTCGCATCATTTGAAAATTTTAAGACAAGCAGAACTAATTGTAGCGGATCGAAATGGAAAAGAAATTTTTTATTCTATAATAGCTGGAGAATTTTTAAAACAGGTGAAGGATTTACTACAAGCAATAGAGTCAAATTATTAATTTTTTTTAACTAACACGTAAACAAGTTCAAACTTTTAAACCTGTTTACGTAAAAGGGGTAATGAAAATGAACAGAATAAATCGTATGTATGTAATTATGTTATTTGTTCCTTTGTTTTGGGGTGGGTCTTTTGCAACAGCAGAGCATGTTATTACTGAAATTCCACCGATTACTGCGGCAACAATTCGTTTTGGTTTAGCAGGTTGTATTTTAATCGGCATAGTTTTTATGAAATCTGAGTGGAATACAAGTTTGTTATTAAAGAATTGGAAAGGGCTGTTCTTTGTATCGTTAACAGGTATTTTTGGCTATAATGTTTTTTTCTTTATGGGACTTAACTATACTTCTACTCTGAATGGATCGCTTATTATTGCTACAATGCCTGTTTTTGTAACATTGGGAGCAATATTATTTTTTAAAGAGTCTTGGAGTATAAAAGTCGGAATAAGTTTAATTTTGTCCCTTATCGGTGTAATAGTAGTTATTACAAGTGGTTCAATGAATACACTTATGTCTTTGTCATTTAATAAGGGGGATTTTTTATTTATAGCTGCGTTAATCTGTGGGGTGTTATATAGCTTAACAGGAAAAAAAGTTATGAGTGGTGTCTCCCCTTTGTTAACTACAATGAGTATGACGGTATTGGGTACTGTGTTTTTAGCAGGCCTTTCTCTATATGAAGATGGATGGGGAAAGGTTGGGACGTTTTCTTTACAGGGATGGATAGAAATGTTGTATATGGTCATATGTGGGACGTTAGTTGGATATATCGTGTTTAATAAAGGAGTAGAAGAGCTAGGTGCAAGCAAAGCAAGTATGTATTTAAATCTAACTCCTATTGTGGCTACTGGTATATCAGTTGTCTTATATGGAGCAGCTGTTACGTGGCAACAAATAGTTGGGATGATAATCGTATTAGTTGGGGTTTATATAGTGACGGTACAATCAAATAAAGATATAAAAAAGCTTTCACGTAATCAATACGTTTCAAAATAGGTAGAAATCATTGGACTCTATAAGTCTTCATGAGAGCAATCTATGAATTAGGGATAAAACCCCCATTTCCGGAAAAACTACTAATGAAAGTTTGATCTTGCCTAAAAGAGGTGAACGGAAATGAAATGGATACTGATTGCAGTACAAGCTTTCGTTATGATATTTTGCTTAGCTTATGAAACGAGTGCGGAAGGGCCAGTACCAGAAGTGACAGAGAAAGACCCTCAAGTTACAATTTTATTAGAGCGTATGTATGTTGATGGAGAAGTAAGTGAAGAAATCTTTACAGAAAAAGTGGCGGATTTAGAAAAGTTTTTACAGCAGTATGAAGAATGGCAGCTCGTTGATCGTGATGATGTACAAATTGTATTACAAAAGAAAGTTGATGATATTTCTCCGTTATTAAAGACTAGCGGTTATTTTGGCGTATCAGAGGAAGGGATATTACAAATTTTTAAAGGTGTACCGAAAAGTGATAATGCGATTCATTCCTTCTTTCAAATTGATATGAAAAAGCTTGAGAGTTATGAGCGTGCGAAATTGAAGCGTGGTATTCGCATTAAATCAAAAGAAGGTTTTGTGAAGACGATTGAAAAAATGAAGCAATACGCAGTGCAAAATAAGAAACAAAGCAGCTGATGGTTGGATACTTGATTCATTATGCATTGCAAAATAAGAAACAAAGCAGCTCATGGTGAGCTGCTTTGTTTCTTATTTATTCTTAGCTAAAATTTCTTTTGCGATTTCATCAATTAGCATATCTTTCCCGATAGGATTGAAAGCTTTCGTATTGAAGATTTCATTTGATACTTCATATACATGATTGTTTTTTACTGCTTTATTGTCTTTCCAAACGGCACTATTTTTGTAGTCTTCGTAAACTTTATCAGCTTCGCCGCCAAAGTTTACAATAAACATTTGATCAGGTTGGAATGCAACAAGACCTTCTAGCGATACTTGCGCCATCGTTTGTTTTAAATCTGTACCTTTTGTTGCTGGAAGTTTTAAGTCGTTAAAGATGATGTCGCCGTACCCGAAGCTACCGTATACACGGAAGTTTTGTGGTGTAACTGCGACGAACATAAAGTTCTCATCTTTTGTTTTCTCTTTAATTTTTTTAGATAAAGAATCTGCTTTCTTATCGTAGTCTGCAATCCATTTGTCTGCTTTCTTTTCTTCGTCAAATAGTTTACCTACTTCTTTAAACTTACCACGCCAATCTTCTAAGTTTGTTTCTAGAACTACTGTCGGTGCAACCTTTTCTAATTGATCATAAATTTTCAATTGACGATTATTTAAAATAATTAAGTCTGGTTTTAAAGCAGTAACAGCTTCTAAATCAACTTTAGGTGCCCAGTACCAACCTACTGCTTTTACTCCATCTAGCTTTTCTGTTAAATGCTTTTGAATTTTATCTTTATATGTATTTGCTGTACCAACAGGTTTATGTCCAAGAAGTAATAATTCTTCTGTTGATCCAGATAAGTCAACAATTCTCTTTGGATTTACTGGAATTGTAGATTCCCCTTTAGCATGTTTTACAACTTTTGTTTTCGGTTGTTCTTTTGCTTTTGATTCTTCTTTTTGAGAAGAACAGCCAACGATAGAAAGAACAACTAGCATAATAGTAAATAAAATAAATAGTTTACGTTTCATCCTGATGTAACCCCTTTAATTAATATTGATAATCATTATCGACTTTTGTATATTAAGGTGCTTTAGACTTTCTGTCAATGGAAAATAACAGAAGTTTCAAATAGAGAACATTTGTTGGGGCAGTCTCGCTTTTCTATCATTAAATATGTTAAAATGGAATACATGATTTAAGAGGGAGAGATCGTATTTTGTTTGAATATGTTACAGGTTACGTGGAGCATGTAGGACCGGAATATGTCGTAATTGACCATAATGGAATTGGTTATCAAATATTTACACCAAATCCGTATGTATTTCAAAGAAGTAAGCAAGAAATCCGTGTCTATACATATCATTATGTGAGAGAAGATATTATGGCACTTTACGGTTTTAAAACACGTGAAGAGCGTTTATTATTTACAAAGTTGTTAGGTGTGTCTGGTATTGGGCCAAAAGGCGCTCTTGCAATTTTAGCTTCTGGTCAAACAGGACAGGTCGTTCAAGCAATTGAACATGAAGATGAGAAGTTTTTAGTGAAATTCCCGGGCGTCGGAAAGAAAACAGCGCGCCAAATGATTTTAGATTTAAAAGGAAAGCTAGCTGATGTCGTACCAGATGCATTTGTTGATTTATTCTCAGACGCAGAACGTTTTGATGAGAAAAAAGGTTCATCGGCTGAGCTTGATGAGGCGCTGGAAGCTCTGCGCGCACTTGGATATGCGGAACGAGAAGTTTCTCGCGTTGTACCAGAGCTATTAAAAGAATCATTAACGACGGATCAGTATATTAAAAAGGCACTTAGTCTTTTACTAAATGGTAAGAGGTGAGTATAATGGACGAACGTCTCCTTTCAGGGGAATCTGCATATGAAGATGCAGATTTAGAATATTCATTACGGCCACAGACGCTCCGTCAGTATATTGGCCAAGATAAAGCGAAACATAATTTAGAGGTGTTTATTGAAGCGGCGAAAATGCGTGAGGAAACGTTAGATCACGTACTTTTATATGGACCACCAGGTCTTGGTAAAACGACGCTTGCGAATATCATTGCAAATGAAATGGGCGTAAATGTTAGAACTACTTCAGGTCCAGCAATTGAAAGACCCGGAGATTTAGCAGCTGTATTAACGGCACTTCAGCCAGGGGATGTATTATTTATTGATGAAATTCATCGTTTGCATAGATCAATTGAAGAAGTACTATATCCTGCGATGGAAGACTTCTGCCTTGATATTGTAATTGGAAAAGGACCGTCAGCACGATCTGTACGATTAGATTTACCGCCATTTACATTAGTTGGAGCGACGACGCGTGCAGGTGCATTATCAGCGCCACTTCGTGACCGTTTCGGTGTGCTTTCAAGACTAGAGTATTACACAGTAGATCAGCTTTCTGAGATTGTTGAACGTACAGCAGAAGTATTCGAAGTTGAAATTGACTCGTTAGCCGCACTAGAAATTGCAAGACGTGCTCGTGGTACACCTCGTATTGCGAATCGTTTATTACGACGTGTACGAGATTTCGCACAAGTTCGTGGTAACGGAACGGTTACGATGGAAATTACACAAATGGCGTTAGAACTACTACAAGTAGATAAATTAGGTCTAGATCATATTGACCATAAATTATTGCTTGGTATTATTGAGAAATTCCGTGGTGGTCCAGTTGGATTAGAAACGGTTTCGGCGACGATTGGAGAAGAATCTCATACGATTGAAGATGTGTATGAGCCGTATTTATTACAAATTGGCTTTTTACAACGAACGCCAAGAGGCCGAATCGTAACACCGCTTGCATATGAGCATTTCGGAATGGAGATGCCAAAAGTATGACGGAGATGCCAAAATTGCTTATTACAGCAGGTATCTTACTTATCGTTGTTGGATTAGCTTGGAAGTTCATTGGAAGGCTTCCAGGCGATATTTTTGTGAAAAAAGGAAACGTTACCTTTTATTTTCCTATCATTACATGTATTGTGTTAAGTATTGTATTATCTTTTATTATGTATATAATAAATCGATTCAAATAAGAAATAGGTGGATATAGTTATGGATATTAATCTGTTTGATTTTCATTTACCAGAAGAACTTATTGCACAAGTCCCATTAGAAGATCGTGAAACATCAAGATTAATGGTGTTAGACCGTGAAACCGGCGATATTGAGCATAAACATTTTACGGACATTCTTTCTTACTTACATGAGGGGGATTGCTTAGTTTTAAATGAAACGAAAGTAATGCCAGCTCGTTTGCACGGTGTGAAAGAAGATACAGGCGCACACATTGAAGTACTTCTTTTAAAACAAGAAGAAGGTGATAAGTGGGAAACGCTTGTTAAGCCAGCGAAACGTGTGAAAGAAGGAACTGTTATCTCTTTTGGCGAAGGGAAATTAAAAGCAACTTGCATTGGAACTGCAGATCAAGGTGGACGTCAGCTTGAATTTTCATATGACGGCATCTTCTATGAAATTTTAGATGAACTTGGAGAAATGCCACTTCCTCCATATATTAAAGAGACGCTAGAAGATCGCGATCGCTATCAAACGGTATATGCGAAAGAAATCGGTTCAGCAGCAGCGCCGACTGCAGGACTTCACTTTACAGAAGAGTTATTGGAGAAGTTAAAACAAAAGGGCGTTGAGTTAGCATTTATTACACTTCACGTAGGGCTTGGAACATTTAGACCAGTTTCTGCCGATACGATTGAAGAACACCATATGCACGCAGAATATTACCATATGTCTGAAGAGACAGCGGCATTATTAAATCGTGTGAAAGAGAATGGTGGGCGTATTATTACGGTAGGTACGACTTCAACTCGTACGTTAGAAACAATTGCGACAGATCATGACGGCAAGCTTTGTGCTGCTTCTGGTTGGACAGATATTTTTATGTATCCAGGCTATGAATTTAAAGCAATTGATGGTTTAATTACAAACTTCCATTTACCGAAATCAACATTAATCATGCTTGTAAGTGCATTTGCAAATAGAGATAATGTACTTCATGCTTATAATGAAGCAGTAAAAGAAAAATATCGTTTCTTTAGCTTCGGTGATGCAATGTTCGTTGCATCTCACGCTAAAATGGGAAACAAATAAAAGGAGTAAATTATGACAGCAATTCGTTATGAATTTATTAAAACTTGTAAACAAACGGGTGCCCGTTTAGGACGTGTACATACGCCGCACGGTTCATTTGATACGCCAACATTTATGCCAGTTGGTACACTTGCAACAGTTAAGACAATGTCACCAGAAGAATTAAAAGCAATGGATTCTGGCATTATTTTAAGTAATACGTATCATTTATGGTTACGTCCAGGTCATGAAATTGTACGCGAAGCAGGTGGTTTGCATAAATTTATGAACTGGGATCGTGCCATTCTAACAGACTCTGGTGGTTTCCAAGTATTTAGCTTAAGCGACTTCCGCCGTATTGAAGAAGAAGGTGTTCATTTCCGTAATCACTTGAATGGAGACAAATTATTCTTATCTCCAGAAAAAGCGATGGAAATTCAAAATGCATTAGGTTCGGATATCATGATGGCATTTGATGAGTGTCCACCGTTCCCAGCTACTTTTGAATACATGAAGAAGTCTGTAGAGCGTACAAGCCGTTGGGCAGAGCGTTGCTTAAAAGCACATGAACGTCCACAAGACCAAGGTTTATTCGGTATTGTACAGGGCGGAGAGTTTGAAGAGCTTCGTCGTCAAAGTGCGAAAGATCTTGTTTCAATGGACTTCCCTGGCTATGCGATAGGCGGTCTATCTGTTGGTGAACCAAAGGATATTATGAACCGTGTACTTGAGTTTACAACACCACTTCTTCCAGATAATAAACCACGTTACTTAATGGGAGTAGGTTCTCCTGACTCATTAATCGATGGTGCAATTCGCGGCGTTGATATGTTTGACTGTGTACTTCCAACTCGTATCGCTCGAAATGGTACATGTATGACAAGCGAAGGTCGCCTTGTTGTAAAAAATGCGAAATTCGCAAGAGACTTCGGTCCGCTTGATCCAAATTGTGATTGCTACACATGTAAGAATTACTCTCGTGCGTACATTCGTCATTTAATGAAATGTGATGAAACGTTCGGAATTCGTTTAACGTCTTATCACAACCTTCATTTTCTGTTAAACTTAATGGAGCAGGTGAGACAAGCTATTCGTGAAGACCGTCTTGGCGATTTCCGCGAAGAGTTCTTTGAACAGTATGGCTTTAATAAACCGAATGCTAAAAACTTCTAATACATAATTTAAAAGGAGGAACAAAAGATGAATCCAGGTATGATGAATATCGTTATGATCGTTGCAATGTTTGCGATTTTCTATTTCTTATTAATTCGCCCGCAACAAAAGCGTCAAAAAGCAGTTGCTCAAATGCAAAGTGAGTTAGCAAAAGGTGATGCTATCGTAACAATCGGTGGTTTACACGGTACAATCGAATCAGTAGATGAAACGAAAATTGTTGTTAAATCTGGTGGTTCACATTTAACTTTCGATCGCAATGCGATTCGTGAAGTTGTGAAAAACTAATGAGGAAGGCCCTGCATGAAATGTGCAGGGCCTTTTTTAGTTGTTTTGTTTTGACATATTTACACCGAAAATACCACCGAGTGTACTCGCACCCATTAATGCTAATTGGTAAAGTAACTGTGAGTTCGATAAAGTTTGAGAGAAGCCTAAATAGTTAACTAGAAAAACAAGTATAGTGAATGTAAGTCCTGTTGTGAAGCCTACTAGCCAACCTTTCCCTTGGGCTTTCTTGCCGGCAGTAAATCCGGATATAAGCATAGATAAAAGAGCTAGTATAAAAATAGTAACAGCTAATGTCCCTTCATTCATATCTGTAAATTTCAATAAAAGAGCCATAATCATGCTAGTAATTGATGCAAGAATTAATAGGGTAACGATACCGAAGCCAATCGCAGTTGATAATTTTTTCGTTCCATCCATTTATACATTCCCCCTTTTTAATACAAGCATATTTTCCTTTTGCCTAAGTTAGACTAGTTTCTTTTTTATAGGGGAATCTATAGATAAAAAAGGAGATGTAGAAATGGAATGGGTATCAATAATTGGCCGGACGATGCTTTTGTATATCATCATATTAATTATTTTTCGTCTTATGGGGAAACGTGAAATTGGAGAGCTAAGTGTATTAGATTTAGTCGTATTCATTATGCTTGGCGAAATGGCTGTAGTTGCAATTGAAAATACCGATAAATCACTTTGGCATCAACTAGTTCCGATGACTTTTCTTATGTGTATACAGATCATTTTGTCAGTTATTTCGTTAAAGTATCAACGTTTTCGGCATTTAATAGAAGGTGAGCCAGCTATTCTTGTAAATGCGGGAAAAATTGATGAAAAGAAGATGAGAAAGCAACGTTATAATATAGATGATTTAATGATGCAACTAAGGGAACAAGGCGTTGGAGACATCCGGGATGTAGAATATGCTATTTTAGAACCGTCTGGGAAGTTATCTGTCTTTCAAAAACCAAAAGGCAGGCAGGATGCATTGCAGTTTACTCTTCCTCTTGTTATTGATGGAGAAATTCAATCTAGTCATTTGCAGATGATTGAACATACAGATGAGTGGCTCGTTGGAAAATTAAAAAACTTAGGCTATAACGATGTAACACAAATTTTATACTGTAGCTTTCAAAACGGACAATTTTTTGTTGATTTGAAAGAAAACTAGAGGCTTACTATATGAAATAGTAAGCCTGTTTACTTCAAAAATGAAAGTTTTCGAATGATAGGGAGCCTGCTTAACTCTTCTTTTCGAATGAGTTTGAAAGTGAAGAGGAGAATAATATAAACGATTGTTGTTAAGGTGATTTCCCATAATGTTTGTATACCAAGTGAATGCGAGAAAATCATATACTTATGAAGGTAAAAACCGAAGGAGCCTGCGATACCGATGGCAAGTCCGCCAAAAATATAGTCCTTTGCGTAAATGGTAAATGTAATTTTCTTTAAAACAGTAGCGTAATGAAGAAATGTTACTGTTACTATATTTGCTGCAATTGCAAGGGCAACCCCCATCATTTGAAACTCTGGCCGTGAAGCTAGTACAAAAATAACGATTAATTTCACGATGGCACCAATAAATGTATTCATCATGGCAGCACGTGCTAAATTTAAAGCTTGCAAAACAGAGGTAAGCGGACTTTGAAAATAATGAAATAAAAAGCAAGGTGCAAGAAGCTGAATGAATGCTGTTGCACTATCCGATCCATACATAAGAGTTAAAACTGGAGAAGCGAATACGTATAATATAACGACAGACCATCCACCGGTAATTAATGAAATTCGAAGTGCTTGTTGTAAACGGTGCTCCACTAATTTATGCTGTCTTTTAGCCATCGCTTCACTAATAGATGGAACAAGTGCTGTAGAAAGAGCATATGTAATAAAGGCTGGCAGTGATAGAAGTGGGAATGCATAACCATTTAATATACCGTATTGCTGGGTTGCGACAGAGGCAGCAACGCCAGCAATCGCTAAGCTTTGCATAACGACAATAGGTTCAAAAAAGTATGAAACGGAGCCGATTAAACGACTTCCTGTAGTTGGAAGAGCAATATCCATAAGAGAATAAAATGTCCCTTTGCTTTCTTTTACAGTAGTGAAAAATCCGGAGCGTATAGATAAATGTTTTTCACGCTGGAATAAAGTAAGTAAAAATAATAGTGATGCAACTTCACCGAGAACAGCTGATAACATAGCGCCGGCTGCTGCATATTCTACGCCGTAAGGTAAAAATAATTGAATGCATATAGCGATAATTGTAATGCGGACAACTTGTTCTATGACTTGGGCGTAAGCGCTAGGTTTCATATTTTGTTTCCCTTGAAAGTAACCGCGTAAAACAGAAGACACGGCTATAACAGGAACGACAGGTAAAATAGCCATTAATGGATAGTACGTTCTTTCATCGGTTAATAATGTTTTTGCTAAAATAGGTGTGAGGAGCATAATTCCAATTGTTAAAATGATACTAATAACGGATGTAACGGCTAATGATACTGTTAATATTTTTTTAACTCTTTGTTTATCGTTCACAGCTTCCGCTTCAGCTACAAATTTTGCGATTGCGACAGGAAGGCCAATTTGTGTTAATGTAATTGCTAGAATGAATGTAGGAACGGCCATCATATAAAGGCCAACGCCTTCTTCTCCTAAAATACGTGCCATTACGATACGATTGATGAAACCAAGGATTTTTGTGATAAAGCCGGCTATCATTAAAATAAATGCGCCTTTTAAAAAGCTTTGTCTCGTCATGTTCTTCTCCTACCTTCTCAAAATCAGTGGAATGATTTACAATAATTTATATGCACGTACGAGACAAGAATGACAAGCATTTAAGAGAGTGAAGTATGATAGTGCTCTTGAAAGTAGTTATTGCTGTCCACTAGAGCGGGATTAAAAGCGACTTTTCGTGCTGAAATAAGAAGGAGATGTTATGTATGTTAGATAAAGAGGCTTTGGTAGAATCATACCGCGGACAGTTACAAGTCGTTTTAGAAAGTAAAGTAGAAGAGTTTCACATGTTCGGTTACGACCGAGTGACAGATGATGATATTTGGAAGTTTCTCAAAGTGAAAAAGTGGAAAAAGATAGACAGTGATGTTAGATTGTATGAATTAGTAAATGATGTATTAAGAGTAAGTGCTAATGAGTATATGACATATTTAACTGTTGAAGCGTACCAAGCGCCACTTTGGTCATTTGATGAATATGAAAATAAATAACTGACTGCAATTGGTTTGTTCTTCCTTTTGCAGTATAATGATAGGTATTGATAATGAGGAAATAATTATGTCTAAGATTATATATAAAGGGGGTAGTGAAGAGAGAAAATAAATAGTGGAAGTGTAGGTATTGTGAAAAACTTACCGACACAGCTAGTGATGAACTAGCAAAATTATAGAAAGGAAGTCTACTAACTAGACGTATGCACACGTGTAAAAGTGAATCGTAAGAGATTTATTTAAAGTGTTAGTAGCAGAAAGAGGGTACATATGGCAAAGCGTGGTACGAGAATTGCCGCCTTTTTCCTCATCGTTCTATTAATCGGTGGAGTAATTGGTGCGGCAGGAAAAGACATAGCAAAAGGAATTAGTCTAGGACTAGACCTTCGCGGTGGTTTTGAAATTCTGTATGAAGTAAAACCAGCCAAAAAAGGTGATAAAATTGACCGAGAGGCACTTGTAAGTACAGTAGGTGCTCTTGAAAATCGTGTCAATGTTCTCGGTGTAAGTGAGCCGAACATTCAAATCGAGGGGCAAGATCGAATTCGTGTACAGCTTGCTGGTGTACAAGATCAGCAAAAAGCACGTGAGATGTTGTCGACACAAGCGAAATTAACATTCCGTGATGTAGATGACAATCTACTTATGGATGGAACGGATTTAAAAGGCGGCGGAGCGAAGCAAACATTTGATGAGCAAGGCCGTGCGAGCGTAGGTCTTACACTAAAAAGCGCTGAAAAATTCCGTGAAGTAACTGAAAAAATTTCAAAAATGCCACCACCAACGAACTTAATGGTAATTTGGCTTGATTTTGAAGAAGGAAAAGATTCGTATAAAGCAGAATCTGCAAAACCGAATCCTAAGTTCTTATCAGCAGCAACAGTAAGTCAAGTGTTTAACCAAGCTGAAGTATCTATCGTAGGTGGAAATTTCACAGTTGAAAGTGCGAAACAACTTTCATCTTTATTAAATGCAGGTGCACTTCCTGTTGATTTAAAAGAAATGTATTCAACATCTGTTGGAGCGAAATTTGGTCAACAAGCGTTAGAGCAAACGATTTTCGCTAGTGCGATTGGTATCGCTCTTATTTTCTTATTTATGCTTGTATTCTACCGTTTACCAGGACTTGTAGCGGTTATTATGTTAGGTCTATACATTTTCGTTACATTACTTGTCTTTAACTGGATGCATGCAGTTCTTACGTTGCCGGGTATTGCGGCGTTAGTGCTCGGGGTAGGTATCGCAGTTGATGCGAATATTATTACGTACGAGAGACTGAAAGAAGAACTGAAAATTGGTAAGTCAATGATGTCAGCATTCCGTGCTGGTAACCATCGTTCATTAGCAACAATTTTAGATGCAAACGTTACGACTCTTGCAGCAGCTGGTGTGTTATTCGTTTATGGTAATAGCTCTGTAAAAGGATTCGCAACAAGTTTAATCGTAAGTATTTTAGTTGGTTTCATTACGAACGTATTCGGTACTCGTTTCTTACTAGGATTACTTGTAAAGAGCCGCTACTTCGATAAAAAACCAGGATACTTTGGTGTGAAACAAAAGGATATTATTCCATTAACAAAAGGTGTAGTACAT
Organism: Bacillus sp. SH7-1; assembly: GCF_008042405.1. NCBI lineage: Bacteria > Bacillati > Bacillota > Bacilli > Caryophanales > Bacillaceae > Bacillus > Bacillus sp. SH7-1. Next base: position 273,735 of record NZ_QNUD01000005.1, read on the forward strand.
CCACCGACAAAATTTGATCGTATTAACTTCGTAAATATCGGTCATAAATTCCTTGTTTTCTCGATTGTAGTTGTAATTGCAGGTGCAATTATCTTACCAATTTTCAAATTGAACCTTGGTATTGACTTTGCGAGTGGTACACGAATCGACTTGCAATCAAAACAAGCAGTTACTGTGTCTGATGTTCATAAAGATTTTAAAGAATTGAACATTGATGTGAAGGAAGAAAATATTGTACCAACTGGAGATGACAATAAAGGATTCGCAGTTCGTACATTAGGTGTTCTATCAAAAGATGAAATTGCGAAAACAAAAACATTCTTCCACGATAAATATGGTACAGATCCAAACGTAAGTACAGTTTCGCCGACAATCGGTAAAGAAATTGCACGAAATGCATTTATCGCAGTATTAATTGCTTCTGCGGTTATCATTTTATACGTAAGTATTCGATTCCGATTTACGTACGCATTATCTGCAGTACTTGCATTATTACATGATGCATTTGTTATGATTGTTATATTTAGTATTTTCCAGTTAGAGGTAGACTTAACGTTTATCGCTGCGGTATTAACAATCATCGGTTATTCTATTAATGACTCAATTGTTACGTTTGATAGAAACCGTGAATTATACAAACAGAAAAAACGAGTTCGCGATATAAAAGACTTAGAAGAAATCGTAAATGCAAGTATTCGCCAAACGCTTGGACGTTCGATTAACACCGTATTAACAGTGTTATTCCCAGTAATTGCGTTACTTATCTTCGGTAGTGAGTCACTACGTAACTTCTCGTTTGCGTTACTTGTTGGTTTAGTTGTAGGTACGTACTCTTCTGTTTTCGTGGCTTCTCAAATTTGGTTAATGCTTGAAAACCGTCGTTTGAAAAAGGGTAAAAACAAGAAGAAGGTTGAGAAAGTAGAATCTGAACCGCAAGTATAAAAAAGATGATGTCTCTTTATGAGGCATCTCTTTTTTCGTTTGTGGATACAATAAGATAGCGGCTTTGAAATGATAAAATGGAAGAAAGTGTGATATTATCGCTGTTTTGTTAAACTAAAAAGATAGGTTAAGAAAAGAAGGGATTTTAATTATGGAAAAAGATGAACGTTTTAAACAGGCCGAGTTTGGTGCTATTGTCGGGATCGTTGGTAATATCATATTAGCGATTATAAAGGCGGTAATTGGTTATATTGGGAACAGTAAAGCGCTATTAGCGGATGCCGTGCATTCTGCATCAGATGTAATTGGTTCGCTAGCTGTACTGTTTGGATTGCGAGCAGCAAAGCAGCCGCCTGATGAAGATCATCCATATGGTCATGGTAAAGCGGAATCAATTTCAGCGATTATTGTTGCGGTATTATTATTTATTGTAGGAATAGAGATAGCGATTTCGTCTATAAAAGCTTTTTCGCAGGAACTAGAACCACCGAAAGCGATTACGATTTTTGCTGTTGTTCTTTCGATTATCGTGAAAGAAGGAATGTTTCAATATAAATTCCGATTAGGGAAAAGGGTAAATAGTGATGCAATTATTGCAAATGCATATGAGCACCGTTCGGATGTATTTTCTTCAATTGCAGCTTTAATCGGTATTTGTGCAGCGATTATTGGTGGTAAATTTGGATTAGATTGGCTTGTATATGCCGATCCGATTGCAGGATTATTTGTTTCGCTTCTTGTTGCAAAAATGGCATGGAGTATTGGGGCAGAGGCAATTCATGCAACGCTTGATCATGTTCTTCATGAGGAAGATGTTATTCCGCTTAGAGAAGCAGTACTTCAAATAGATGGTGTGAAAAAAATCGGTTCTTTATACGCAAGGGAGCATGGTCATTACGTTATTGTTGATATTAAAGTTTCAGTAGATCCGTACATTACTGTAGAAGAAGGGCATCGCATTGGAAAGCATGTGAAAGAAACGCTTATGAAACAAGATAACGTACAAAATGTGTTTGTACATATAAATCCGTATTCTCCAAATTAAACATTATTAACATTTTAGTATATAGATATTGCATCGTAGTTTGCATTATATTGTCACCCCTTAATCTGTCTTGTATAATGAACAGGTTAAGGGGTGATTTCGTGTTACAACCGAAGACGCGTTGGAAAGAAAAAGAATATAATGGCGAGCGAGTGAGTGAATTAGCAAGTAAATTACAATTATCACCACTTGTCGTTTCGTTATTCCTCGGTAGAGGACTAGATACTGAAGATAAGATTTTAGATTTTTTAAATACAGAAAATCAAGAATTTCATGATCCATTTTTATTGGAAGGAATGGATAGAACGGTAGAACGTGTAAATAAGGCGATTCAAAATGGAGAGCAAATATTAATATTTGGTGACTACGATGCGGACGGAGTAAGTAGTACGACTGTGTTATATCTTGCCTTGCAAGAATTAGGTGCAGATGTAGAATTTTATATTCCAAATCGTTTTACAGAAGGTTATGGACCGAACGAAGAAGCATTTCGTTGGGCGCATAGCGCAGGATTCTCGCTAATTATTACTGTCGATACTGGTATCGCGGCAGTACATGAAGCGAAGGTAGCGAAGGAGCTCGGAGTAGATCTTATTATTACAGATCACCATGAGCCACCACCAGAATTGCCAGAAGCACTTGCGATTATTCATCCGAAATTAGATGGCGGTGTGTATCCATTTCACTATTTAGCTGGTGTAGGTGTTGCGTTTAAAGTTGCGCATGCACTACTGGGCCGTGTACCAGAACATTTATTAGAAATTGCGGTAATTGGTACGGTAGCCGATTTAGTATCACTTCATGGTGAGAATAGATTGCTAGTGAAACGCGGTTTAAAACATATGCGTATGACGAAAAATATCGGACTAAAGGCGCTATTTAAAGTTGCTAACGTTTCGCAAAGTGAAATTACAGAAGAGAGTATTGGCTTCTCAATCGCACCACGTATTAATGCAGTTGGACGTTTAGAAGATGCAGCGCCTGCTGTACATCTTTTATTATCAGATGATCCAGAAGAAGCGAAAGAGCTGGCTGAAGAAATTGATGAGCTGAACAAACTGCGAAAAGATATTGTAAAGCAAATTACAGAAGAAGCTATGGCTGAAGTGGAAACAAATTTCCCGCCTGAAGAAAATAAAGTATTAGTGCTTGCAAAAGAAGGCTGGAATCCAGGTGTAATTGGAATTGTTGCTTCTAAATTAGTTGAACGTTTTTATCGTCCAACGATTGTATTATGCATTGATCCTGTAAAAGAAACTGCAAAAGGTTCAGCACGTAGTATTGCAGGATTCGATTTGTTTGCAAACTTGTCAGATTGTAGAGAGTTATTGCCACACTTCGGAGGGCATCCGATGGCAGCTGGAATGACGCTACATATGAATGATGTAGATGAATTACGCCGTCGCTTAAATGAGCAAGCAGAGGTAATTTTAACAGAAGAAGATTTTATTCCGATTACAGCTGTTGATGCTTTTTGTAAAGTGGAGGACGTAACACTTGCAGCGATTGAGGATATGCAAAAGTTGGCGCCATTTGGTGTTGGAAATCCGAAACCACGTATTGCAGTGAAAGATGCAGAGCTAGAAAGTATTCGTGCAATCGGATCAGACGGTTCTCATTTGAAAATGGCTCTTCGCGATGGACAAGCAACACTGGATACAATCGGATTTGGTTTTGGTGCGTATGCGAAAGAAATTTCTCCAGTTGCAAAGGTATCTGTAATAGGGGAAGCGTCTATCAATGAATGGAATAATTTTAAGAAGCCGCAATTAATGGTACAAGATATTGCTGTAGACGCATGGCAATTATTTGATTGGCGTAGTATGCGTAACGTAGAATCAAATTTAGCAGAACTTCCGAAAGAAAAAATAACAATGGTGTATTTTTCTGAAGAGGTATTGAATAAATTTTCTTTAGAAGACTATAAAGATCATATTATGCATGCATCAGAAGTAACTGAGTTAAATGATCAATACATCGTGTTACTTGATTTGCCAAAAGGAACAGATGAATTACGAGATCTATTTAAAGTTGGGTTCCCGTCGCGAATTTATACACTATTTTATCAAGAGAATAATCATTTATTTAGTACTGTTCCAACGAGAGAACACTTTAAATGGTACTATTCGTTCTTGAGCCAAAAAGCACCATTTTCTTTAAGACAATATGGAGCACAACTATGTCAACATAAAGGTTGGTCAAAAGATACAGTAAATTTCATGACACAGGTGTTTTTTGAGTTAGAATTTGTTACAATAAAAGATGGCGTCATTTTTATGGCAGACAAAAAACAAAAGCGTGATTTAATTGAATCGAACACATATCGTGAGAAAATGAACCACTTACAATTAGAAAAAGAATTGGTTTATAGCACATATCAGCAACTATATACATGGTTTGAAACGATTCGTAATCATAAAGAAGTAGAACAGTTAGGGTAAAGGATTTGTATTTACAAACCTTTTAGATCTGAGGAGGATTCAGAAATATGGATTTCAAGCAACATATCGCAATTGTACCGGATTATCCAAAAGAAGGTATTGTGTTTAAAGACATTACACCGTTAATGAATGACGGTAAAGCATACAAAGCAGCAACAGATGCAATCGTTGAGTATGCAAAAGAAAGAGATATCGATGTTGTAGTAGGACCAGAAGCTCGTGGCTTTATTATTGGTTGCCCAGTTTCTTACGCATTAGAAGTAGGATTTGCACCGGTTCGTAAATTAGGAAAATTACCACGTGAAGTAATTACAGTTGACTACGGTAAAGAATATGGTAAAGATGTTTTAACAATCCATAAAGATGCAATTAAGCCAGGTCAACGCGTATTAATTACAGATGACCTATTAGCTACTGGTGGAACAATTGAAGCGACAATTAAGTTAGTTGAAGAACTAGGCGGAGTTGTAGCAGGAATTGCATTCTTAGTAGAGCTTACTTACTTAGATGGTCGTAAAATGTTAGATGGTTACGATGTATTAGTATTAGAAAAATACTAATCACTATATAGGTAAAACTACGGTGATAAAAAGTACCCGTGAATCTCTTGGAGAGGAGCGGGTACTTTTGTATAATTGAACAAAAAATTATGGTGAAATGTCAGTAAAATCTTTTCCTTTTCACAATTCACAATCATTGGGTTATAATGATAGAATATAATTTATTCTATTTAATAAAGATAAAGTCAATTTTCAATAAAAGGTGATTCGATGGCAAATGAGCAGGTACTAACAGCTGAACAGGTACTCGAGAAAGCAAGTCAATATTTAGCGGATGAAGATATTGAGCTAGTGGCACGTGCCTATGAATATGCACGTGATGCGCATAGCGAACAATACAGAAAATCGGGTGAACCGTACATTATTCATCCAATTCAAGTTGCAGGTATTTTAGTTGATTTACACATGGATCCAGCTACAGTATCAGCAGGTTTCTTACATGATGTAGTGGAAGATACAGAGATTACATTAGAAGATATTGAACGGGAATTTAATAAAGAAATTGCTATGCTTGTCGATGGTGTGACAAAGCTCGGAAAGATTAAATATAAATCTCATGAGCAACAACAAGCAGAAAACCATCGCAAAATGTTTATTGCAATGGCTCAAGATATTCGAGTTATTTTAATTAAACTAGCTGATCGTCTTCATAACATGCGTACATTGAAACATTTGCCTCAAGAGAAGCAACGTCGCATTGCGAATGAAACGTTAGAAATCTTTGCACCTTTAGCACATAGACTCGGAATTAGTACTATTAAATGGGAGCTAGAGGATACGTCACTTCGCTATTTAAATCCACAGCAATATTATCGTATTGTAAATTTAATGAAGCGTAAACGTGCAGAACGTGAAGAGTATTTAGACGAAGTTATGACTGGTATTCGTGAGAAATTAGACGAAGTTGCAATTCAACCTGAAATTTCTGGAAGACCAAAACATATTTACAGTATTTATCGTAAAATGGCACTGCAAAACAAGCAGTTCAATGAAATTTACGATTTATTAGCTGTACGTGTCGTTGTAAATAGTATTAAAGATTGTTATGCAGTGCTAGGAATTATTCATACGTGCTGGAAGCCGATGCCAGGTCGTTTTAAAGATTATATTGCGATGCCGAAAGCGAATCTATATCAATCTCTTCATACGACTGTAATTGGGCCGAAAGGTGATCCACTTGAAGTGCAAATTCGTACGAAAGAAATGCACGAAATTGCAGAATTCGGGATCGCGGCACACTGGGCGTATAAAGAAGGAAAAACAGCAGAAACAACAGGGACATTAGAGAAGAAACTAACATGGTTCCGTCAAATTTTAGAATGGCAAAATGAAGCTTCTAATGCAGAAGAATTTATGGAGTCATTAAAAATTGATTTATTCTCTGATATGGTATTCGTCTTTACACCGAAAGGCGATGTAATGGAATTGCCACTTGGATCTGTTCCGATTGATTTCGCGTATCGTGTCCATTCGGAAATTGGAAATAAAACAATTGGTGCAAAAGTAAACGGAAAAATGGTGACGCTTGATTATAAATTAAAAACAGGTGACATCATTGAAATATTAACATCAAAACATTCGTATGGCCCAAGTCAAGATTGGGTGAAACTTGCTCAAACATCTCATGCAAAAAACAAAATACGTCAATTCTTTAAGAAGCAACGTAGAGATGAAAATATTGAAAAAGGCCGTGAACTTGTTGAAAAAGAAGTACGTGGTCTAGAGTATGAAATGAAAGAAGTGTTAGCTCCTGACAATTTAAAACGTGTTGCTGAGAAGTTCAATTTTGCAAATGAAGAAGATATGTTTGCAGCAGTTGGATATAGCGGAATTACAGCGTCACAAATTGTTACGAGACTAACGGACAAGTTCCGTAAGCAACGTGAAGAAGAAGAGATTGTTGAAGTTAAAGAAGTTCGTAAACCGATGAAAATTCGAAAATGGGATTCTGGCGTTAAAGTAAGTGGTGCGGATAATTTATTAATTCGCTTATCAAAATGCTGTAACCCAGTACCGGGTGATGATATCGTTGGGTATATTACGAAAGGCCGAGGTGTATCGATTCACCGCCGTGATTGTGTAAATGTTCATACAGAAGAAGCTGTAGAACGATTATTAGAAGTAGAGTGGGAAGGTAGCCCTGAAAAAGAAATTGAGTATAACGTTGATATTGAAATTTCAGGTTACGATCGCCGTGGTTTATTGAATGAAGTATTGCAAGCTGTTACAGAGACGAAAACGTACATTTCAGCTGTTTCTGGTAGAAGTGACCGTAATAAGATGGCGACAATTAATATGTCAATCTCGATTCGTAACTTACAACATTTGAAAAAAGTAGTAGAACGCATTAAACGTGTTCCAGAAATTTATGCAGTACGACGCATGATGCATTAATAGGGAGTGTAGAAAAGATGAGAGTTGTTTTACAACGATCAAAAGAAGCGTCTGTCACAGTAGACGGTGAGATCGTAGGACAAATTCCGTTCGGTTTAACATTACTAGTTGGCATTACGCATGAAGATACAGAAAAAGATGCAACTTACATTGCAGAAAAAATTGCGAACTTACGTATTTTTGAAGATGAGAGCGGAAAGATGAACCATTCTGTACTTGATGTAGAAGGACAAGTTCTATCAATTTCGCAATTCACATTATACGGGGATTGCCGCAAGGGAAGACGTCCAAACTTTATGGATGCTGCGAAACCTGACTATGCAGAGAGTTTATACGATTTCTTTAATGAAGAGGTTCGTAAACAAGGTCTGCATGTAGAAACGGGGAAGTTCGGAGCAATGATGGACGTTTCTTTAATCAATGATGGTCCGGTGACCTTAATTGTGGAAAGTAAATAGTGTTGCTTAAAAAGAGAGGGTTATATAATCCTCTCTTTTTTATACATTGTTGTATGTTTTGTTCATTTATCCCGTTAGATGTGGGAATCGGGCAACCCGTAAAAGCCTGATTAAAGTTTTACTTGTTTTGAAATCAATAGCTGTTTTAGTTATGTATAACTCTCTAATCAATATGGAACAATAAAAAGTAAAACATCCATATTGAATGTGAGGGATATAGTATGCGTATGAATGAAAAAGGGCATTCTGTTACAAATGGTGCAAATCAACTATTTAACGTGAGTTTTCATGATTTTATTTCAAAAGAGCAAAACAACACTTCAATGGAGCTTGCTTCTGAATTTGGCATTTCTCTTCAAGATGTTAAGCGTCTAAAGAAGCAAATTGAACGTTCTTAGAGTACTTGACAATCCTACTCAACAAACGTATAGTAATTTTATATTTACATATGAATATAACCGTTGATAGAGAAGAGTAAATGAGACACACATGTAAAGAGAAGAAATGTCTTAGGCTGAAAACATTTCTGCATGATGACTGATTGAATGACACTCTAGAGGTTTCAACTTGAACGGCATATATGCTTAGTAGGGATGAACGCACATTTAAGCGTTATTAAAAAAGTGGAAGCATACGTGCTTCAATTAGGGTGGTACCACGGGTATAATACTCTCGTCCCTACTGTTCAAACAGTAGAGGCGGGAGTTTTTTTATTTTTATTAAGATTAAAACAATTTGAGGAGGAACTGAATATGTCTATTCAAATCCCACGCGGAACGCAAGATATTCTTCCAGGCACTGTTGAGTTATGGCAGTATATCGAAGGGCAAGCACGCGAAATTTGCCGTCGTTACAATTATAAAGAAATTCGTACACCAATTTTTGAACACACTGAGCTATTTTTACGTGGTGTTGGTGATACGACAGATATCGTACAAAAAGAAATGTACTCATTCCAAGATCGTGGAGAGCGTAGTTTAACATTACGTCCAGAAGGTACGGCACCTGTTGTACGTTCTTACGTTGAAAACAAAATGTTCGGTGACGCAACACAACCAACGAAATTATACTATATCGGTCAAATGTTCCGTTACGAAAGACCACAAGCAGGTCGCTATCGTCAATTCGTACAATTTGGTATTGAAGCAATCGGTAGTAACGACCCTGCAATTGATGCAGAAGTAATTGCACTTGCTGTAGAGTTTTACCGCGGCATGGGCTTGAAAAATATTAAAGTTGTATTAAACAGTTTAGGTGATGCGGCGAGCCGTCAAGCGCACCGTGATGCGTTAATCGCACACTTCGAGCCACGTATTGGTGAGTTCTGTTCTGATTGTCAATCTCGTTTAGAAAAGAACCCTCTTCGTATTTTAGATTGTAAGAAGGACCGTAACCATGAATTAATGGGAACAGCACCATCTATTACAGAATACTTAAACGAAGATTCAGCAGTATACTACGACAAAGTTCAAGAGTTATTAACGATGATGGACGTTCCATTTGAAAAAGATCCGAACTTAGTACGTGGTTTAGACTACTACCAACATACTGTTTTTGAAATTATGAGTGAGGCAGAAGGTTTCGGTGCTATCACTACATTAAGCGGTGGTGGTCGTTATAACGGACTTGTACAAGAAATCGGTGGACCAGAAATGCCAGGTATCGGTTTTGCGATGAGTATCGAGCGTTTAATTATGGCGCTAAAAGCTGAAAACATCGAATTACCAATTGAACATAGTATCGATTGTTACGTTGTAGCGCTTGGTGAAAAAGCAAAAGACCATGCTACAAAGGTTGCGTTTGATCTTCGTAAAGCTGGATTATCAGTTGAAAAAGATTATTTAGATCGCAAAATGAAAGCACAATTTAAATCAGCAGATCGTCTAAAAGCGAAATTTGTAGCTGTATTAGGGGAAGATGAGCTAGATAAAGGCATCATTAACTTAAAAGATATGGCAACAGGTGAACAAGAAGAAGTAGCATTAGATGTATTTGCTTCATACGTAGCAGAGAAATTAATATAGGGGGAACTTACAGTGGCTGAAAGAACACATGCATGTGGAAAAGTAACAGTAGAAGCAGTTGGACAAACAGTTCAATTAAAAGGTTGGGTACAAAAACGCCGTGACTTAGGTGGATTAATCTTTATCGACTTACGTGACCGTACAGGTATCGTACAAGTTGTATTTAACCCAGAAACATCGAAAGAAGCACTAGAAGTAGCAGAAACAATTCGTAGCGAATACGTATTACACGTAGAAGGTACAGTTGTTGAGCGTGGTGAAGGTGCAATTAATGACAATATGGCAACAGGTCGTATTGAAGTGCAAGCAACGAAAGTAAACGTATTAAATGCGGCGAAAACAACGCCAATCATCATTGCTGATGATACAGATGCATCAGAAGATGTGCGTTTAAAATATCGTTATTTAGACTTACGTCGTCCTGTAATGTTTAACACATTCAAAATGCGTCATGACGTAACAAAAACAATTCGTAACTTCTTAGACACAGAAGAGTTCTTAGAAGTAGAAACACCAATTTTAACGAAGAGCACACCAGAAGGAGCTCGTGACTATTTAGTACCAAGTCGTGTGCATGACGGTGAATTCTATGCATTACCACAGTCTCCACAGCTATTTAAGCAGCTTCTTATGGTCGGCGGATTTGAGCGTTACTATCAAGTAGCACGTTGTTTCCGTGACGAAGATTTACGTGCGGATCGTCAACCAGAATTCACGCAAATCGATATCGAGGCTTCATTCTTAACACAAGATGAAATTTTAGATATGATGGAGCGCATGATGACGAAAGTTATGAAGGATGCAAAAGGTGTAGAAGTGAGTGCACCATTCCCTCGTATGAAATATGCTGATGCAATGGCTCGCTACGGTTCTGATAAGCCAGATACACGCTTTGAAATGGAACTAACAGACTTATCTGAGTTTGCTGCAAGTTGTGGCTTCAAAGTGTTTACAAGTGCTGTAGAAAGCGGCGGACAAGTAAAAGCAATTAATGCAAAAGGTGCTGCGAGCAAATACTCTCGTAAAGATATCGATGCATTAACTGAATTCGTAAAAGTATACGGTGCTAAAGGGCTAGCTTGGCTTAAAGTGGAAGAAGACGGCTTAAAAGGACCGATTGCGAAATTCTTCGGTGAAGAGGATGCCAACGTGTTAATGACTACGCTAGAAGCTACTGCTGGCGACTTATTACTATTCGTAGCAGATAAGAAGAGCGTTGTTGCAGATAGCTTAGGCGCACTTCGTTTACGTCTAGGTAAAGAGCTTGAGTTAATTGACGAAAGTAAATTTAACTTCCTATGGGTAACAGATTGGCCGCTTCTTGAGTACGATGAAGATGCAGATCGTTACTTCGCAGCTCACCATCCATTCACAATGCCATTCCGTGAAGACGTTGAGTTATTAGAAACAGCACCGGAAAAAGCACGCGCGCAAGCATATGACCTTGTATTAAACGGTTATGAGCTTGGTGGTGGATCACTTCGTATTTACGAGCGTGACGTACAAGAAAAAATGTTTAAAGCACTTGGATTCTCACAAGAAGAAGCACAAGAGCAATTCGGATTCTTATTAGAAGCATTCGAATACGGTACGCCACCACACGGCGGTATCGCATTAGGTTTAGACCGTCTTGTTATGTTACTTGCAGGTCGTACGAACCTTCGTGATACGATTGCATTCCCGAAAACAGCAAGTGCAAGCTGTCTATTAACAGAAGCTCCAAGCCCAGTTGCAGAAGCGCAACTTGAAGAGTTGAACTTAAAATTGAGCTTGAAAGAAGAGAAGTAAGAATAGGGTCTAGATGGTTATACTAATACCATCTAGGCTTTTTTTATGGATGATTGAGAGAAGAGGTAAAGACAGGTTTACATTGTATTTTCCTTCTTGAAATATGTATTTTTAGGAATTCTATAACTTTTTCTATACAAATAGTCGGAAAAACGCTAGAATACATGGTAGACCATTTTTGTAATAGGAGTGTAGAGCTGAATGTTACATCAATTTTCACGTAATGAATTAGCCTTCGGTAAAGAAGGACTTGAAATATTAAAAAATAGTACAGTCGGTATTTTAGGAATTGGCGGCGTAGGGTCATTTTCAGCTGAAGCGTTAGCACGTTCTGGCGTAGGACGTCTCGTATTAGTTGATAAAGACGTTGTAGATATTACAAACGTAAACCGTCAAATTCACGCTTTAGTATCTACTGTAGGACGCTCAAAAGTAGAATTAATGAAAGAGCGTATTGCAGATATTAATCCAGAGTGTGAAGTAATTGGACTAGAAATGTTTTATACGGATGAAACATATGAAGAGTTCTTTAAGCACGGCTTAGATTTTGTAGTGGATGCATCTGATACGATTACGTTCAAAATTCATTTAATTAAACAATGTTTACGTCGTAAAATTAAAATTATCTCAAGCATGGGTGCAGCAAATAAAATGGACCCAACTCGTTTCCGTATTGCGGACATCTCTAAAACACATACAGATCCAATTGCGAAAGTAATTCGTACGAAGCTTCGTAAAGAGGGTATTAAAAAAGGTGTAAAAGTTGTCTTCTCTGACGAAAACCCAATCGTAATTCGTGAAGAAGTACGTAAAGAAATCGTACCAGACGAAAATGCAAAAATTCGTAAAGCGAAATTACCACCTTCTTCAAATGCGTTCGTACCATCTGTGGCTGGCTTAATTATGGCAAGTCACGTTGTACGTGAACGTATTAAAAACGTAGAAGTGAAGCGTGTAGGGCAAGAATAAAAAGAAAGCATATATCCTTCTAGGGTATATGCTTTTTCTATTATATTTTAAAGAACTACTGATATTTGCAATACTAATACTTCAAGTGTAAGTAATCCTAGTAAAGAATAATCGTATTTGTCCGATTTATAACCTGAGGTCTTTTTTAAACTATGAATGGTAAAAAGACCTAACGTTAGAACGAGAATACCGAGTATTATTTTGAAGACTATTAATGAAATAACAATCAGCTCCTTTTAATCGTATATGTTTATAGTAACATTTAAGTAAAATATATCCAATTTATTCGAGGAGTTCTTTGTATAGCAGTTCTACTTATTTTGTAAATATTTGTCGGTAAATCGATATTCCTTGTCAAATAGTCGATATAATTAAAAAATCGTTGATATATTGTAAGTTACGATAGATATATTCGAAAAATCGTAGATATAATTTCATTTACCAATATGCTGTCCACCGAAGAAACAAAAAAGGATGTCACTTAGCCGGAAAGTTGGGCTAGGTGACATCCTTTTTAATTCTCAGCAGAATATATAATATCTAAATTTCCATTTTGATCTGTCTTGAAAATGGGAGCGATCTGTTCTTCTTGTTCTTCAACCGAAACAAGTTTTCGAGCACGGTCCATAATTCTAACAAGCATCGCATAATCTTCTTCGATTGCTTGTTGTTTTTTTGAGAGTACCGCTAATTTTGCTTCAAGTTCATGATTCGTTTTTTTCAGGGACGTGAGCTGAGTCTGTAATACTTCATTTTCAGTTTGTAATTTTGCGAGTGAAGGGTTGTTATGCTCCAAATTTTGCAAAAACGAGATGATATTTTGCATTGTAAGTTCTTGTTTATTTGGCGTAATATCTTCTGAAAACTCGGCATCAATTACGAGTTGTTTCGTTTTCGTGAACTGATCTTTTTCTATTTTAGCTTCAGAACGCTTTAATTCTTTACGTTGTTTTTTCGCAAGTTGCACCGCATCTTCGTAATTCGGCCTTACTTCAGCATTCCATCTAAATCCGCAAGCTGCTGAAGTACGGTTCAATGTATCGCCGACTTCATCGAATGCTTTTATTTGTGTACTGCCGCTGCGAATGTGCCGTAAAACAGTTTCGGCTAAAAGGAGATCGTCTTCTTTTGTCCATGCATCTTGACGTGTTTTCATAAGCGAAGCCTCCATAATGGTGACGTTTTCGCTTAGGTTACCCTTTATTTTTCGTTTTATTCGAACTTTGTAATCTTTCATACACGGTAGAAAGTGCTTGTTCAAATTTCCCTGTTGTTTTCGGTTTATAATATTGTTTGTTTTTTATTTTATCAGGTAAGTATTGTTGTTGTACCCAGCCGTTTGGCTGATCGTGTGGATATAAGTATCCAATGCCTCTTCCAAGTGATTCGGCGCCTTTATAATGACTATCTTTTAAGTGACTAGGAATATCACCTGTTTGTCCGTTACGTAAATCGTGTAATGCGGCATCAAGTGCTTTATAAGCTGAATTTGATTTTGGTGATAAGCAAAGCTCGATAACGGCATTCGCAAGTGGTATGCGCGCCTCTGGGAACCCAACTCGTTCAGCTGATTCAATTGCTGCTAGTGTACGTGGTCCAGCCTGCGGGCTAGCGAGTCCAACATCTTCATATGCCATAATGAGAAGACGTCTACCGATGCTTTGTAAGTCACCAGCTTCAATAAGACGTGCTAAATAATGGAGTGCTGCATTCACGTCACTTCCGCGTACCGATTTTTGAAATGCTGATAATACGTCATAATGAGCATCCCCACCTTTATCGTGAACGAAGCTCTTTTTTTGCAAGCATTCTTCTGCAATTTCCAGCGTAATCTCCGCAGCTTTGTCATCAGTTGTAAAGCTAGATAAAACAGCTAGTTCAAGTGCATTATAAGCGGAACGCATATCTCCGCCTGATGCATTTGCAAAGTGATGTAATGCTTCAGGCGTAACAGTTACATCATATTCCCCAAGGCCTTTTTCTTTATCTTCAAGTGCTCGTTTTAAGCCAGTTAAAAGATCGTCTTCTGTTAGGGCGTGTAACTCGAAAATTTGACACCTACTCCGAATAGCAGAGTTTATCGCATGAAATGGATTGCTCGTCGTTGCACCAATTAAAGTAAGAAGTCCACTTTCTAAATGAGGTAATAGAAAGTCCTGCTTTGCTTTATCTAGACGGTGCACTTCATCTAAAATTAAAACAAGATGTCGATGCATCTTCGCTTCTTGTACGACAACTTCCATATCTTTTTTATTATGAGTAACAGCGTTTAATAGGCGAAAAGGGGTTCCGGTACTTCCTGCGATTGCGCTAGCGATTGATGTTTTTCCGGTGCCTGGAGGACCGTATAAAATCATAGATTGAAAATGATTTGCTTGGACCATTCGCCATAAAATCTTTCCTTCACCAACTAAATGTTGTTGTCCGATAATTTCTTGAATATTTGTAGGGCGCATTCGATGTGCGAGTGGTTGTTTCATTTTACCGTCTCCCTTAATGTATAATCTCTTTCTATCGTATCATTTTTTTTATTGGAATTTGAAATAGGATGCTGTTTTGTGGGAAAAATGAATATTAATATTTTCATTTTTCTTTCAATTGTAATAATTTCCGAGTTTTTCAATGTGATTTTATGTTATCATTTTGATACACAAGTTGAAATTTCTTATAATACTATATTATGCTATAATTTCATAGGATTTTAAATTGTGTTCTTTTATAAATAAGATATAACCAATAGAAGTGAAAATTTGAAAAGAGGTGCAAAATAGATGAAGATTTCAACGAAAGGCCGCTACGGCTTAACAATTATGATCGATCTTGCAAAAAAGTTTGGTGAAGGTCCAATTTCATTAAAATCAATTGCGCAGGCACATGATTTATCTGAACATTACTTAGAGCAATTAATTTCACCACTTCGTAATGCTCGTCTAGTAAAGAGTACACGCGGAGCATATGGCGGATATGTATTATCAGATCAGCCAGTTAACATTACAGCTGGGGATGTAATCCGTGTATTAGAGGGTCCGATTAGTGTTGTAGAAATGATAGAAGAAGAAGAGCCAGCACAACGCCAATTATGGATGCGTGTTCGTGATGCGGTGCAAGAAGTGTTAGATAGTACAACGTTAGAAGATTTAGTACGTTACGAGGAAGAAAATCACGGGGGCTATATGTTTTACATTTAATTCCTTGTGAAACGATTTGGAAAGAAGGAGATTTAATGGAACGCATTTACTTAGATCATGCTGCGACATCTCCGACTCACCCAGAAGTGGTCGAAAAGATGATTCCATATATGACAGAAACATTCGGAAACCCGTCTAGTATTCACTTTTATGGACGTCAAACGCGCCATGCAGTAGATGAGGCGAGACGCGCATGTGCACGTAGCATTCATGCGAATCCGAGTGAAATTATATTTACGAGCGGTGGTACAGAAGCTGATAATTTAGCGCTTATCGGTGTGGCGCGTGCGAACCGTCATAAAGGTAAACATATTATAACGACGCAAATTGAACATCATGCAATTTTGCATACGTGTGAATTGTTAGAGCGTGAAGGGTTTGAAGTGACATATTTACCTGTTGATGAAACAGGTCGCGTTCAAATTTCTGACATACAAAAGGCATTAACAGAAGAGACAATTCTCGTATCCGTTATGTTTGGGAATAATGAAGTTGGGACGATGCAACCAATAGTGGAAATAGGTAAGCTGCTAAAAGAGCATCAAGCTTATTTCCATACAGATGCGGTACAAGCTTACGGCTTAGTAGAAATTGATGTGAAAGAGTTTGGCATTGATCTATTATCAATTTCAGCTCATAAAATTAACGGACCAAAAGGTGTAGGGTTCCTATACGCTGGTGCAAATGTGAAATTTGAACCGTTATTAATAGGCGGGGAGCAGGAAAGAAAACGCCGTGCTGGTACTGAAAATGTACCAAGTATTGTTGGGTTACAGCAAGCAATTTTGTTAGCTGAAAAAACTCGTGAGCAAAAAAATGCCCAATATGAAGAGTTTAAAGATATAATGGTATCTGTCTTCAAAAATGAAGACATTACTTTCGAGGTAAACGGAAACTTAGAATATCGCTTACCACATGTGCTTAATATTAGTTTTACAGGAATGAACATTGAACCATTTCTTGTGAACTTAGACTTAGCTGGCATTGCAGTGTCAAGTGGTTCGGCTTGTACAGCTGGTTCAATTGATCCATCACATGTATTAGTGGCGATGTTCGGAAAAGACTCCGATCAAATACGTTCATCCGTACGCTTTAGTTTCGGACTTGGAAATACGAAAGAGCAAATTGAGAAAGCGGCGTACGAAACAGTGAAAATCGTGAAGCGATTAACACAAAATTAGCATGGGAGGTGACATGATGAACAAACTACCTCGCGAAACACGCGTTGTCATCGGGATGTCCGGTGGCGTCGATTCATCTGTAGCAGCTCTTTTATTAAAAGAGCAAGGTTATGATGTAATCGGAATTTTTATGAAAAACTGGGATGATACGGATGAGAATGGTGTCTGCACAGCAACAGAAGATTACAATGATGTAATTGAAGTGTGTAACCAAATCGGTATTCCGTATTATGCAGTAAACTTTGAAAAACAATACTGGGATAAAGTATTTACGTACTTCTTAGATGAATACCGAGCTGGTCGTACACCAAACCCAGATGTAATGTGTAATAAAGAAATTAAATTTAAAGCATTTTTAGAGCATGCAATTGCGCTTGGTGCTGATTATGTAGCGACAGGCCATTATGCACGTGTTGCTTATATGGACGGCGAATATAAAATGCTTCGCGGCGTCGATGACAATAAAGACCAAACGTATTTCTTAAATCAATTAAGCCAAGAGCAATTATCAAAAACAATGTTCCCGTTAGGTGAATTAAAGAAACCGCAAATTCGTGAAATGGCGAAAGAAGCTGGCTTAGCGACAGCGGCGAAAAAAGATAGTACAGGTATTTGCTTCATTGGTGAGCGTAACTTTAAAGATTTCTTAAGTAACTACTTACCAGCACAACCAGGTGTAATGCAAACATTATCTGGTGAAGTGAAAGGGAAGCATGACGGTTTAATGTATTATACAATTGGACAACGTCATGGCCTTGGAATTGGTGGTAATGGTGATCCATGGTTTGCTGTTGGGAAAAATCTAAAAGAAAACATTTTATATGTTGATCAAGGATTCCATAATGAACTTCTATATGGTGATGAAGTTATTGCTACGAATGTAGGATGGGTAAGTAACAAAGAAAAAGAAACAGAATTTAAGTGCACGGCGAAATTCCGTTATCGTCAAGAAGACAATAAAGTAACGGTTCAAATCGTTGATGAAAATACAGTTCGTATTCTTTGTGATGAGCCAATTCGTGCAATTACACCAGGACAAGCAGTTGTTTTCTATGATGGAGATGAGTGCTTAGGTGGTGCTACAATTGATGAAGTATACCGTAGCGGTAAGAAATTGGATTATTTAGGATAAAACGAGAAGCCTCTGCCGATTCGCGGTTAGAGGTTTCTTTTACATAAAGCGAATTTTCGTTCGCTTGGAAAATACATTCTTTGTTATAATTTGTTGTAGAGGTGAAGGACATGTCAAACAAACTTGAAACAGGTATTAAATATATGCAAGAAGGAAACTGGGAAGAAGCTGCTAAAAATTTCACAGAAGCAATCGAAGAAAATCCAAAAGATGCACTTGGATACATTAATTTTGCGAACTTATTAGATGTACTAGGTGATAGTGAGAGAGCCATTTTATTTTATAAACGTGCATTAGAGTTAGATGATAAATCTGCAGCTGCTTATTATGGATTAGGAAATGTATATTACGGTCAAGAGCAATTTGCAGAGGCTAAAGCTGTATTTGAACAAGCGATGCAAGCTGGATTACAATCAGCTGATGTAACGTTTATGCTAGGTATTACACATGTGCAACTTGGAAATGACCGTCTTGCACTGCCGTTTTTACAAAGAGCAACAGAATTAGATGAAAACGATGTAGAAGCTGTGTTCCAGTGTGGACTTTGCTTTGCGCGACTAGAACATATTCAAGAGGCGAAGCCTTACTTTGAAAAGGTATTAGAAATGGATGAAGAGCATGCAGATGCGTATTATAATTTAGGTGTTGCATACGTATTTGAAGATAATAACGAGAAAGCTCTCGCTTTATTTAAGAAAGCAACTGAAATTCAGCCAGATCACTTTTTAGCTGGTAATGGTGTTCGTTTATTAGAGCAAGAAGCTGAATAAGATGAAAATATAGTTAATGGGTAGTTATCCCTCATCTAAATAGGTGGGGGATGTACTGCTCATTAAAGTGAAACGAAACCGGAAAGGAGAGGAAAGATGGGAAATCAACATGCAATGGATTTGTTTGAGGAAGAGAAAAAGTTTATAAAAGCGCAAGTTCTTCATACCATTTTCCACAACGAAGAAAACCTCTATTCCGTTGTCAGTATGAAAGTCATTGAAACAAATGAAACGTACGACGAAAAAAAAGTGATGATAAATGGTCATTTTCCCCGTATGCATGAAGATGAAATGTTTACATTGACAGGTCATTTTAAGGATCATCCAAAGTATGGGAAACAATATTTAGTAGAAACATTTAAAAAAGAATTACCGCAAACAAAAGCAGGTATGGTGCAATATTTAGCGAGTGATTTATTTAAAGGAATTGGAAAGCGTACAGCTGAAAAAATTGTGGACCATCTTGGGGAACATGCCATTTCTAAAATTATGGATGATCCTGAGGCGTTAAATGGTGTTGTCAACAAACAGAAAGCGCAGGAAATATATGAGACAATTGTTGAGCATCAAGGGCTAGAGAAAGTAATGAGTTTTTTAAATGGTTACGGTTTTGGAACGAAGCTTTCTATTAAGATTTACCAACAATATAAAGAGATGACGTTAGAAGTGATTCGTAATAATCCATATCAACTTATTGAAGAAGTGGACGGCATTGGCTTTGGCCGAGCAGATGATATAGGACGTGCGTTAGGGATATCGGGTAATCACGATGATCGTGTACGTGCAGGATGTTTTTATACGCTAGAGAATGTTTCACTGCAACTCGGTCACGTTTATATGGGAAAAGATCAACTTGTAAGAGAAACGATGTCACTTTTAAACAGTCAAGAAGGAAGAGTGACAGAGGAAGACATTATAGGCTGCGTTGAAATGATGCAAAGTGAAGGGAAAGTCATAATAGAAGAAGAACGGGTGTATTTAGCATCGTTATTCTACTCTGAAAAAGGTGTTGTAAAGTCTATTCGCAGGCTTATGAATCAAGAAGAAACACCTTCATTTCCTGAAGCTGAAGTGTTAAAGACGTTAGGTGAAATTGAAGAACAGCTGACTGTTCAGTATGCACCGCTTCAGCAAGAAGCAATTCAAACGGCACTTCATAAACCGATGATGTTATTGACAGGTGGACCAGGAACAGGGAAAACAACAGTTATTAAAGGAATTGTTGAAATGTATGCGTCACTTCACGGGCTATCGTTAAATCCGAATGAATATAGTGATGATAATCCATTTCCAATATTATTAACGGCTCCAACGGGAAGAGCGGCGAAGCGTATGAGTGAATCAACAGGTCTTCCAGCTTGTACAATTCATCGTTTACTTGGCTGGACGCCAGAAGGGTCTTTCCAGCGTAATGAAACGGACCCGGTACAAGGGAAATTGCTCATAATTGATGAATTTTCAATGGTTGATATTTGGCTTGCGAATCAGCTGTTTAAATCACTGCCGACAAACATTCAAGTTATCGTTGTGGGTGATGAAGATCAGTTGCCATCTGTAGGACCAGGACAAGTGTTGAAAGACTTATTGAATGCAGGTGCAGTTCCAACAGTAAAGCTTACTGAGATTTATCGTCAAGCGGAAGGTTCATCTGTTATCCAACTTGCCCATGCGATAAAAAATGGAACGCTCCCGCCAGATTTAGCGCAAAACCAAAAAGATCGTTCGTTTATTGGCTGTACAGGAGCACAAATTGTTGAGGTTGTTAAGAAGGTTTGTGAAAATGCTAAGACAAAAGGGTTTAGCGCAAGAGATGTACAAGTATTGGCCCCGATGTATCGTGGACCGGCTGGTATTAATGTACTAAACGAAGCTTTGCAAGAAGTGTTTAATCCGAAAAGGGAAAAGAGTAAAGAAATTGCTTACGGTGATGTTGTATATCGAAGAGGCGATAAAGTCTTGCAACTCGTTAATCAGCCGGAGAGCCAAGTGTTTAATGGTGATATCGGAGAAATTGTTTCGGTGTTTTATGCGAAAGAGAACGTGGAGCAACAAGATATGATTATCGTTTCATTTGATGGAATTGAGGTAACATATACAAAGCCGGATTTAAATCAAATTACACATGCCTATTGTTGTTCGATTCATAAATCGCAAGGTAGTGAATTTCCGATTGTGATTATGCCGATTGTAAAAAGTTACAATCGCATGTTACGTCGTAATTTAATTTACACTGGTATTACAAGAAGTAAGAAGTTCCTTATTATTTGTGGGGAGGAAGCCGCTTTTCAGTCTGGTGTAAATCGTCTTGATGATGCAATGCGTCAAACGACTTTAGCTAGTCGTTTGCAAGAATCACAAGGAGAAGTACAGATGGTAACAGTTAATGGTGAAGAAATGGACGTGGAAAACATTTCACCGTATGATTTCATGTAACAAGGTGAGATTATATAGTGAAACTTTCAAACGTATAACGTTGAAAGGCTCCAGCAATGTATAAATGAATGCGGTTTGGACATAATGGCGAATAGAATCTGGGAGACTGTAAGGAGATGAAAGCCATATGTTTATTTGTCCAAATTGCAAAGGGAAAGACATTGGAAAAATAGGTGTCAACCAATTTTATTGCTGGAATTGCTATATCGAATTATCGGTTTCAAAGGGGAAAATCCATACGCATCAAGTAGAGGAAGATGGTTCATTAAGCTCTCTTGATGATTTATTTGATGAGAATGAAAGAACGATCGGATAACGAAAAGGGGGATTTACTTTGAATCTACGCAATTCATTAATCGCATTAGGTGTTGGGGCGGCAGCGTATCAATATGCTCGCAAACAAGATGTATTTTCAAAACGCAATATGAAAAAAGCACGTAAGATGATTAAATCTTATTTATAAGTGTAAAAAACTCCCTTCATGATAAGGGAGTTTTTTTATGCGCTTGTATGCAAATATAAAAGTCCAATTTCAGAGAAGAGATAGGATAGGCCGTAACATCCAACGCCAAGCATACCGTAATGAAATAATTGCTTTGCCCTTTCTTTTCGTGAAGAATGAATAAAGAAACCTTTCCAAATACCAAACCCGATACAAAGCCATTCAAGAATCATAAAAAGTGCAGATAATATGAGCATAAATAAAACCATTATGAGCCCTCCTGATTATATTGTTTCATGCTGCATTCTCAGGGGTGGTTGTCCTTGTTATGTTATGTATATGTATGTCTTTACAAAACAGTATGGTCTGTACGAAAAGATTTTAAAACTTTTGCACATAACCTACCCTATTTATTTTCAAAATAAAGGTGGAGGAGGTTTTTCGTGTGAAGAATCTTAAAATTATTTGGATATATCGTTTAGGGTTATTGTTACTCGTATTTCTTTGCTTGCTCGTCTTTTTAAAAATTAAGCCGCTATGGGCACCGATTATTTTTGTATGTAAAGTGGCAATTACACCGTTTCTTATTGCGTGTTTTATTGCGTATTTATTGCATCCTTTAATTGAAAAAATTCATAAGGAAGGGATGCCACGTACACTTGCTATTTTGCTTATTTACATCCTTTTCTTTGGTGGAATCGGTTATGGCATTTATAAAGGAACGCCAGTTGTGATTAAGCAATTACAAGAGATTAATGAACAATTTCCGCAGTTTACAAAAATGTATGATTCTTGGATGGATGGCGTCACAGAACAAACGGCGAATTTCCCATCATTTATTCATGAAAAGGTAAAACAAATTTTTGTTGGTGTAGAAACAAAGATACAATCACTTTTGAATAAAGTGATGAGCACAGCTCGTGGTGTACTCGATTCGTTGCTTATTATTTTCTTAATACCGTTCATTGTATTTTACATATTAAAAGATTACGGTGAGTTTTATCATATCTTTTGGAAACTAGTCCCGAGTAAGTGGCGGAGTACTGGGCAAATACTGGCGAAAGAAATTGATAAGTCACTCGGAAGTTATATTCGAGGGCAGTTATTTGTTTGCTTAGTATTAGGGGGCGTATCTGTTCTTTCTTTTTGGTTTATCGGTATGAAATATCCATTATTACTCGGCATTATTATTGGGGTAACGGATATAATCCCGTACTTCGGTCCTATTTTAGGGGCGATCCCGACATTAATGATTGCGGCAACGGTATCAACGAGTTTACTTATTAAGGCGGGAATTACGATTGCTATTTTGCAATTTTTGGAAAGTAACATTTTATCCCCTTACATCGTTGGTAAGTCGCTTCGCATGCATCCTGTTATTATTATGCTTGCATTACTAGTTGGAGGAGAAGTGGCAGGAATTGTAGGATTATTAATATCAGTTCCAATTTTAGCAGTCATTCGTACAGTGATTGTTCATATAAGACCTCTTTTGAAAAAAGAGAATGTGTAATAGGAAAGCCCTCTACTTATAGGAGTAGAGGGCTATGATTATTTAGAGAGTTGCTCGTGTATTTGTTGAACGAGAGTGCTTATATCATTTGTTTGAATATGTTTTATTTTTTTCCATTCATTATCATACATAAAGATAATTTGATTGCTGAAAAGGCACTTTTGTTCTTTTAGGTCAGAAATTTTTTCAAAAGAGTACTCCTCAAATAATGGATTCTTACTTACACCTGGTCCGTAAAAGAAGAGCCGTTTGTTCGTTAAAATTAACAGTCCTGGTCGTGCAACGGAACGATAAATAAATATATTTAATGAACATGCAGTGTAAAATAATATCGTTTCGTCAGTCGTTAACATATTTTTAGCTTTGTTCAATAAGGTTGTCATTATAATCGCTCCTTTATTATTGATAATTTGATTATAACAAAAATAAAATATCCAGAAAAGTTCGTAGAGGTAGTACAATTTATTCATACATGCATAATATATGAAAAGGCTGTTAAGAATGAATAGTAGAATAGCTATGATTAATAAGCAATTGATATAATATAAATGATTATCTACATTGACAAACTTAAGAGAATTCTATTATATTTAGTCATATAATACATTAAATCAATGACGGAACAAGTACGTTACAGTCCATTTATAGAGAGAAGCTTCCATATGGCTGAAAGAAGCTTTAAATGAAGGGTAACAGAAAGCTAATCCTGAGAGCAGCTAATCACTGCCGTCTTGCCACGTTACGGCACCATGAGGTGATGAATTGATTGTTATAGTAATCAATTCATAATTAGGGTGGTATCGCGAGTTAACTCTCGTCCCTTTTATAGGGGCGGGAGTTTTTTATATTTAAGGAGGAAAATACAATGAAACAACTAACAGGCGCACAAATTCGTCAAATGTTTTTAGACTTTTTCCAAGAAAAAGGACATGCAGTAGAACCTAGTGCATCACTAGTTCCACATGAAGATCCATCTCTTTTATGGATTAACAGTGGTGTAGCAACATTAAAAAAATATTTTGATGGACGTGTAATCCCGCAAAATCCACGTATTACAAATGCTCAAAAATCAATTCGTACAAACGATATTGAAAACGTAGGGAAAACAGCTCGTCACCATACATTCTTTGAAATGTTAGGGAACTTCTCAATCGGTGATTACTTCAAAGAAGAAGCAATTACTTGGGCTTGGGAATTCTTAACGAGTGGCAAATGGATCGGATTCGATAAAGAATTATTATCCGTTACAATCCATCCAGAAGATGAAGAAGCATTCACAATTTGGAATGAGAAAATGGGTGTTCCAAAAGAGCGCATCATCCGTTTAGAAGAAAACTTCTGGGATATCGGTGAAGGACCAAGCGGACCGAATACGGAGATTTTCTATGACCGCGGAGAAGCTTACGGTAATGACTTTAGTGACCCAGAATTATATCCGGGCGGAGAAAACGAGCGTTACTTAGAAGTATGGAACCTTGTATTCTCTCAATTTAACCATAATCCAGATGGTTCATATACACCACTTCCTAAGAAAAATATCGATACAGGGATGGGTCTAGAGCGTATGACATCTATCGTTCAAGATGTGCCTACAAACTTTGACACAGACTTGTTCATGCCAATGATTGGTGCAACAGAAACAATCTCTGGTGAGAAGTATCGTAATGGTGACTTAGAAAAAGATATGGCGTTTAAAGTAATTGCGGACCATATCCGTACAGTGACATTCGCTGTTGGTGACGGTGCTCTTCCATCTAACGAAGGCCGTGGTTATGTATTACGTCGTTTATTACGCCGTGCTGTTCGTTACTCTAAGAAATTAAACATCAACCGTCCATTCATGTTTGAATTAGTACCGGTTGTTGGAGAAGTAATGAAAGACTTCTATCCAGAAGTACTTGAGAAGAAAGATTTCATCGCAAAAGTTGTGAAAAATGAAGAAGAGCGTTTCCACGAAACACTTCATGATGGTGAAGCAATTTTAGCTGAAGTTATCGCAAAAGCAAAAGAAGAAAAAACAACTGTTATTTCTGGAGTAGATGCGTTCCGTCTATATGACACATACGGTTTCCCAATTGAATTAACAGAAGAATATGCCGAAGAAGCTGGTATGACAGTTGATCAAGAAGGCTTTGAAAATGAAATGGAAAAACAACGTGAGCGTGCACGTGCTGCTCGTCAAGACGTTGATTCTATGCAAGTTCAAGGCGGTGTACTTGGAGAAGTGAAAGTAGCGAGCCAATTCGTTGGTTACGGTACAGTTGCAACAGAAAGTAACGTTGTTGCACTTGTGAAAAACGGCGAATACACAGACAGCTTACAAGCTGGCGAAGAAGGACAACTAATGCTTGATGTAACACCATTCTATGCTGAGAGCGGCGGACAAATTGCAGACCGTGGTTACCTTCTTGCTGATGGCGTGAAAGTTCTTGTAAAAGACGTACAAAAAGCACCAAACGGTCAAAACTTACACAAAGTTGTTGTGGAAGAAGGTACATTAACGAAAGATGCGGCTGTGAAAGCTATTATCGATACGAAAAACCGTAGTAGCGTTGTGAAAAACCATACAGCAACTCACTTACTACACCAAGCATTAAAAGACGTACTTGGAACGCATGTTAACCAAGCAGGTTCTCTTGTAACTTCTGAACGTCTACGTTTTGACTTCTCTCACTTCGGTCAAGTACAAGCTGACGAATTAGAAAAAATTGAGCGTATCGTAAACGAGAAAATTTGGGAAAGTATTGATGTTGAGATTTCTCAAAAAGCAATCGAAGAAGCGAAAGAAATGGGTGCAATGGCATTATTCGGTGAAAAATACGGTGATGTTGTACGCGTTGTACAAGTTGGCGATTATAGCTTAGAGCTTTGCGGTGGTTGTCACGTTGATAACACAGCTTCTATCGGTATTTTCAAAATCGTTGCTGAGTCTGGTATCGGTGCAGGAACTCGTCGTATTGAGGCGGTAACTGGTAAGTCTGCTTATGAATTAATGAACGATCAAGTAGGTTTATTAAAAGAAGCGGCTGGAAAAATGAAAACAAATCCGAAAGACATTTTAACAAGAGTAGATGGTCTATTTGCTGAAGTAAAACAACTTCAAAAAGAAAACGAATCTCTTGCAGCAAAATTAAGCAATATCGAAGCTGGAAACTTAACTGATTCAGTAATGACAGTTGATGGCGTGAACGTATTAGCGGCAAAAGTAAATGTTGCAGATATGAACAACTTACGTACGATGATGGATGATCTGAAAAATAAATTAGAATCAGCAGTTGTCGTATTAGCGTCTGTAAATGATGATAAAGTAAACATCTTAGCTGGCGTAACGAAAGATTTAATTAGCCAAGGATACCATGCTGGTAAACTTGTGAAAGAAGTAGCTTCTCGTTGTGGCGGTGGCGGTGGTGGCCGTCCTGATATGGCACAAGCGGGCGGTAAAAACCCAGCGCAAGTTGAGGAAGCTTTAGCATTTGTACAAGAGTACGTTAAATCTGTTTCAAAATAAAGAGATAGTAGTGTACAATGGTAGGGAGAGGAGAAGTTCTTCTCCCTATACTTACTATATAAGTGAGGTGCTTGAAATGGACGGTTTTGATAAAACAATGAAGTTTAGCATTCAAGATGAAAAACAGAGTGTCCATGTAAATGATGTACTTTTAACTGTGTATGATGCACTTCAAGAAAAAGGCTATAATCCGATTAACCAAATCGTCGGTTATTTATTAAGTGGAGACCCAGCATACATACCTCGCCATAAAGATGCGCGAAGCATCATTCGCAAGCTTGAACGTGATGAGTTAATTGAAGAGCTTGTGAAGTCTTACTTGAAACATCATCGTGAGGAGTAGTTTATGCGGATATTAGGTTTAGATGTAGGTACAAAAACAGTCGGAGTTGCAATTAGCGACGAAATGGGCTGGACAGCACAAGGATTGGAAACAATTAAAATTAACGAAGAACGAGGTTACTTTGGTTTTGACCGTATTTCTGAGTTAGTAAAGCAGTACAATGTGGACAAAATAGTAGTAGGTTTACCTAAAAATATGAATGGTACAATTGGCCCGCGTGGTGAAGCGTGCCAACAATTTGCAGAAAACCTACGAGAGCTGTTACAATTAGACGTTGTAATGTGGGACGAGCGTTTGTCAACGATGGCAGCGGAACGTCTACTCATTTCGGCTGATGTAAGCCGTAAGAAGCGAAAGCAAGTAATCGATAAGATGGCTGCAGTCGTAATCTTACAAGGATTTTTAGATAGTAAATAAGAGGTGACCAAAATGGAAGAAAATCAAATTACAATTGTAGACGAAAAAGGTAACGAACATTTATGTGAAATTATTTTCACTTTTGATGCTGAAAAATTCGGCAAAAAATCATACGTAGTCTTCTCTCCAATCGGTGAAGTAGACGAAGATGGAGACCCAATTTATGATGCAATGGCTTATGAGCAAAATGAAGAAGAGGGCGGAAGTTTACTTCCAATCGAATCAGAAGAAGAGTGGGAAATGGTGCAAGAAATGTTCAACACTCTAGCTGATGAGCAAGAAGCTGAATAATTAAGTATTGAAAAGGTGGACGACATATAGTCCACCTTTTTTTATATGTAAAATGAAAGATTTTTTGTCGAAACTGTGTAATCCTTTGTAGTATAATGAGACGGATTGTAGAAAAAATAAAGTATCTGTCAAAAATGATAGGGAAATTTATTGTGATTTTGTATCGTGTTGTATAGAAATATGTACATATGGCCTACAATTGAATAAGGAGGAAGAGTTTTGGTAGAGAATCAAGTGAAAAAGAAGCGTAGACGCATTTTTTTATTTTCGATTATTGCACTGCTTTTAGTTTGTGGTTCAGTCTATGCGTATATTTCATCCGCATTAGGACCAGTTGATAGCGGGAATAAAAAAGAGATTGAAGTAGAAATTCCAAAGGGATCATCTACTAGTAAAATTGGTGAGATTTTAGAAGAAAAAGGCGCTGTGAATAACGGTACAGTTTTTAGTTTTTATACAAAGGCTAAATCTAAAAATTTACAAGCGGGTACATATTTATTAAATCCTTCAATGAGTGCAAAAGATGTTATAGAACAAATGTCATCTGGTAATGTACATCGTCCAGCTCTTTATAAAGTGACGATAAAAGAAGGGGCACAAGTAACCGAAATTGCAGAAACGGTTGCAAACGAATTAAAGTGGAATAAAGATGATGTCGTACGTCAATTAAACGATAAAGCATTTATTCAAAAAATGCAGAAAAAGTATCCGAAGTTACTAACGGATAAAATCTTTGATAGCAATATTAAATATCCATTAGAAGGTTATTTATATCCTGCGACGTACTCTTTCTATAAAAAAGATACGACGTTAGAAGAAATTGTAATTCCAATGCTTGAAAAAACAAATGCAATCATTGTTCAAAACGAGGCAAAAATGAAAGCGAAAAACTGGGATGTTCATCAGCTTTTAACATTGTCTTCACTTATTGAAGAAGAGGCAACAGGCTTTACAGATCGTCAAAAGATTTCTAGTGTCTTTTATAATCGTTTAGCGAAAGGTATGCCACTGCAAACTGATCCAACGGTATTATACGCACTTGGAAAGCATAAACAACGTGTATTATACGAAGATTTAAAAATAAACTCACCGTACAATACGTATGTTGTGAAAGGATTGCCGGTTGGCCCAATCGCAAACTCTGGTAAACATTCAGTGGAAGCGGCGTTAGAGCCTGCGCAAACAGATTATTATTATTTCTTAGCTGCACCAACTGGTGAAGTATACTATGCGAAAACATTGGAAGAGCATAATGCATTAAAGCAAAAATATATTACGAAAAAACAGTGAAATGGGGAGGGATAGCGAAAAAGGTCGCACATCCCTCTTTTTTGTGGTAAAATATATCGGGTTAAAAACTGGCAGAAGAATCGTTTTTAATATCAAAACGGGACGTACAAGCTAAGGGTAAAGCTGGCTTGTATTTTTATTGCATTCTATGTGTGAAAAGACGTCATAGAGGCACTTCTCCATGTAAATAAGGAGGACCATTATGGAGGATGCAGTTAACGAGTACCTATTATCATTTATTGATCCAAAAGATAAATTAATTCTTGAAATGGAAGACTATGCGAAAGAAAATCATGTGCCGATTATGGATCGACTTGGAATGGAATTTATGTTGCAATTTTTACGTTTAATTGGACCGAAAAGCATTTTAGAGCTTGGTACAGCAATTGGCTATTCTAGTATTCGTATGATGCAAGCTATTCCAAATTCTCGCATTGTGACAGTTGAGCGCAATCGCGATCGATATGAAAAAGCACTTGAATATATAGAACGCTCATCAGTTAAAGAGCGTATCTCCGTTATTTACGGTGATGCGTTAGAAACAGGCGAGCAAGTAGAAGAACATGGAACATTTGACGTTATTTTTATTGATGCAGCAAAAGGACAATATCGTCGCTTTTTTGACTTATATGAACCGTTATTAAATCCTGGTGGCGTAATTATTTCAGATAATGTTATGTACCATGGCCTTGTAACGACTAAAGAGAAAATTGAAAACAGACGTACACGTGGTTTAATCCGTCGTATTAAGACGTACAATGAATGGCTTATGAACCATGAAGGATATGATACAACGATTTTCCCAATTGGTGATGGAGTAGCTGTTAGTAAAAAGAAAGGGTGACCAAGGTATGAAAAAACCTGAATTGTTAGTAACGCCAAAAGCAGTGGCGGATATCGAACCTCTTGCGAAAGCAGGAGCAGATGCGGTAATGATCGGTGAGCAAAAGTTTGGTTTACGTTTAGCAGGGGAATTTTCACGTGAAGATGTGAAACAAGCTGTGAAGATTGCACATGAAAATGGTGTAAAAGTATACGTAGCAATGAATGCTATGTTCCACAATGATAAAGTAGAAGAATTGACAGACTATGTTGCATTTTTAAATGAAGTACATGTAGATGCAATTGTTTTCGGTGATCCAGCGGTATTAATGGCGGTCCGCGAAGTAGCGCCAAATATGCAGTTACACTGGAATACAGAAACAACAGCAACAAACTGGTTTACTTGTAACTATTGGGGACAAAGAGGAGCAAAACGTGCTGTATTAGCTCGTGAGCTTAGCTTAGATGAAATTGTTGAATTAAAAGAAAATGCTGAAGTGGAACTTGAAGTGCAAATTCACGGTATGACTTGTATGTTCCAATCGAAGCGTTCATTAGTAGGAAACTACTTTGAGTATCAAGGACGTAATCTTGACATTGAAAAGAAAAAATATGAAGAGAATATGTTCTTATATGATCCAGAGCGTAACAATAAATATCCAATTTATGAAGATGAAAATGGTACTCACATTATGAGTCCAAACGATATTTGTTTCATCGATGAATTAGAGGAATTAATCGATGGTGAAGTAGATAGCCTAAAAATTGATGGTGTACTAAAAAGCTCTGCATACATTATTGAGGTAACGAAGAAGTATCGTAAAGCTATTGATTTATGTGTAGAAGATCGTGATGCGTATTATGACGTGAAAGACGATTTATATAAAGAGATAGAAGAAATGCAACCGGTAAATCGTCCGTTAGATACAGGATTCTTCTTTAAAGAGACGGTTTACTAAACGAGGAGGGTGTAGGAAATGACTGTACAAGAAATTTCACGAGTGATCGATGGCAAACGCGTTATTGTGAAGAAACCTGAACTGTTAATCCCTGCGGGTAACTTAGAAAAATTAAAAGTAGCTATCCATTATGGGGCAGATGCTGTATATTTAGGTGGACAAGAATTTGGTCTTCGTTCGAATGCAGGTAACTTTACACTGGAAGAAATGGCAGAAGGTGTTGAATTTGCAAAGAAATATGGAGCAAAAATATATGTAACAACAAATATCTTTGCACATAATGAAAATATGGACGGGCTAGAGGAATATTTAAAAGGGATTGAAAAAGCTGGCGTAACGGGAATTATCGTTGCTGATCCGCTTATTATTGAGACGTGTAAACGTGTAGCACCTACTGTTGAGGTGCATTTAAGTACACAACAATCACTATCCAACTGGAAAGCAGCACAGTATTGGAAAGAAGAAGGTTTACATCGTCTTGTATTAGCTCGTGAAGCAAGCTATGAAGAGATGAAAGAGATTAAAGAAAAAGTGGATATTGAAATTGAAGCATTCGTCCATGGTGCAATGTGTATCGCATATTCAGGAAGATGTACGTTAAGTAACCATATGACAGCGCGTGACTCTAACCGTGGTGGTTGTTGTCAATCTTGCCGCTGGGACTATGATTTAGTTCAAACGGTATCACAACATAAAGATGCAAAAGAGCTTCCTCTATTCCAAGAAGAAGATGCTCACTTTGCGATGAGTCCAAAAGATTTAAATTTAATTTTATCAATTCCGAAAATGATTGAAATTGGGATCGATAGCTTAAAAGTTGAAGGACGTATGAAATCTATTCATTACGTAGCGACAGTAGCGACTGTATATCGTAAAGTAATTGATGCATATTGTGCGGATCCTGATAACTTTGAGTTTAAACAAGAATGGTTAGATGAGCTTGATAAATGTGCAAATCGTGATACAGCTCCTGCATTCTTTGAAGGGGTTCCAGGACATCAAGAGCAAATGTTTGGAAATCATAGTAAGAAAACAACGTATGATTTCGCTGGTTTAGTGTTAGATTATAATGAAGAAACGGGCATCGTAACGATTGAGCAACGTAATCATTTCAAACCAGGACATGAAGTGGAGTTCTTTGGGCCAGAAATAGAAAACTTTACGCAGACGGTGGAGAAAATTTGGGATGAGGATGGAAACGAATTAGATGCAGCGAGACATCCGTTGCAAATCGTGAAATTCAAAGTGGATCAACGAGTGTATGTGAATAATATGATGCGCAAAAGCATACTTCAATAAGAAAGAGTGATAGTCGAATGGGGACGAATAAGCCTGTTGTAATTGGAATTGCTGGTGGTTCGGGATCAGGTAAAACGAGTGTAACGAAAGCGATTTTTGACCATTTTAAAGGTCATTCTATTTTAATCTTAGAGCAAGATTATTATTACAAAGATCAAAGCCATTTACCAATGGAAGAGCGTTTAAAAACAAATTATGATCATCCGCTTGCGTTTGATAATGATCTGTTAATTGAACATTTGCAGCAGTTGCTTGCATATGAGCAAATTGATAAGCCTGTATATGACTATACATTGCATACGCGTTCAGAAGAAATTATTCCAGTTGAGCCGAAAGATGTAATCATTTTAGAAGGAATTCTTATTTTAGAAGACCCACGTCTTTGTGAGTTAATGGACATTAAGCTATTCGTTGATACAGATGCGGATCTTCGTATCCTGCGCCGCATGCAGCGTGATATTAAAGAGCGCGGTCGTACGATGGATTCAGTTATTGATCAATACGTAAGTGTTGTACGTCCAATGCACAATCAATTTATTGAGCCTTCTAAGAAGTTTGCGGATATTATTATCCCTGAAGGTGGACAAAACCACGTTGCAATTGATATTATGGTTACAAAAATTGCAACAATTCTTGAACAAAAAGTAAATTTGTAATAGCATAGTAAAAGATATACGATAGGAAGGGATTTTTTCCCTTCCTATCGAATACAATGAAACATGCAACCTCATCTATATATAGGTGAGGGCATATTTATATCAACTTTCCATACATATCTTCTTTATATAAAGAAGAATTGGGAATACGGGGTTGTATGTGACAACTCCGCTAGTGCATGCGTGCTAGAAACCTCCGCTATATATAAGTGGGGGAGTTTTCATATGGAACTCCTCTTTTTTTTCGGGGGATTGGTATATAAAAGGAGTGGAAAATATGGCAACAGAAAAAACATACCCTATGACGCAAGAGGGTAAGCAAAAGCTAGAGAATGAACTTGAGGATTTAAAAACGGTAAAACGTAAAGAGGTTGTAGAGCGCATTAAGATTGCACGTAGCTTTGGAGATCTTTCTGAGAACTCTGAGTATGACGCAGCGAAAGATGAGCAAGCGTTCGTAGAAGGACGTATTACACAATTAGAAAACATGATTCGTAACGCAGTTATCATCACAGATAATGGCGAAGAATCTACTGTTGTTACATTGGGTAAAACTGTAACATTTAAAGAATTACCAAATGGAGATGAAGAAGCTTACACAATCGTAGGTAGTGCGGAAGCTGATCCATTTGAAGGAAGAATTTCTAACGATTCTCCAATCGCAAAAAGCTTATTAGGTAAGCAAATTGGTGAGAAGGTAGCAATTCAAACACCAGGCGGAGAAATGCAAGTAGAGATTATCTCTGTAAAATAAAAAAAAGATTCTCCAAACGCCAGTCTTATTTTTGCAAGTAGAGATTATCTCTGTAAAATAAAAAAAAGATTCTCCCTCGGGAGAATCTTTTTTTTATTTTATCTGTAGAATGGAAAAATGTATGAACATTTGAACGATTCGACAGGAAATGTCAAAAAGTTACTTTAAGCTTTGATATCATAATTAAGAACTATAGGTTTTAATAGGGAAAAGGGGCTAATTATGAAACATAAAATCTTTACAGGACTGGTTTGTAGTATATCCATATTAGGGCTCGTTGCATGTGGAACGAATGAGGAAACTACATCATCAAAGGGCGAAAAAATAAAGCAAGAAGAAAAAAAGGATACTAGAGCAACTGAGGGTCCAAAAAGCGTAGAAAATCCACAAGATAAAAAGGAATTTGATGATTTTGATGTAGCATATCAATTAGCTATTGTGATGAAAATGTTTCAAAATGTAACAATTAAGTATGATTATGCGATTGGGAATCCAGATTATTTATTGCGAGACTCAATGGACCAAAAAACAATAGATGACATGAAGAATATGTTGCAAGAACAGGCGAAGAATAATGATAAAATTTTAAAGGATGAAGTAAATCAAGCATATACATATTTGAAACAATCGAAAGTAAGTAATAAAGATGATATTCAAAAAATAATAGATGCAGAAAATAATTACTTACAAATTGTAGATAAAATGATTGCTTGTATTGATTCTGTAACAGTCGAGAATGCTAAAGAAAAAAGAAGTGAAATGAATAATTTAAGTGAGGAATATTTAAAAGTAGCGGCTAACGTAACACCTACTGTAATTGAAGCTGCCAAAAACACTGGGGTGAATGAAACAGAATTTAAATCGCTTCTTATGAAATTTCTAGAGAAGCCAAAGAAGCAATAACAGCTTATGTAATATGTATTTTTGTTTTGTAGCTTGTATAAATAAAATGGTACCTCGTCTAAACTACAATAGACGAGGTGTTTTTTATGGAAATAAAACGGAGAGTTACAATTGTATTAATTTGTTTTATATGTGTTATGTTTTTATTACTTTGTCGTTTAATTCAAATACAAATTACAGATACGGAATCATTTACGGATCGTAAGATTAATTTAATCGAAAAAAGTGTTACACAACGGACGCAATCTATTACGATAGATGATGGACGAGGCCATTTTATAGACCGAAACGGTAAGGAAATAGGTGAGCAAAAGTATCCAGTGTTAATTGTTTTTCCATTTCTACAAATAAAAAATGGCATGTTAGAGAAGATTGCGCATATCATTGGTATGTCGAGACAAGAGATTGAAAGTCAAATGAAAGATAAGAAAAGTGCATTTATCATGCAAAGAGGAAATGGACCATTTCGCTTAGCACGAGAGCAGATGGAGAAGGTGAATCAATTAAATGTATTAGGCATAGTAGCAGCTGAAGTTCGTTTACGGCAAACTAGCGTGATAAATCATTTAATTGGCGATGTGGGTGAGAATGAACGGGAATTTCAAAAACGATACGGAGGAGTAAGAAAAATTTCAAAACAAACGCCAATTGGCATTTCAGGATTGCAGCAATCATTTGATGAATTTCTTTTGACCGATGGAGGGGCAAAAGTATTGTATCAAGTGGACAGACAAGGAGAACCGATTTTTGGGAAACAAGCGAAATATACGTCGCCTGGAAATCCATTTTACCCAGTGACGATTCAAACTACTTTACATAACGAATTACAGCAAAAAGCAGAAGAAGTGGTTGAAGCAAGCGAAATAAAGAAGGGGGGATTAGTGTTACTTGATGTAAAGAAGAATGAAATTTTGGCGATGGTCAGTAAACCATCTGTACAGGTGAAAGATGAGGCTTTATATAAAACTACGCTTGAAAATCAAATGTTAACACCACATTTTCCCGGTTCTGTTTTTAAAACAATAGTTGCAGCGGCAGTGATTGATCAAAATAAAAATGTTTTTAATCGCGCGTTTAATTGTGATAAAGATTTATATGGCGAAGACCACCCACAAGTTATGATGGGTACACTTAGTTTTAAAGAGAGCTTTGCTAGAAGCTGTAACAGGACATTTGCAGAGTTAGGTAACGAGTTGATACAAAAGGATAAGATGGTGTTAGAAACTTACGTAGAGGCTTTAGGAGCCGCTGATAAGGTTGGGTGGAAAGGTCCTGTATTTCATACAACTCATTTTGAGCAAATGCCAGAGGAGAAGAGTGTTACGATTTGGGAGAGTGAAGGAAATAAGGATAGTAAAAAGGCGGTAGCGCAAACAGCAATTGGACAGAAAGATGTACGTCTGTCACCTCTAGCGATTGCAAATATGATGGCGACAATTGCTAGAGGCGGAGAAAAGATGGAAGTGAAAGCTGTTGAAAAAATAATGTATAAAAACGGAACGGACTTTTATACATTTGAAGACCATACATTAGGTGGAAAACAGCTTTCGTATGAAACAGTGAAAACATTACAAGAGTTATTAAGGAGTGTTGTAACAACGGAGAAAGGAACAGGAGCAGCATTCCAATCATTGCCGCTAAGTGTTGCCGGAAAATCTGGGACAGCGCAAACAGGAAAAGGGACGAAAGAGAATCATTGGTTTGCGGGCTATTTTCCATATGAAAATCCAAGATATGCTTTAGTTGTCGTGGATATAGAAACGAATAGCAAGTTAAATACAGTTACACCTATTTTCAAAGCTATTGTAGAATCAATCCATCAATTAGAGAATGAAAAGTAATCTTGCAATTCATAGTGAAATGTTTTCATTTCGTGAAAATATTATTGTAAATGTTCAACCTTTCTAGATTTAATGTTACAATAGCAAGTATGAAAAACTGCATGGAGGTTTGAAGAATGGCAGGAGGATCTAGATTCCAACAGAAACAACAAAAACGTCGTCAAAACGGTGTTTTAAATATTGCAATCGCAATTGTATTAATATTAGTAGCTATTGTATCATATCAATTGTTTGTTCCAGAAAGAAAAGAACAAGCGTCTTCTAGTGACAAAAAAGTAGCTCAGCAAACAACGAAAGAGAATAAAGCTGAGAAAGCTAAGGGCAAAGAAGAGACGAAGAAGAATGAACAAGAGAAGGCAGAGGCTAAGAAAGAAGAAGAAGAGAAGCTAAAGGCTGAAGAAGAACAGAAAAAAGCTGAAGAAGAAGCGAAGGCTAACGAGAAAGTAGCAGCTGAAAAAACACAGCCAAAGGCAACTGACGCTTATACGAAATCTTCTTGGAAGCCAGTAGGTACAGAGCAAGGTGCAACACCTGCGATGACGTTTAAAAAAGGTACAGCAGATTGGAATGAGATGAATCAAGCGATCTCAGCTGCAATTGACGTTCCAGTAGAGCAATTAGTTATTCATCGAATCGGAAATAACGGTAAAAATAAAGCTTACGGTAACGTACAAGATAAACAATCAGGTAAAAGATATTATGTAAATATTGATTGGGTAGATAATGAGGGCTGGAAACCAGTACTTGTTCAAACTCTAAACTAAAAAAAGAGAAGCTCGCTTCACTATGTAAATATTGATTGGGTAGATAATGAGGGCTGGAAACCAGTACTTGTTCAAACTCTAAACTAAAAAAAGAGAAGCTCCTAAGGAGCTTCTCTTTTTTTAGTTAGCGTAATTTCTTTAATTTAAAATGAACAACCGCGCTATAATACGGTCTTTTGCTTTCGGGATCCATAACCATTTGATGTGAGATGTGATGAACTTCAAGCATAAGTGCTTTATTATTATCGATTTGTTCACTAATTTTTCGTTCTAAAGAAGCTAAGTCTCCCGCTTCAAAAAATTCTACTTTATCTTCTAACATTTCAAAGGTAAATGACATGAAGACGGCCCCTCTCCTATGTAATCAACTATAGTGTAACAAAGAAAAGAAGGAAATACCATGTACATTTCAATTGACATTTTTAGAAAGAGGGAATATCATACTGATAAAACCGATAAGAAAAAGGGGAATTTTTATGGGTACAGAATTTAATGGTTTATTTGATGAGTGGGCTCATACGTACGACTCATTCGTACAAGGCGAAGATATACAATATAAAGAAGTTTTCGCCCATTATGAGGACATTCTAGAGGATGTAGTTAACAAGTCATTTGGTCATGTATTAGAATTTGGTGTTGGTACAGGTAATTTAACAAATAAATTATTACTTGCCGGCCGCACAGTTTACGGTATAGAGCCGTCACGTGAAATGCGCATGATTGCAAAAGAGAAATTACCGCAAGAGTTTTCCATTACAGAAGGTGATTTTCTTTCGTTTGAAGTCCCAAATTCAATTGATACCATTGTAAGCACCTATGCATTTCATCATTTAACAGATGATGAAAAAAATGTAGCGATTGCGAAGTATAGTCAATTACTAAACAAAGGTGGTAAAATAGTGTTTGCTGATACGATATTTGCAGATCAAGATGCATATGATAAAACTGTTGAAGCAGCAAAACAAAGAGGTTTTTACGATTTAGCAAACGATTTGCAAACAGAATACTATACACGTATTCCGGTCATGCAATCTATTTTTGAAAACAATGGCTTCCATGTAACGTTTACGAGATTAAATCATTTCGTGTGGGTAATGGAGGCAACTAAGCAATAGAAAGAGGGATTAGATTGAGAATTGCTGTAATTGGAGCAATGGAAGAAGAAGTACGTATTTTACGTGACAAATTAGAACAAGCAGAAACAGAAACGGTTGCGGGTTGTGAATTTACGAAAGGACTATTAGCAGGACATGAAGTAATCTTGTTAAAGTCTGGTATTGGTAAAGTAAATGCAGCGATGTCAACGACAATTTTATTAGAAAGATATAAGCCTGAAAAAGTAATCAATACTGGTTCAGCTGGTGGATTCCATCACTCTCTAAATGTTGGAGATGTAGTGATTTCAACAGAAGTTCGTCATCATGACGTAGATGTAACAGCATTTAACTATGAGTATGGTCAAGTACCAGGAATGCCGCCTGGATTCAAGGCTGATGAAGCATTAGTTGCATTAGCTGAGAAATGTATGCAGGCAGAAGAAAATATTCAAGTTGTAAAAGGTATGATTGCAACAGGCGATTCATTTATGAGTGATCCGGACCGCGTTGCAGCCATTCGTGATAAATTTGAAGATCTTTATGCAGTAGAAATGGAAGCAGCAGCTGTTGCACAAGTATGCCACCAATATGAAGTTCCGTTTGTTATCATTCGTGCACTTTCTGATATTGCTGGTAAAGAATCAAATGTTTCATTTGATCAATTTTTAGATCAAGCAGCTCTTCATTCTACAAACTTTATCGTAAAAGTATTAGAAGAGTTAAAGTAATGTAACAAAAAGGCAACTGTCTCATATAAAGAAAATACATACAGTTGCCTTTTCTTTATTGGCAAATAAGGGGGAGAACACGATGAATGTATATCGTGGAGTTCATGAGTTAATTGGTCATACACCAATTGTAGAAATTACTCGTTTTTCACTTCCAGAAGGGGTCCGTTTATTTGCGAAGCTTGAATTTTATAACCCAGGTGGAAGCGTTAAGGATCGTTTAGGAAGAGAATTAATCGAAGATGCGCTCGAAAAAGGGCTTGTTACCCAGGGCGGAACAATTATTGAACCGACTGCTGGAAATACTGGTATTGGACTGGCACTTGCAGCGTTACAACATGATTTGCGCGTTATTGTTTGTGTACCAGAGAAATTTAGTATTGAAAAACAAGAATTAATGAAAGCACTAGGTGCAACAGTCGTGCATACACCGACTGAGCAAGGAATGACCGGCGCAATAGCAAAAGCGAAAGAGTTAGTAAATGACATACCGAATTCATACTCTCCAAGTCAGTTTGCGAATGAAGCAAATCCTCGTGCTTATTTCAAAACACTAGGTCCTGAACTTTGGTCGGCACTTAACGGAGAGATTAATATATTTGTTGCAGGAGCAGGAACTGGTGGTACATTCATGGGGACTGCATCTTATTTAAAAGAAAAAAATGTAGATATAAAAACGGTTATTGTGGAACCAGAAGGATCTATTTTAAATGGTGGTAAAGCTGGCTCGCATGAAACAGAAGGGATTGGCCTTGAATTCATCCCGCCATTTTTGAAAACATCTTATTTTGATGAAATTCATACAATTTCTGATCGAAATGCATTTTTACGAGTGAAAGAATTAGCGCAGAAGGAAGGTCTTCTCGTTGGAAGCTCTTCAGGAGCAGCATTTCATGCAAGCTTACTTGAAGCAGAGAAAGCGGCGCCAGGTACAAATATTGTAACGATTTTTCCTGATAGTAGTGAGCGCTATTTAAGTAAAGACATATACAAAGGATGGGAATAAAAAATGAGAGCAAAGACAAAGTTAATTCATGGTATTCGCATAGGAGAACCTTCAACTGGATCTGTAAACGTACCGATTTATCAAACAAGTACGTACAAACAAGAAGCAGTTGGTAAGCATCAAGGATATGAATATTCACGTACAGGCAACCCAACACGTGCTGCTTTAGAAGAAATGATTGCTGTATTAGAAAATGGTCATGCTGGATTTGCATTTGGTTCAGGAATGGCTGCTATTACAGCGACAATTATGTTGTTTTCAAAAGGTGACCACGTTATTTTAACAGATGATGTGTATGGCGGAACGTATCGCGTGATTACGAAAGTATTAAATCGCTTCGGTATTGAGCATACATTTGTAGATACAACAAATCTAGAAGAAGTTGAAGAAGCGATTCGTCCAAATACGAAAGCAATTTATGTAGAAACACCAACGAACCCACTACTAAAAATTACTGATATTAAAAAAATATCTACTCTTGCTAAAGAGAAAGATTTATTAACAATTATTGATAACACATTCATGACGCCATATTGGCAGTCGCCGATTTCTTTAGGAGCAGACATTGTACTTCATAGTGCAACGAAATATTTAGGAGGTCATAGTGACGTAGTTGCAGGTTTAGTAGTTGTAAATAGCCCACAATTAGCAGAAGACCTTCACTTTGTACAAAACTCAACAGGAGGCATTCTTGGCCCACAAGATAGCTTCTTACTACTTCGTGGTTTAAAAACATTAGGAATTCGAATGGAAGAGCATGAAACGAATTCACGCGCTATTGCTGAGTTCTTAAATAATCATCCAAAAGTAAATAAAGTATATTACCCAGGTCTTGCATCACATCAAAACCACGAATTAGCAACAGAACAAGCAAATGGATTTGGTGCGATTATCTCATTTGATGTAGATAGCGAAGAAACATTAAATAAAGTACTTGAGAAATTACAATACTTTACATTGGCTGAAAGTTTAGGAGCAGTAGAAAGTTTAATTTCTATCCCATCTCAAATGACACATGCATCCATCCCGGCAGATCGCCGCAAAGAATTAGGAATTACAGATACATTAATTCGAATTTCTGTCGGTATTGAAGACGGAGAAGATTTAATTGAAGATTTAGCACAAGCGTTAGCATAGTAAAAATGCACTGCTAATATAGGCAGTGCATTTTTATCACATCATTTTGTGAAATATTTCACAAAATAGACATACACAAATGAAATGATTTCATGTATATTGAATTCATGAAGTGTTACTCACGAACAATCATGTGAAATGTTTCACAAACAATGAAGTTCATGTAGGAAAGCAACTCTATTTTTTTTACGCTAATCGGGACTTATTGTGACCTATAGGGTCTTATTTAGTCCAAGATAGCAGAATAGGAGGAATTTACATGGTAGTCAAAGAGAAAGTTGTAAATGAAATGCAGGAAGTAAAAGAGATGATTGATACGTTAGTGAATAACGGTCGAAAGGCTTTACAAGCATTAGAAAGTTTTACACAAGAGCAAATTGACAACATTGTTCATGAAATGGCATTAGCAGGTGTTGATCAACATATGCCACTTGCAAAGTTGGCTGTTGAAGAAACAGGGCGTGGTGTATATGAAGATAAATGCATTAAAAATATTTTTGCTACTGAATATATTTGGCATAGCATAAAGAAAGATAAAACAGTAGGGATTATTCACGAAGATCCTCATGAAGAAATAATAGAAATTGCGGAACCTGTCGGTGTAGTAGCTGGGGTAACGCCGGTAACGAATCCGACATCGACAACAATGTTTAAAGCATTAATCGCGATAAAAACGAGAAATCCAATTATTTTCGCATTTCATCCTTCCGCACAAAACTGTTCTATTGCAGCCGCGAAAACAGTATACGATGCAGCGGTGAAGGCGGGGGCACCAAAACATTGTATTCAGTGGATTGAAAAACCTTCAGTCGAAGCAACGAAACAATTAATGAACCATGAAGGTGTTGCGCTTGTTTTGGCAACTGGAGGAGCAGGTATGGTGAAATCAGCTTATTCTACTGGAAAACCAGCGCTAGGTGTAGGTCCTGGTAATGTACCATGTTATATAGAGAAATCAGCGCATATAAAACGAGCGGTTAATGATTTGATTTTATCAAAAACTTTTGATAACGGTATGATTTGTGCATCAGAACAAGCAATCATTGTAGACAAGGAAATTTATGATGATGTGAAAACAGAAATGATTGCAAATGATTGTTACTTTGTAACTGAGGAAGAGAGAAGAAAATTAGAAAAGCTTGTTATTAATGAAAATACATGTGCAGTAAATAGTAATATTGTAGGGAAATCAGCACAGTATATTGCCGAATTAGTTGGAATTACTGTACCTAAAAATACAAAAATGCTTGTAGCTGAAATACAAGGTATCGGAGCAGCATATCCACTATCTCGTGAGAAGTTAAGTCCAGTATTAGCTTGTGTAAAAGCAAATTCATTAGAAGAAGGATTTACATATTGCGAAGAAATGTTAAGCCTCGGTGGTTTAGGGCATTCAGCAGTCATTCATTCTGTAAATAAAGAAGTGCAAAAGCAATTTGGATTACGCATGAAAGCTTGCCGCCTCATTGTAAATGCCCCTTCATCACAAGGAGGGATCGGTGACATATATAATGGGTTTATTCCATCACTTACGCTTGGATGTGGCTCGTATGGGAAAAACTCAGTTTCTCAAAACGTAACAGCGACGCATTTATTAAATATAAAAAGGTTGGCAAATAGAAAAAAGAATATGCAGTGGTTCAAGTTACCACCAAAAATTTATTTTGAAAAACATGCGACAGCATATTTAGCAAGTATGCCTAACATTTCACGTGCATTTATTGTAACGGATCCGGGAATGGTTGAGCACGGATATGTAGATACAGTCGCGCACTATTTACGTAAACATGCAAATGATGTGAAAGTTGAAGTTTTCTTTGAGGTCGAGCCAGATCCATCAGATGAAACTGTGTTTAAAGGTGCGGAAATGATGAGAAGTTTTAAGCCGGATGTCATTATCGCACTTGGTGGTGGTTCAGCTATGGATGCAGCGAAAGGGATGTGGCTTTTCTATGAGTACCCAGAAACAACATTCTATGGAATTAAACAAAAGTTTTTAGATATAAGAAAACGTACATGTAAATATCCGGAATTAGGAAGTAAGGCGCAGTTTGTTGCCATTCCAACAACATCAGGAACAGGATCAGAAGTGACACCATTTGCGGTTATTACAGATAAGGAAAATAATATAAAGTATCCACTTGCAGATTATGAATTAACGCCAGATGTAGCAATTGTAGATCCACAATTTGTAATGACAGTACCGCCACATGTAACAGCGGACACTGGGATGGACGTATTAACGCATGCAATAGAGGCGTATGTGTCTGTTCTGGCAAATGACTATACAGATGGATTAGCATTAAAGGCCATTGATCTCGTATTTAAATATTTACCAAGAGCATTTAAAGATGGAAATGATGAAGAAGCACGAGAAAAAATGCATAATGCTTCTGCAATCGCAGGGATGGCATTTGCAAACGCGTTTCTAGGTATTAATCACAGTTTAGCACATAAGATTGGGCCGGAATTCCATATTCCGCATGGGCGTGCGAATGCAATTCTTATGCCGCACGTAGTTCGCTATAATGCTATTAAGCCAAGAAAACACGCATTGTTTCCAAAATATGAGCACTTTGTAGCTGATGAACGTTATGCACATATTGCGAGAATGCTCGGGCTTCCAGCAAGTTCGGCGGCAGAAGGTGTGGAATCACTCGTTACAGCAATTATTGAGCTTGGAAAAAGTTTGAATATAAATATGAGTATTGCAGGACAAGGAGTTGCTAAAGATCAATTTGAAGAGGTTGTTGGATTATTAGCAGAAAGAGCTTTTGAAGATCAATGTACAACAGCTAATCCAAAATTACCTCTTATTTCAGAGCTGAAAGAAATTTATATGGAAGCATATAAAGGTGAGTAATGGTTATGAAAGAGTCGCAATAAAGCGGCTCTTTTTCTTTTGGAAAACATCTCCCAGAATGGCTGTATTTACTTGTCTTTAAGTTTAATAGAATATGATACAGTGAAATGGAGGAGTGAGAATATAATGAAAGAATTACAAGAAAAAATAGAAGATTATACTCGGTTCGGACAAATCCTTCTCGCTGTAAGTACATTGTTAATGGTTGGCTTATTGATTCCGAATGGAGCAAAAGAAGCATTACAACCTTTTGTTATGATGGGGAGCATCGTTATATTTTTAGGTTTATCCTTCTTTTTCTTTCAGCGTGTGAAAGTGATGCGAGACGAGTTAGAAGGAAACGAAT
Source organism: Bacillus sp. SH7-1 (assembly GCF_008042405.1). NCBI lineage: Bacteria > Bacillati > Bacillota > Bacilli > Caryophanales > Bacillaceae > Bacillus > Bacillus sp. SH7-1. The sequence goes on from NZ_QNUD01000005.1 coordinate 318,039, forward strand.
GTGAATAATATTGATAAATAGAGCGTTACAAAAAGAAGGAATCTTTTTTGTAACGCTTTTTGTTTTTTCTAGAAAATGTATGCGTTTCATATTGACAATGATAATCCTTATCAATTAAAGTAGAATAGTAGTTAATGATTATCATTATCAGTTAGAGGTGAAAGGATGAAAAAATCTATTACGCTATTCACAGCGATTTTATCAATTTTTTTCTTATTAATAGGTTGCAGTGCAAAAGGAGACGAAAAAGCATCGGCAACAAAAACGGAAAAAGGAAAAGAGAAAATCGAAGTTACGGATCTGTCAGGAAGGAAGGTAACATTCGATAAGACGCCAGAAAGTTTTGCTACGTTGAGTATGGGAGACATGAATATTATTCATGCTCTAGGCGGAAAAATAGTAGGTCGTCCAGATGCAAAAATAACTCTTCCAGAGGATGTAAAGAAAATACAAGTAATCGGGAACGCACATCAGCCGAATTTTGAGCAAATTGCTAGTGTAAAGCCTGATGTACTTATTGCTAACAATGGATTCCAAAAGAACGTTCCAACGGTTGAAAGACAAGGAACGAAAGTAATGATTTCTTCTGCGAATTCTGTACAAGATATTCAAAAGAATATTGAGTTATATGGAACGATAATGAAGAAAGAAGATAAAGCAAAAGAACTTAACCAAAAAATTAATGATCAAATAAAGAAATATGAGAAAAAGAGCGGTGTGAAAGCATTGCTAGTGTATGGAGCACCAGGTACATATTTAGCAGCATTACCAACATCTTTATCAGGTGATATTTTAGAAAAGACAGGCATGAAAAATATTGCAGCTGATTTTCCAGAAATGAAGGAATATCCGCAATATGCACAGCTCAGCGTAGAACGTATTATTGAGGCAAATCCAGATGTGATTTATTTAATTACACATGGAGATCCAAATAGCGTTAAAAAAGCATTTGAAGGCGAAATGATGAAAAATGAAGCGTGGAAAAATTTAGATGCAGTAAGACAAAATCGTGTAGTTATTTTGCCACCTGATTTATTTGGATCTAATCCTGGAACAAAAGTTACAGAAGCGATGGACTTTATGTATAAAAGTATACAAGATGTAAGGAAATGATAAGTATGGAAAGTAGTGAAGTAGTAAGGGAAAAGGAACATCCTTTTGCGAAAAAAAGATGGATCATAGCAGTTAGTTTAGTTGTATTAACGATCTTAGGTCTTTTTTACGGCCTTTTCGCAGGAAGCTTATCCTTTTCTTTACGAGATATTCTAACAGGGATACAAGATGAGGGTTCGACAGTTCATCGAATTGTATGGGACCTTCGTATACCAAGAGTGCTCATTGGGTTTATAGTAGGGACATGTTTAGCTGCATCTGGTGCATTACTACAAGGCGTTATGAGAAATCCTCTTGCAGATCCTGGTATTATTGGAGTTTCATCTGGAGCAGGCCTTGTAGCAATTGTAATTATGATTTTATTCCCTCAGCATATGGCTTTTTTACCGCTCGGGGCGTTTTCAGGAGCTTTCATAACGGCGATGGTCATTTATGCTTTATCATGGCAAAAAGGGGCACCACCTTCAAGAATTGTCTTAGTAGGTGTATCAATTAATGCATTAATTGGTGCAGCGACGTCGGCGTTAATGTTATTACACAGTGACAAAGTACAATCAGTGTTACCTTGGTTAGCAGGTGGCATTGGTGGGGTAAGTTGGGCACATTTAAACATGATTATTTATTATGCAATATTCGCTATTATATTGGCCTTCTTTGGTATCAAGCATATTCGAGTATTAATGCTTGGAGATGAAATGGCGAAATTATTAGGTCATAACGTGGAGAGAAGCCGGTTTTATTTAATAGTAGTAAGTACGTTATTAGCTGGAATTGCGGTTAGTGTTTCTGGTCTTATTGGATTTGTCGGCCTTGTCGTACCACATATGTTACGTTTATTAGTTGGAAATGACTATAAATATTTACTGCCATTATCATGCCTTGGCGGAGGAATATTACTTGTTTTCGCGGATGCGATAGCTCGAAGTTGGTTTGATCCAATTGAATTGCCTGTTGGTATTTTATTATCCTTCTTAGGCGGTCCGTTCTTCTTATATTTAATTCATAGAGGAGGAAAACGAAGTGATTTCCGTTAACAAAGTGTTTTACGCACATTCTGAAAGATTTCAAATGCAAAATATGAATGTACATATTAAAGCTGGAGAGGTCGTTAGTTTAATTGGACCGAATGGATCGGGGAAATCTACTTTGCTTCGTTTAATGGCAAGACTACTTAAACAAAGCGAAGGGGATATCGTTTTAGATGGAAAAAGTATTCATACGATGAAAAGTGCTGATGTAGCGAAGCAATTAGCGATGTTACCACAAATGCATGATCATCAATTAGATTTAACAGTGAAAGAATTAATCGAATTTGGAAGAGGCCCTCATAAATCATGGAGAGGTCGTTTAAATAAAGAAGATGAAGAAATTGTTGATTGGACATTGTCTGTTACAAATCTTGAAGGGTATGAATATCGTCTTTTACAATCTTTATCAGGAGGAGAAAGACAACGTGCTTGGATTGCAATGACGCTAGCACAACGTACGAATGTCTTATTATTGGATGAGCCAACAACTTTTTTAGATATCGTTCATCAGTTGGAAGTAATGGAACTTGTGAAACGATTAAACGAGGAATTTGGCATGACAATTATAATGGTTTTACATGATATTAACCAAGCGGCTCAATATAGTGATCGTTTACTCGTATTAAAGCGAGGGAAGCTTCAGTATGACGGTATACCAGAAGAAGTGTTATGTCATGAAATGTTTCAACATGTATTTGGCATAGATGTAGATATTTTTCAAGGAAGCGATAAGCCATTTTTTACACCGAAACGAATTTCTAAAAAAGGAGGAGCAAGATGCGAACAGAAGAATGTATTACCACTGAGTTAGTAAGGGAATTTGTTATGGCAGCTCACGGAGATTTAGAAAAAATACAAGAATTGTTGGCGGAATCGCCAAGCTTACTTCATGCCTCTTACAATTGGGGCGGATCAGATTGGGAAAGTGCGTTAGGAGCAGCGGCGCATGTAGGTCGTAAAGATATTGCTCTCTATTTACTAGAAAAGGGTGCTCGAATGGATATTTTCGCGGCCGCCATGCTTGGGGAATTAGAAGTTGTACAAGCTATTTTAGTAGCACAGCCAGAAGCATTACGTGCATCTGGTCCACATGGTATTTCTCTTCTTCAACATGCACGAATGGGTGGAGAAAAAGCACAGCGTGTATTTGACTACTTAACGTTGCTTTCTTAATGACCGCAAAAGTTCTTATGTGCGGTAAACTTTTCACTTTCATATAATTGGAAAGTTTACCGCCCGTTAGAACGGGATAAGTATCTAGTGTATTTGAAAATCCTACACCCCCCTCAACTGTAGTTTTCTTTATGCTAGTTATGATATGGATGCAGTAGACAATATTTGTCTACTGCCTTTTTTAATTATTTCGAGATTGAATATTCTGTATTTAGATGTTGGTTCATTTATAATAGATAGTAACATTTAGTATATATACAAAACATGATCGTGTAGTTAAGTACAAATTAGTGGGAAGGAGAAAAAAATGTTTCATACAGATCGTTTACAAATTCGTAAATATACAATGGATGATTTACAGTTCTATGCTTCGCTATGGGGAAATGAGAAGGTAATGCGCTATATTGGAAATGGGACGTTAAAAACATATATGCAATGTAAAAAAAGTTTGGAGGAGTGGGTGATTCCTAACTATAAAAACGGTCTCGGTTTATTTGTATTGATTGAAAAGGAAACAGGGATACGAATTGGTCATGCAGGATTAGTAAAGCAGCAGATAGATGGAAAAGAGGAAATTGAAATTGGTTATTGGTTACTACCTCAGTATTGGGGAAAAGGATATGCGAAAGAAGCAGCGGCAGCATTTCGAGACTACGGATTCCAAGCGCTACGAATAAATAAATTAATTTCTCTTATTAACCCAAATCATCCCGCCTCAATCTTTGTTGCCAGAAAAACAGGGCTTAGTTATGAGAAAACAACTTCATTTCATGGGATGGATGTTCTCGTTTACTCCATTAAGCGCGTTGGATGAAAAAAGGTAAATTGCATCTTTTGAAGAATGGTATATAAAAATAAAGGGGGGATTACATGTATATTTACCATAATGGACTTATTATTCGTGAGGGAACGAATGGTGTACCAGCATATGCAATTAAAGCTTTGTTCGAAGATGCCGGTTGGAGCCATGATAATATCCCTTCTTGGCAAATTGAAAAATTCACGATAGCATTTGAAAATTCAACATGGGCATTCACAATTTGGGACGAAGAAGAAATGATTGCTATGGTTAGAGTCATTTCTGATGGAATCATGGTCGCGAACATAGTAAATTTAGTTGTGAAGTGTGAATATAGAGGGAAGGGATTAGGTAAGAAACTTGTCGCCCTTTGTTTGCAAAAACTGCCACATGGAGACTGGTTTGCGCACACATCTGCGAGTAATTTTGATTTTTATAGGAGTTGTGGTTTTGAGGTAAGAGAGTTATCAAGAAATGGAACATGTGCATATTATGGATACCAAGTTGCAAAAAGAGATGGGCACCGGTAAAAGAGCAAACAGTACAGTTATAAGTATTTTTCATTCTTTTTATAATAGAAAATAAATTGAGACGTATTTTATGGTAAAATGAAAGAAAATTCTGTTTATTATTAGGGGGATAAAAATGAGTATAAAAGTTGGGGATGTATTTAAATACGAAAGAAGATTTACTGAGGAAGAGGTTTTTGAATTTGCAAATATTACAGGAGATAAAGGTAGGCATCATATGGAATATGATGAAAATGGACGTTTAATGGTTCATGGTTTATTGACTGCTAGTATTGGAACGAAAGTAGGAGAAGAATTACATTACATAGCAAGAGAATTAGTAAGTGAGTTTATTAGACCAGTTTTTACTGGAGATACGATCACTTGTGAATTAACTTTAACAAATATTGAACAGATGGAGGGATACAAAAAGGTTTCAATCGAGTCAGTTTATCGCAATCAGCATGAAAAGACTGTACTAGTTGGGACAAGCTATGGAGTTATAAGGGGATAAAAAAGAAGCCTGATTTACAGGCTTCTTTTTTATTTAATAAACACGTTTTCGATTTTCTGCATAACTAGAGATGAGTAATAATGCAGTTTCTTCTCCTATATTACGAACGATATGAGGAACACATGCATTCCAGGAAAAAGAATCCCCTTCTTCTACAATTGCAATATCTTCTCCATGTTGAACTTCTAGTTTTCCCCGTAATACAAGGTGACATTCTTCCCCCTCATGGGCATTTGGTGTGTTTTCTTTCGGAAACCCAGCAGGAATTTCTACGAGATTTAGGCGAAGGCCACCTTGCTCTGCAACATGTTCAATTCTTTGTTCATCTTTTCCGTATACACTGTATTTACGCTCTACCTTTTTGACAACTTTCAATCGATCTTTTTGTTCTAACAATAAATAGGGAAGAGGAACGTTTAAAAAATTGGAGATTGTTTCTAAAGTTGAGATAGATGGTGATGTTTTATTATTTTCAACCTGACTCATAAATCCTTTAGAAAGACCTGTTCCCTCACAAATTTGCGCGATTGTTATGCCTCTACGTTGACGAATTTCACGTATTGCAGAACCAATATTCATAAAATCAAGCTCCTTTTTGTAAACAACTATTTGTATCATAGCAAAAAAAATATATTTTTTCCCAGTGAAAATGAATTGACGAATAAAAAAAATTAGTGTATGTTTTGTAATGTAAATAAAAGTTTTGTATAAGAAAACTATAAAGGAGAGAAAGAAATGAATCAACATATTGGTAACTTAATTATTCGTATCGTGTTAGGGGTAACGTTCTTTATGCACGGTTTAACAAAATTCCAATCAGGGATTGACAATATTGCAGGGTGGTTCACAAGCATTGGTTTACCAGGAGGACTTGCATACGGTGTAGCAACAGTTGAATTAGTTGGCGGTCTATTATTAATTCTAGGTTTAGGTGTAAGATATATTGGATTATTATTTGCACTAGTTATGGTTGGAGCAATTGTAAAAGTAAAATGGTCAGCTGGTTTATTAGGAGATGGAAAAAATCCTGGCTTCGAATTAGAGCTTGCATTGTTAGCGATGGGTGCTTACTTATTTGTTGCGAAAGCGGATGGTTTTGTAGATAATTTCTTAAAAGAGAAAATGTCAAAGAAGAACTAATTTAAATGGGAGGCTAACAAGATGAGTTTTCGACTTCATCCCGATACAACACTTGATGTTGTTCATTTATATGTATCAAATATAAAGAAATCACTAGAGTTTTATACAGAAGTACTAAGTATGAAAGTACTAAAACAAGATGAAATGGTCGTTACATTTGGGAATGAAAATAACGAACCACTCCTTATCATTGAAGAAAAGAAAGAAGCCTTACCAAAGCAAAGAGGGAGAACGGGTTTATATCATTACGCAATTTTATTACCAAGCAGACAGGATTTAGCGAATATCCTTCGTCATCTTGTAGAAATGGTATATCCACTGCACGGCGGAGCTGACCATTACTTTAGTGAGGCCCTTTATTTAGCTGATCCAGATGGAAACGGGATTGAAATTTATCATGATCGCCAAAAAGAAGTTTGGCGTGATGAGAATGGAGAGCTACCATTTGTTAGTAACCCGTTAGCTGGTGAAGAATTATTGCAGCAAGGAAGTACATGGAATGGATTTCCAGCTGGTACTGTGATGGGACATATTCATTTCCATGTAGCTGATTTGGAAGAAGCGAAACGTTTCTATGTGGATGGTCTTGGTTTTGAAATAACGATCCCAGCTCGTAATGGGGCGCTCTTTGTATCGGCAGGTGGTTACCATCACCATATCGGTTTAAATACGTGGCAAGGTGAAGGAATACTACCGCAAATGTCAAATTCCGTTGGCTTGAAATATTTCACAATTGTATTAGCAGATGAAAAACAAAAAGAGCAAGTATGTGAAAGCTTAAAAAATATTGGCAAGATTGCTACGTACAAGGATGGAATATTACAAGTAGAGGATCCATTTGGACATTGTATCCATTTCAAAATAAAAAGAGAAGCCTAAGGCTTCTCTTTTTTACTTTCTTATAATTGCTTTTTCATTTTGGACAAATAGTTCATCAAATTGCTTCGCAAGCTCAAAATCGAGTTTCGTTAAACCTTTTGCATTCCAAGATGACAAAGTAATAACGACTGCTTTATACTGGATAAGGATAAATGGGTGGTGATTATGTTCTTCTGATAGTTTGGCGGCTTCAGAGACAAATTCGACTCCTTTTAAGTAGTCGGAAAACATATATTTTCGTTCAATCCATTTTTCATCTTTTACTACCCATTTATCTAACTTCAATAATTCCTCTTGAACTTCTTCTTCAGTTAATCGTAGCATCATTTTTCACATCCTTTACTGGAAGTAGCGTAAGACCATTGTTAATAAGGCGTGTTACAGCTTCATCAGTTGTGAAAGTAGAAAGTTGTTGTAATAATGCTGCTGATGTTTCGTGCCCTTTGTTATGCTCTAAAAGCAATTCTAATATTTCAAGACGAAGTAACCATTCTTTCGCATAGAATTTATTTAATACCTCTTGAATTGCTACTAATTGCTCGATATGCGCGTCGTGTAAAATACCTTCATTTCGGATATCGCGAACTGTTTGATACATACGTTCAAGTTCATTCAGTACAAGTGGAGCAGGAATTTCTTGAATTTCTTCATCCATTGGGAAAAATGCTGCAGCATCTGCGGCACCTGGGAATACGGAAGTAATTGTTGAACCAACAGCCATATCAAATGCGCCCCATGAATCATCAAATAAAATGCGATCGTTATAAGTAACTGTGCAATTGATAAAGGAAATAAGCGCAATTTTTTTATCGTTTTTTACAATATCTGTTACTGTTCCTTTTACATGAATACCACTTGCAAAAGTAAATGCTGCTTTATTTCCGATTGTAATTCCTAATGATTGTAATTCTTCATCTGTACAATTTTCTAATGCAATATTTTCAGTGAGCAACCCAATTGGTGTTCCAAAGCCGTCACTGTGTACAGCCGTAGAATGATTCGCTAGTTGTTTATTGTGAATTGCTAATGCTGTTGGCGAACTCGTTCGCATGTAAATCAATTCACCTGCATCGTTTTCAATTGTCTCGGTAAATGTACCTGTAATTTGTAATCCGCTATTTAATTCAGCAGTTGCATGATTTTCAGAGCGAATTGCTTTTTCTAATCCTTCTTTACCACCTGTTTTAAAGGCCATCGTTTCAGAGAATTTCTCAAGTGCTTCTGTCAATTCTTCAAATGATTTACAAACAAATAGTTGTGGTTGCATTTTTGTTACGTCATAAGTTGTACTTGTACATGCCTCGATAGAGAATGGAACCTTTTCTACAGCGTCTGTTAAGCAATGTTTGCTTTCGCCAACAGAAGAAAGCAGACCAGCACCATATATTTTTGGAGCATCTATATTTCCGATTAACCCATATTCTACTGTCCACCAGAAAAGGCGTGAAATTTGCTCAGCCTCTGATAAACCAGAAACTAATTTTTGTTTTTCAATTACATTATTTTCAGCAGCTGTAACTTCATCAGGAGTAGAAGTAGGGCTTTCTTTTACAATTGTTAATGTACGAACAGCTTCGAATGCATCATGTTCTTCTTTTGTAGAGAAAGCTTTTGCACCAATTTGTCCAAATCGTTTCACATATTTTGCATATGTAGGGTCAAGTAAAATAGGTGCGTGTCCTGCTGCTTCGTGTACAATATCTGGAGCAGGTGTGTACTCGATATTTTCTACTTTGCGAATATCTGTTGCGATTGGTAGCAATCCGTGTCCTTGAAAATCGAAGAAGGCTACGCCAGGAATAAGCCCGTCAATCGTTACAGCGCCCCAGCCGCTTGGTGCCAAACACTCATTCATTTCTTCTACCTTAGGAATTGCATCTATATTAATACCAGATGATTGTAGTCCGTTCACATAGGCTGGATGAGCAACGTCTTTTAAGAAACTATGATTTTGTCTCATAATGTAACGCCACACAGCGTGATTCACCGGTTTGTATTGATCATAATGCTGTGTGGATACGAATGGTTTTAAATGCGATGGAATTTCTGTTTTCTTTGTCATTTTTAGACATCCTCCCTTTTTTCAATAAAATTGAATATCGATTTCGTATAGCTTGTATCACCTCCTTTCATTTTTTGTAAGCGCTTATAAAATTTTATCATAAGATTCGGAATTATTTAACATTTGTTTCTGTGAGAAATAGAAAAAGCCCCTATCGGAAAATCCGATAGGGGCGAAAGAATCGCGGTACCACCCTATTTGTAAGTGAAAATATACTTACATCTCAATTAATGATAACGGAAAAATTCCGTCTTTTCCTTCATGCATAAAAGCACTACGAAAAAGAAGCTCCAGAATTGTAATTCATACTTATATATGTGCTAATTTCCACCGACCATTAGCTCTCTGTAACAGGGATATAAGATACTACTGCGATTCTTTCAACGCGTATATATGAAATTGTGTAAGAGGATGGACGCAAAAAAGTCCCTATCGGAAAATCCGATAGGGACGATAAAAATCGCGGTACCACCCTATTTGTAAACAACTAATTGTTTACCACTCACTTTACGATAACGGAAAGATCCGTCTTTCTCTTCATGCATAAAAAGCATTACGGGAAAGAAGCTCCAGAATTGTAATTCACGCTTGTATATGTACTGATTCGCACCAACCATCAGTTCTCTGGGACAGTGATATAAGTCGCTACTAGTATTCCTTCAAAGCCGATATATAATTCGTTCAACTAAACTATGTTTTGTATTATAAAACTATATTTAAAAAATTGTCAACAATAATTTTTTATTTCACTTCTAAATCAACATTTAAATTAGATGTATTTCCAGCTGCATCTGTTGCTACAATGTGAATTGTATTTTTACCTTCTTGTAATTGAGTACGATCGAAATAAGTGTCATAGCTTTTCTCCCAAGGGTTCAGGAACGCACTTTCCCACACGCCATTTCCGTTAATTTCATATTGTATCGTTACTGGATGTCCTGGAGCAATCCATCCCGATTCTGCCATCCAATCTAAAAGTATATCATCTACTTTCCCTCTAATTACGAGGTTTTCTTGATCTACTTCAGATGATAATTTCGGTGCAGTACGATCAACAAATACAGCTCCTGTTTGCTTTGTTTCTCCACCAGAGTTAGAAGCAACAGCTTCGATTTGGTATAAGCCATCAGGCAACGGAGATCCGTCAGTTTTCGTACCATCCCATTTGAAAGATTTATAACCTGGTGTTTCGTTTTTACCTTGATATACCATGCCTTGATATGTCACACGGTCTTTCGTAATTAAATTGGCATGAAACGCTATATCTTCAACAGGTGTAACTAAATAGTAATTGATTAGGTTGTCATCTAGTATTTTGTCATTATTTGGACTGAAAGTAGAATTAACGATTTCAAGGCCATCAATACGCTTGTATTCTTTCGGATCGATGCTAAATGTAAATGGAATACGCATCTCTTCAGTTTTCCCTTGCTCTTTTACATACAGATTCCCTGTATATACGCCTTGTGGTAAGGAGCTATCTACAGTAATAGTAAAAGGTTTTTCAATATTACTATTCGGTTTCATGCTAATAGAAGAAGGGAAAGAAGTTTGGATTTTTGTTTTTGTATCTAATAATTCAATACGAGTTGAAAAGTTTTTCTTTTTGTTAGAAAGATTTTCTAACGTAATATTTTGTGTTAGTTTCAGTTTGCCGCTATTCGGTTTAATAAGACCGAAGCTTACGTTGTTCGGTTTCACTAACGCATCCGTTTGAGCTGCTTTTGGAATGTTAATTAAACCTGATCCTTGTGCCATGACAGGATATGTATTTTCATTGACATCCTTTAATGTTTTTGCAGTGTTGGCAAGAGCAGATTTCAATTGTTCTGTCGTCCAATCAGGATGCATTTGACGTAGTAAGGCAACGGCTCCTGCTACTTGTGGCGCAGCCATACTTGTTCCGTTGTGAGATTCATAGCCGCCTCTTGGTACCGTACTAGTAATTTGTACGCCGGGTGCAACAACATCAGGTTTTATGAGCCAACTTCCTTGTGATGGTCCTCTTGAACTGAAGTTACCAATCAGTTCGGTTTTATTTGGTTGTCCGATCTTTATATTTTTCTTTCGTTTTATAATTGAATTTTTCAACTCTTCGCCATTTGTATTTGATAGTTGCATAACTGGAAGAGTTATATCTGCACGTCCAAAATATTCGGGCATAAGATCAATTTCTTTTTCATTAGAAATTAGTAGCACGCCGAGAGCACCAGCTTGTTTTGCTTGTTCTGCCTTTACTAATGTGCTCGAAGTTCCTTGTAAAACAAGGACGAACTTACCTTTCACATCTTGTTTAGCGTAATCGCTTGAATTACCATAGCCAACATAGACAAGTTGAGCATCGTTTCCTACTTGGAAATCTGCTTTTGATAACGGTAATCCTTGGTAAGATTTATTAGAACCAGCTACTTGGAATGTTGGGAATGGAATAGAAACAGTAGATGCGCCAACAGAGATGACACTACTTGCGTTACCAGGAGCATCGACAGACCAAGGCTTTGGTCCATCATTTCCATTTGAAACGACTGCAGTAACACCAAGTTTTGCTGCGCGTTCTAACGTCATTGTTACAGGTTGATCAGGGACATTCAAATCTTGACCGAGAGATAGATTTAAAACATCTGCACCATCTTGGATAGCGCGCTCAATACCTTGAATAATATCATCGGTCGTGCCGGTGCCACCATCATTCATAACACGGTAAGCGAGTATAGAAGCATTCGGAGCAATCCCCTTTATTTTTCCGTTACTAGCAACAATTCCAGCTACATGAGTACCGTGGACATTTCCATCCATCGGATCGTTATCCTCATCGACTGTATCATATCCACCGATATAGTTTGCTTGTAAGTCAGGGTGTGTATAGTCTACGCCAGAATCAATAATAGCGACTTTCATTCCTTTTCCATCAAGCGGTTTACCAGTTGGATCTTTTAATTTCCAAGCTTCAGGTGCACCAACTGTAGGACCTCCAACGTTTGGTGTTGCTAAATCCGCAGGGCTTTTTGCTGTTTCATGTAACTTATATGTTAAGTTTGGATAAATTGCCTTTACTTCAGGTAAAGAAGCTAAAGTAGCAACTTGATCTCCTGGGATAGAAATAGAGAATCCAGAAAATAACGTATTATACGTTTCTTTTATCTTTGCTTTTGGTGCTTTTTCTTTAATTTTCTTTGTTGTATCCTCTTGTGCCTTTTTTAGTTGTGCATGGTATGATTGCACATTGCCGTTTTTTAAATCCGGAGCATGCTGAATGTTACTTTGTGAAGCGAGCGGAGCATGTTGCAATTCTACAATGACTGAAATTTCTTTTGTTGTTTTTGTTTCAACATTTTGCGCGATTTTGTTTTCTCCCCATTGTTCAATATTCGCTTTTAACTGTGGACTAAATTGCTTTTCCTTTTGCAGTGATACAGCATGAGCGCTTAAAGCTCCAAAACTAGAAAAGACGAGCGCCATACTTAATAGTGTAGATGTAGTTTTTTTCATTGAAACTCCCCCCAATAAAAAGCGCCAATATTCCGAAAAGTAATCTTACATTTTTGTTATGAAATATAAATTCGAATGTTGGCTAAAATATACTTTCGACATAATTCATACCAATCCTCTTTGAATTGAAAATTTCTTGGGGGATTTTTTCTGATTATGTCGAATGGGGGATTTTTCACATATTGTAGGTGGGAGGTGAGGAATGCTATGAGGGGAATGGAGGAGTGTTATGAAAAAGGTTATAGCAAGTGTCATCGTAGTATTATTCATATTTTTAAGTTCAATTACTATTATTAAAGCAGAAAATAGTGGAGTGAAAATTGCTTTTATTCGTCATCATAATCTTTGGATTAAAGTTGATGGAAAAGAAAAACAACTTACAAAAGGAGAGTACATAACAGGACCGAAGTGGTCACATGATGGAGAGTGGCTAGCATATGCAAAAGGAAAGAAACAAAGCATTCTTGAGTTATATCGGCTGAAAGATGGAAAGAAAGTTATACCATCTCACTCAGAAGCATCAAATTATCAATGGTCACCAACAGAAAATATCATTGCATTTATATTTTCAGGTGCATTAAATACATTTGATGCAGAAAAAAAGAATGCAGATTTTGAAAATGTATCGGCAGGTGTAGGTGATTATGCATGGTACCCTGACGGAAAGAAGTTTCTTGTATCATCTGAAGCACACTTACTTCCAACAGGATGGACAGGGGCTCAGCTATATGAAGTGCAAATAGATGCACATATGAATCCTCACAAAATGAAGCATTTGTATGCATTACCAAATGAACATGATGATTTTTTAGCATTAGTTGCAAGTGGGTTTAAGTGGTCACCGAATCAAAAGTGGATTTCATTTTTAGCAGTACCGACAGCTTCATGGTCAGCTGATAGCAATACGCTTTGCCTAGTTCGGGCAGATGGCAGCCGGTTTGAAAAAGTAGATCAAATGTTATTAAACACACAATGGTTTCAATGGGCGCCATCAAAAAATATATTAGCCTATATTGAAGGTAGCGGGAGAGTTGCGTTAGAGAATAAACATTTAAAAGTAAAAGAATTGCCAGCACTTCAGCAGAACACATTTACACCGAAAGGATATGTCGATTGGGATTTTACATGGAAGAACGATAACGTAATTATCGTTTCACGAGCAAAAGAGGCAGGGATAGAAACTCCACTAGAAAAAAGACCACTACCATCTTTATATGAGATCGATAGTACAAGCGACGAACAACATCGAATCACAAAGCCACCTCATAGGCAAGGAGATTATCATCCAATCTTCATGAATAAGAGTAATCAATTAATATGGATACGTTCAGACCGTAAGAAAGCCAATGTATGGATTGCCAATAATGATGGAAAGCAGGAAAAGAAGTGGATTGAAAATATAGATGTACCAGAGTGGTATTATGAGAGATGGAATTGGGAAAATGTCATCTCGGTGAAAGAGGAATAAAAAAACCTGCCTAAAAGATAATTTTAGGCAGGTTTTTTATTGTTATTTATGTGTTTTATTTGGCTTTTTTTTCGCGGGGTTTCCGTTCCCCTGACGTTTTCTATTTTGTTCATCTTTTGCTTGTTTTTCATGCAGTGTATCTAAAAAGTCATTTGAGTTACTCATTTTTTTATCGCTCCTTTCATTTCGTCTTAATTACTATAACCATTTAGGAGGATAATCATGAGGTAAAAAGTTAAGCGCTTAATTTCCTTCGGTAGTATACGTAAAATATGTGCCATACGTAATAAATAGCATAAATAAAATTTGTAACTCTATATTTTCTTTTAAAATAGTTGCGACAGAAGATGGTAAGTAAGGTGATGTATCGCTCATCCCTACACCTAACCATTTGTTTAAGAGGTTAATGATACAAAACATAAAAACACCAGACCAGCTTGCAATAATTGCTTTCTGCTTAATTTTTGTTTCACGTTCATCATCTGTAATCCAAAGATTAGCAGTTTTATCACTACTAAAGAAGCCATTTATGTAGCTCCATATTATCATTCCAATTAAGATGGTTATCCATTTCATATTTGTGATTCCCCTCCCTCTTGTAAAAAGTATTTTACATATTGTTTTTTCTTATAGCAGGAATAATGAATGAGATAGGGAAGAAATTCTGTTGAAGGATTTCATGGAGAGAGGAGGATGGGTATGAAACTCGTCTTTGTTCGGCACGGTGAAGGAGAACATACAAAAGATTTGCCGGCAAGTTTACAAGTATTGCATCCCCCATTAACGGATGAGGGAAGGAATCAGGCTAAATTGCTTCAATGCAATGTGCCATTGCAAGAAACAGATATATTAATCGCTAGCCCTACACTTAGAACTTTACAAACGGCGGCGATATGGAGTGAGAAAGTAGCTTGTCAAAAAATCGTTCATCCATATGCATCCCCACGTATTTTTCCTTATCGAGAAGGAGCGAAAACATTACCATGTGATCACATAGTAGATCAGGGAATAATAACAAATTTATTTCCACATTTTTCGATTGCGAAAAGTACAAATAAGCAGTTATGGACGGAAGGTATAAATACTATTTCAGAGAATCGTTTTCAGCAAATCGTAGATGAATTTCTTCTTTGGTGTTATGAGCTGGGGGCGGAAAGAATTTACATTGTATCTCACGACGGGACAATTACAGCGTATAGGCAATATTTACAGAAAGTCGTTTTAACTAGATCTTATTTTTTGAAAGAAACGGGTATATATAAAATGGATGTATCCCTTAAAAGTTTGATTGAGGAAATCTAATTATAGGATGGAGGGTGTATGTTGAATGTTGCAATAGTAGTTGGCTTTAATTCTGATTTAGAGGCACAATCAATCCGAGCATCACTTGAATATTTTGGGGCGAAAGTTATAACACACTGGATTGGTAGACCGAAAGAATTCATCGATATTCTTTCTGGAAAGGGTTTATATAACGATATTAATTATGTTGTCTTTTGCTTTCATGGTGAGGAAGAAAAGTTTGTGATGGAAGAGTTAGGTGAAGATATATATGAACAAGATGAACCGCGGGGATACTTTGGTTCAGCAGAAATTTATAAATATGCAAAATTGCATAATACACATATTGTAAATAGTGGGTGTACGTTAGGGGAGCGAAAACTAGCAGAATCTTTTTTACGTAGTGGAGCAAAATCGTATATTGGATCGATAGATTATGTAGATGGGAATGCAGCACTTATGTTTACAATACGCTTATTTTACGGGGTTATTAACCAAAAAAAAACGTTAGAAGAAGCATTTCAAGAAGCAAGTTTAATTGATGAGGAGACACGTACATTTCGATTCTATAAGTAGTGCGAAACACGTTTATTCTATATTCGAATAAATGTGTTTCACATTTAACTCACACTTTTTTTACATTTTTTTAATGAAAATGATTATCACTTATGGTATGATATGTTCAAGTTTTTACAGGTAATAAAAGTTACTATATAAACGTTAGCTTGTAATATTTCATACGTATGTCACGAATTATTCATAATTAACGTTTGTAAAATAAGTAACTAATGTTATTGTATTAACTGTAACTAACTTAATTACAACTTTAGGAGGAAGATATGGTTATTCAATTTTTAAGAGAAAACAAAGCAGTTTCTTTTGTGCTAGCAGTAATCCGAGTGTATCTTGGTTACACATGGTTAATGGCTGGAATTGGTAAACTACAAGGAAAAGGATTCGATGCAACGGGTTATTTACAAGGTGCAATTGAAAAATCTAAAGGAGCACAACCGGCTGTTCAATCCTGGTGGGCATCATTTTTACAAGATTTTGCAATTCCAAATGTCGATCTATTTAATACACTTGTGACGTGGGGAGAAATTTTAGTCGGAATTGGTTTAATTGTGGGCTGTTTAACAAAAACAGCGGTCTTTTTCGGTCTTGTAATGAACTTTTCCTATATGTTTAGTGGGTCAATTGGTGTGAACCCTGAAATGGTTATCTTATCTATGTTCGTTCTAGTTTCTGGTATGAATGCTGGAAAACTTGGACTTGACGGCTTTGTTATCCCAAAAGTTTTAGGATCAAAAACTCAAAAACGCCAAAAGCAAGCTGCTTAATATATGAAAGCGGGTATCTCAAAATGAGATACCCGTTTATTTTTCAGTTATTATAGGGTTTTTGTCAAAGAAATCTTTCACATACCCTACAAACTCCTGTGGTTCCTGACGAAATGGTGCGTGATAACCTTTTTCGATAATATGGAAAGTACTATTCTTTAAGAATTGATGATACGTTTCTCCTTCTTTCCAAGAAACGCTACTATCATTTCTTCCCCATATAATTAAGGTTGGTTGTTTCATTTCATTTGCATTGATTTGAAGACGTCTAGGCCATAATTTCATTTTATTGTAATGCTCTTCATCATTACGTTTAAATTTCACTTTGCTCTCATCATAATCTGCAACAGCAGAAACAGTATTTAAATCAGTTGATAATTGTGGCGTAGGAGAACCTTGTTTATTAACGAGTGTATGAGGCCCGCCTGTAGCATCAGTTAAGATAAGGTGGGTAACTGCTTCAGGATATAAATATGTTAAATTAAGAGAAATTTCTCCGCCCATTGAATGCCCCAGTATTGCGAATGAATCATAACCTAGTTTTTTCATTAACTTATAATACAAATTTGCATGAGTGGGGAAAGAATAATAAAAATCCATCGGCTTTGATGAGCGTCCGAAGCCTAAAGCATCTACAGAAATAATTGTATGATCTTTTGCTAAGTCTGAGTAAATCTTTTGAAAACCATCTGAGGATCCTCCAAATCCATGGATCATAAGTAAAGGTGGTTTTTCATTACCAATCTTTTTGAAGTAAATGGTTTGACCATCTATTTCTACCATTTTTTCCTCGGTAGCTAGTTTTGCTGTAAGTGTATTTTTAACTTGTTTTACTTGTTCTACTGGCTTTTCTGCTGCACTACATCCTACTAATAGTGTAAGAGTAAGACAACCTACCATCAAATAGCTAAATCGCTTCAATTAGGTGTCCCCTTTCTAACATAACGCTGTATCTATCATAGCAAATAGCATCTTACGATTTCCAGGAAGATGGCTACCATTTTTTATCATAAGAGGTGAAAGGAGCGTTTCTTGGAAATTTTCTGTTTGAAGAAATTTGCGAAATGAAAATTGTGAATGTGGGACATCAATCCTTACTGTGCCATTCCAACATTCACATATGTTTTGTAGTAATTGAATAGCATCTTCTTCTCGTTTGGCGATAAGTGGATTAATACATAATATATTACCTTTTTGTATGCATAAGGAAAAAGCTTCTACACAGTTATGTCTCTCCATTTTAAAAGAGTGGCTGGTTCTTGGTAATAGTAATGAATAAAGTAAAGAACGATCGGCACCAGTTGTAATTTGATCGAGAGAAATAAGCGATATAAGGTCTTTTTCTTTTACTTGTTGTGTATGAGTGATATGTGTCTTAGTAGTTTGTTTTTCAAAACGATGAATGGTCGTTATTGTTTGAAATCCGCATGATGAATAAAGAGGCTCGCCAGCTTTTGTTGCAATAAGTGCAATTGGTTGTTTTGCGTGAGTATGTTCTAAGCAGTGGTTAAGCAAAATACGCCCGATGCCTCGGCCTTGAAAATTAGGATGGACGATTAACATACCAATAGTAGAAAACCTATCTTTAAAAGGAAATACGCCTCCAGCTGCAATCAGTTTATTTTCATGCATATAACCGACAAGTGTACCGAGAGAAAGGTACATTTCGAATTGTTTTTTCATAAATGCTTTATTTTGTAACCATCCAATAGATTTGCAAAGGTCGAGTAAATCAAAAATAAAAGTTTCATCAAGCTTTATTGTTTTCATACATGCTCACCACATTTCTATTAATTTTCATAAAAGTAGATTGGAAATGTTAAATAAGAGATTTACGTTAAATGAAATCCAACTTGTTTATATTTTGATTGTAAAGGGGAAGATGGTTGGTATGAATAGACAATGTTATACAAATTATAACTGATATTTACATAAGTTAACAAAAAATTTACATATAACTAATTTTCTCTTAATAGTCTTCTATTAAATTTGATAGTGGGAAATGAATAACCTAATTAGGGGGACAATACAGTGAAAAAGTTTGTGAAAAAAGCATGGCCATTTGCAGTTGTGGCGTCGTTAGCAGTTACTTCGGTGGCAACATGGAATTTTACACGCTCTAGTGAAGTAAATGCAGATGAGAGCGGAAGCAATGCAAAGATTAAAAATGTTATTGTGTTAATTGGAGATGGTATGGGTCCTTCATACATGACGGCTCATCGCTATATGAAAGATAATCCAAAAACATTCGAGATGGAATCTACAGAGTTTGATAAGCATCTTGTAGGAACACAAAAGACATATCCGGAAGATGAACATGAAAATATCACAGACTCTGCCTCAGCAGCAACAGCTATGTCAGCAGGAATTAAAACATATAATGCGGCAATTGCAGTTGATAATGATAAAGCAGAAGTGAAAACTGTCCTTGAACAAGCGAAAGAAAAAGGGAAATCAACAGGATTAGTTGCTACTTCTGAAATTACACATGCAACACCAGCTGCTTTCGGTGCGCATGACATTAGTCGTAAAAACATGGACGCAATTGCAAATGATTATTTTGATGAGAAAATTAAAGGGAAGCATAAAGTAGACGTTATGCTTGGCGGTGGTGTAACTAACTTTGTTAGAAAAGATCGCAATCTTACAGAAGAATTTAAGAAATCTGGTTATAGCTATGTAACAGATCGTAATCAATTGTTAAATGATAAGAATGATCAAATTCTTGGTTTATTTGCGCCAGGCGGTTTAGATAAAATGATTGACCGTACCGATAAAACACCTTCATTAGAAGAAATGACAAATGCAGCAATTGAGCGTTTGAACAAAAATAAAAATGGTTTCTTCTTAATGGTTGAAGGAAGTCAAATCGACTGGGCTGGACACGATAATGATATCGTTGGTGCAATGAGTGAAATGGAAGACTTTGAAAAAGCATTTAAAGCAGCGATTGAGTTTGCGAAAAAAGATAAAAATACGTTAGTCGTTGCAACGGCAGACCACGCTACTGGTGGATTATCTTTAGGTGCGAATGGTGAGTATAACTTTAAAGTAGATCCAATTAAAGCTGCAAAACGCACACCAGACTTCATGGCAAATGAGATTGCAAAAGGTGCAAATGTAGAAGAAACATTGAAAAAATATATTGATTTACAATTAACACCAGAAGAAATTAAAGCGGTAAACGATATTGCTCCTTCAAAAGATGTAACAAAGATTGATAATGCGATTGAAGATATTTTCAATAAGCGTTCGGTTACAGGATGGACAACAGGTGGACATACAGGGGAAGATGTAAACGTATATGCATTTGGTCCTGGTAAATACTTGTTCTCTGGCGTTCAAGAAAATACAAATATCGCTAAACGTGTCTTTGATATTGTTGGCGGTGGCGATCCGAATAAAGGAAGACGCTAATTATAAACGAAAGTGAGGCGAAATGCCTCACTTTTCTTTTTAGGAGATGGGAAGATGAGAGCTTTTTTCAGAGGGATAGGATTCCTTCTAGTAGGTGTATTATTGCTAGTTGGATGTCAATCCAAAGAGAATCAGATAGAACAAAAATCTACTGCTACAAAAGCTGAGGAAAAAGTACAAATGACGAAAGAAGAAGAGAAATCGATTCAAGATGTTATGGAGAAATTTGTACGGACGACAAATGAAAAAAATCTTGCTGAACATATGGAGTTATTTTCAAAGAAGATGCCTAGTGCTGAAGACTTAAAAACGCAAAAAGAAGCAGCTTTTCAAAAGGGAAATAAGAAAATTGAATTGGAACATATAGATATAAAAGCTAGTAAAGCAGGATATGTTGTTGTTGAAACACAAGAAAAGGAAATAGATGGAGAGGTCACTCTTCAGAAAAAAGTACAGTATGCACTTGGAAAAGAAGAGGATGGCTGGAAAATTGAAGAGGTTCGCACGATAGAGAAGAAATAAAATGAAACTTTCCGTAAATAGTGCAAAAAGGTTCTCATTGGCGAGAACCTTTTTTTATAGTGGTAACATAATTTGATTTGAGCATGCTTCGATATCATCAATATCTTGGCGGATTGTTGCCATTTTATTATCGAGGTCTTCAGCCTTCATTGCTGCATCATGTAGTTCATCTTTTAAATACTCAGGTATTTTCCCTTCATATTTATAATAAAGTTTATGTTCTAAACTTGCCCAGAAGTCCATTGCAAGCGTACGTAACTGAATTTCTGCAAAGACTTCTTTTGTACCAGAATTCAGTGATAAAGGATATTTAATAATCATGTGTAAACTTTTATAGCCGTTTCCCTTTGGATTAGCGATATAATCTTTTACCTCTATGATTTCCATATCTTCACGCTTTTGAATGACTTCTTTTAAATGATAAATATCTTCTACGAAGCAACATGTAATACGAATGCCGATGATGTCTTGTAAATGCGTCTGGGCATTTTCAACTGTCGGTAATAAATTTTTACGTTCAAGCTTTTTAATAATACTTTCAGGTTGTTTTAATCTTGTTTTTATATGTTCAAACGGGTTGTAATCCTCTAAAAATTGAGCTTCCCGGTTCATAATTTCAAATTTAGTTTTTAACTCTTCTAAAGCAAATGTATATGGTAGTACAAAAGCTTTCCAGTAGTTAACTGTTGATTGATTATATTCCATTTATATACACACCTTTTCCTATCTACAAGTGAGGTTGTTATTATACTAAATACCAAAGCATATAAGCGCAAGCAGCAAATGATGAAATCATAAAGCGATATTTAGTTTTCATACTTTCAACTCCTTTCGAGTAAAAATTCTATATGAATAAACGTGATTGTTAATAAGTTCACTATGTACAATTCCTATAGTAATAGATTCGTGTGAATTTCGTATGAACTAATTGTTTCAGCTTTTTGTCTTTTTTTTGTAAATCATCATTATTATTCATAATTTAAAGTGTTTTCATTTGATTTATTCATTAGTATAAATTAATGTATATTTAAATTTATGGTTATTAAGGAGGCTAAAAGATGAACTTTGAAGAATTAGCAATTGCTAGACGTTCTGCAATGAAATTTGTACAAGGAATAGAAATCCCAGATGAGGACTTTAAAAAAATATTTGAGCTAACAAAGCTTTCTCCATCTTGTTACAATTTGCAACATACGCATTATGTTGTAATTCGTGATCAAGAGCGCAAAGAAAGATTAAAAGAGTTAGCCTTCGGACAATATAAAGTATCGAGTGCATCTGCGGTAATACTTGTTTGTGGTGACAAGAGAGCATACCAAAATGTTGAAAATATTTATTTCGGTATGAAGGTTTTAAAGATGATTGATGAATGTGAGTATGAAGATACAATTAGGCAAACGAAAGGGCTATATGAAGGAAAAGGAGAACGCTTCATGGAAGAGGAAGCGATTAGAAATGCTTCGTTAAGTGCGATGACTTTTATGTACGCAGCTAAATATTATGGATATGATACGTGTCCAATGATCGGTTTTGATGAAAAAGCAGTACAAAGTGAATTGAATATGCCAGAGCATGTAGTACCTGTTTTAATGATTACGATAGGAAAAAGTGATACTACTAAAACTCGCCCACGAGGATATCGAAAACCGATTAGTGAGTTTGTTACATACGAAACATTTTAATACAAGGTATAGATTACTTAAACAAAAGGGTTCTATTTAGATCCTTTTTGTTTTGCAATTGACAAATAGAATGAAGTTATATAATATTTAAATCGTAATCATTACGTTTTATTTTGCGATCTTTAAAAGAAAGGAGAATTACATATGCGTGTAAATATTACATTAGCTTGTACAGAGTGCGGTGATCGTAATTATATTTCTAAAAAAAATAAACGAAATAATCCAGAGCGCATTGAACTAAAAAAATATTGTCCACGATTAAAGCGAGTAACGTTACATCGTGAAACGAAGTAGAAGACTAGAGATATCTCTAGTCTTTTTTGTTTATAGTTCTTTGGTTTTGTTTGTTATAATTACCTTAAATTGTAATAAAAGGAGAGGTATGATGAATCAAAAAGATAAAGAAAGAAAAGAGCAAGTGGCTCATATTATTAACATTCCAGATGATTATAGGCTTGTTGTAGATGATCAAGAAGGTGTGGATGACCCATATCATCTATTATGGTGGGAGCATAAAGAGGATGAGGAGAGAACGATACAAATAACGTTGAATAGACATACTGGTAATTTAATTGAATTTAGGATAGAGGATGAAAAGTCTTTTTCGAGTAGTAAGAAAGCGCTAGAGGAGAACAAGGCAAGAGAGATTGCAAATACATTCTTAAAAAAATATACAAAAGAAGGATATGAATTTTATTCATATATAACTGTTAAGGATGACAGACGTGGTTGGAAAGAAGTAAATTATATGCAAGAAGTGAAGGGCTATCCATTGCCGAATACAGGATATGTTGTGCAAGTTCACTCTTCAGGGAATGTTGTGAATTTCCATTATAATGGACAAAAAGCTATAGAGACAAAACCGTCATGGCCAAGTGAAATTGTTGAGGAGAACGTCGTTTTAGAAAACTTGAAAGCTAGACAAAATATGAGACTTGTATTTGTAGATTTAACACACTCTTCATGTGAGTATGAAAATGGAGAAGAAGTAAAAGGGTACCGTCTTGTATACGAACCAGAGCCAAGTCATGCGTTTATTGATGCAAGTACAGGCGAAGATTTATTTGGACCAGATCATTATAAATTGCCTTCGGCTGTAGCTGTTGAAAAACCGAAAAAAGGTAGCCGGCAAGATGACGTATTCGATTTATTTGACTGGGATAAAGAAAGTTTTACAAAAGTAGCTGAGACGGAAAATGATGATGAAATAAGAATGAAATTTGTTCTGAAAGAGAAATTACAGAAACAGAAAGAAGAAAAGAATCCATATTTAATGAATGAATTTTTTAAAAAGCATTTACCGATGTTAAAATATAATAATTTTGTTGGCATTATGATTGATAAATCTACCGATGAATTAATTGGTTTTATAAAAATGACAGATGATAAAGAAGTAAAGAAAATACTGTCTAGAGAGGAATGTTTACAAAAAGTACTTCAATTTTTGGAACAAGTTATTCCAGATGTCACACAATATCTACGTCTTTGGGAAGAACGTGAAGCAACAGAAGATGGAATTGAAAGGTTTACCTTTTCCGTATATGTGAATGGTATTCCAGCAGAGTATAAGCAATTTATGGTCAATATCAATGCAGAAAATGGGGCTGTGGTGCATTATTCCGGAGAGTCTAGCAACCTTATAAAAGAATTACTTACATATGAAACAACACCAAAAGTAACAAAGGAAAAAGCGTTAGAAATATACAGAGAGGCCATGCGAGTTAAATTAGAATGGTCTATAGATCATGATGTAGAGGAAACGGTATATCAATTACTGTATAAACAAACAACGAATGAAAATGATAAAGAATTCTTCGACGGTAGTCGAGAAATTCGTTATATTGATGCGCATACTGGGGAGAAAATTTGGAGTAAATAAGCTTTTAAATAGGGAAAAAGGTCTTCGATAGAAGACCTTTTTTAGAAAGAACGATTATTCTTCGTATGTATCAATTTTGTATAACCACTTCTGTACACTAGCAGGTGGTCCTTCTGTTCTCCACTTTATTGTACACATTCCACAAGAACAGTGAACTTTTCCTTTTGCAAAAATACCGGCAATTTCAGGAGTATATCCCCATGCGTGTTGTGCAATATTCATTTTTCGACGCATTGTACGTTGACGTTGGTGTCTTGTATAAGCACGTGTTCTTTCAAATTTCATATTTGTAATCCCTCCTTGTAGTACAAGTAGCTTGCAAGAGCGTACAAGGAGTTCATCTCTTACAAGCTACTCGGGTACAAGAGGGAAATGAAATATTTCATATTCCACTCTCCAATCTTTTGTTTAAGTGTTTAAGTATACGCAGTGAGGTTTTATGAGACAATTATTATGCTTAAAAACATATTGGAATGATATCGTACAGACACAAACAACCTCACGCCCACATACACTTAGTAAAGACCACTATTTTGGCGGAGGTGAAAGGTTTGAGTCTATTCGCCGCAATTGGATATATGGTTCGAGAAGTGTTTGTTTTTGTTTCTTATGTGAAGAATAATGCGTTTCCGCAGCCGTTATCATCTGACGATGAGAGAAAGTACTTAGAGTTAATGGAGCAAGGTGATGCTCAAGCGAGGAATCTGTTAATTGAACATAATTTACGGCTTGTAGCTCATATCGTTAAAAAATTTGAAAACACAGGGGAAGATGCAGAAGATTTAATTTCAATTGGTACAATCGGGCTCATTAAAGCGATCGAGAGCTATTCGGCAGGAAAAGGAACAAAACTTGCGACGTATGCAGCGCGCTGTATTGAAAATGAAATTTTGATGCATTTACGTGTACTAAAGAAAACGAAAAAGGACGTTTCACTTCATGATCCGATCGGGCAAGATAAAGAGGGGAATGAAATATCGCTTATTGATATATTAAAATCAGAGTCTGAAGATGTAATTGATATGATCCAGCTTAGTATGGAGTTAGAAAAGATTAAAGAATATATCGATATTTTAGACGAACGAGAGAAAGAAGTAATCGT
Organism: Bacillus sp. SH7-1; assembly: GCF_008042405.1. NCBI lineage: Bacteria > Bacillati > Bacillota > Bacilli > Caryophanales > Bacillaceae > Bacillus > Bacillus sp. SH7-1. The sequence continues at coordinate 343,436 of NZ_QNUD01000005.1, forward strand.
AAAGCGTTTTGGACTGGGGCTTGATAAAGAGAAAACGCAGCGGGAGATTGCAAAGGCACTCGGTATTTCCAGAAGCTACGTATCAAGAATTGAAAAGCGCGCTTTAATGAAAATGTTCCATGAATTTGTAAGAGCAGAGAAAGAGAAAAAAGCGAAAGAATAATGCACATTGCAAGCAGCCGTATTTTAAAAGGGCTGCTTTTCTTTTTGTGAATAAGGAAAGAAAAAGGGGTGTGTTCAGAAGAAATCCATGTTCACTGTTGAAAATGACGGATTCTATCTGTAATATTAGAAGGTGCTAAACAATTTAAGAATAATACCATACTTAGTTTTCTGCATGCATAATGAACCAGTTCTATATGATATGTGGGAATAAGAACCAATTTTACATATGATATAGAAGGAAAAGAAGGGAAAGCTAAAGTTATAGACTGATTAGGAGGTTTCGCAATTTGCGACGTACATTATATCGACTTATGATCGAACTTACAAATGGTCGTTTTACTTCTTATATATTACGTAAATTTGCACAATCTCGTTTGAGCTCTATCATTATTCCATCGTATGCGAAAGTTTTTCAACTTAATCAAGATGAGATGGAAAAGGGTTTGAAGGAATATAGAACATTGCATGAATTATTTACGCGTAAGCTAAAAGAAGGAAAGCGTAGTATTGATACAGGTGCATCGAGTATCGTTAGTCCTGTTGATGGTGTTTTTGCTGATCACGGTCCTATTGAGGACACAAAAACATTTGATATTAAAGGCAAGCGTTATTCAATTGTAGATATGCTAGGTAATGAAGAACGTGCACAGCGATATGCAGGTGGTACATATATGGTTATTTATTTAAGCCCAAGTCATTATCATCGTATTCATAGTCCGCTTGCTGGTTCTGTGACTGAAAGGTTTGTGCTTGGTAGAAAATCATATCCGGTAAATGCAGCTGGTATGGAATACGGGAAAGAACCATTGTCAAAAAATTATCGTTCTGTTACAGAAGTGAATAGTGACGGTGAACATATGGCGCTTGTAAAAGTAGGAGCTATGTTTGTTAATAGTATTGAGCTGCTACATGAAAGAAATACTGTTCAAAAAGGTGAAGAAATGGCATACTTTACATTTGGCTCAACAGTTGTGTTATTGTTTGAAAAAGATATGATAGAAGTAGTGCAGAATTTGAAGAGTGGACAAGAGCTTCGTCTTGGTGAAAAAATTGCTACTCGATTGGCTCATAAGTAAAGAAAAGATTTTATAACTGTAAGCAAGAGTTATGGACAAAGATGCTTAATGATGAAGTTCCCGAGATGGGAGTACTTGTTTATTCGAGAGCCATCGCAGGATGGCTCTTTTTACAAGTTAGCTAATTAAAAATTCACTTTATATGTAATTAAGACGATTTGACCAGCTTGTCCTCTAATGAGCGTCTAATAATTTCTTGTTTTATAAGTAAAATGAAGTCGGGATTTAATTTTAGTTCTTTTGCTTTATAATAAGACTCAGTGAGTAACTCAGTAGATAACTGTTCCATATGCTTTGTTTTCAAGGTGAGTCACCTCCTAATAATATAAGGATTGATTCGTTGTTGCATTTAATGTACCAAAAAAATATGACAGTCACAAACGAGTGGTTATCCACATACCTAGGTGGATAAAATGTGTATAGATTGTTAGTAAATTCCAAATTCACTGAAAAATTAATGTGGAAAATGTGTACAATCTTATCCACAGGTTAAATATCGAAATATGTTGTCGAAAAATTTTTATGAAAACTCCTCAAAGAGGTGAAAGAAATTGAAGCTATTTTTACCAAATGAATATGTGAAGAATGTATATCATGTTCAACCAGAAGATTTGAAAAAACGTGGAATTAAAGGCGTTATTACTGATTTAGATAACACTTTAATTGAATGGGATCGTCCAAATGCAACGCCGCAACTTGAAGAGTGGTTTTTGAAAATGAAAGAGCTAGGCATTCAAGTAACGGTCGTTTCAAATAATAATGAGCAACGAGTAAAAGACTTTGCTGATCCATTAGGTATTCCATTTATTCATAGTGCGCGTAAACCATTTGTTCGTGCATTTAAGCGTGCGATGCAAGAGATGCACCTGCAACCAGATGAAGTTGTAGTAATTGGGGATCAGTTACTAACAGATGTTTTAGGTGGAAACCGAGTGGGACTTCATACAATTTTAGTTGTACCGGTAGCACAAACGGACGGATTAGTAACGCGCTTTAATCGGAAAATTGAACGAAGAATTATGAAAAACATGAAGAAAAAAGGTTTAATTAACTGGGAGGAATAGAGTTTGACTGAAACAATTAAATGTATTGGTTGCGGTGTAGAAATTCAAACAGAAGATAAAAATGAAGTAGGATATGCTCCGGCCTCATCTTTAGAGAAAGAACAAGTAATTTGTCAACGCTGTTTTCGTTTGAAGCATTATAACGAAATTCAAGATGTATCATTAACAGATGATGATTTCCTACGTATTCTAAATGGAATTGGAAATTCGGATGCGTTAGTAGTTAAGATTGTAGATATTTTTGATTTTAATGGTAGCTGGTTACCTGGCTTACATCGTTTCGTCGGAAATAATAAAGTATTACTTGTTGGGAATAAAGCGGATTTAATTCCTAAGTCAGTAAAACATGATAAAGTAAAGCATTGGATGCGTTATAGTGCAAAGCAGCTAGGATTAAAGCCAGAAGATGTCTTTTTAATTAGTGCAGCGAAGGGACAAGGGATTGCTGAGCTGGCAGATGCTATTGAGTATTACCGTGGCGGAAAAGATGTTTACGTTGTTGGATGTACGAATGTAGGAAAATCAACATTTATTAATCGTATGATTAAAGAATTTAGTGATGAGACTGAAAATGTAATTACAACATCTCATTTCCCTGGAACAACGCTTGATTTAATTGATATTCCATTAGATGAAGAATCTTCTTTATATGATACGCCAGGTATTATTAACCACCATCAAATGGCTCATTATGTTGGAAAAGAAAGCTTAAAGCTTATTACACCAACAAAAGAAATTAAGCCGATGGTGTTCCAATTAAATGAAGAACAAACATTGTTCTTTAGTGGACTGGCACGTTTTGATTATGTAAGTGGTGGTCGTCGTGCATTTACTTGTCACTTCTCGAATCGTTTAACAATCCATCGTACAAAGCTTGAGAAAGCAGATGAATTGTATAAAAATCATGCTGGGGATTTACTAAGCCCACCAACACCAGAAGAATTAGCAAATATGCCAGAGCTAGTGAAATACGAGTTTAATATTCGTGAACCAAAAACGGATGTTGTATTTTCTGGATTAGGATGGGTTACTGTGAACGAACCAGGAGCAAAAATTGTTGCACACGTACCAAAAGGAGTAAGTGTTTCATTACGTAAATCTTTAATTTAATATGGAGAGGGATTTATGAAACAATTATATGGTGTAATCGGAAATCCAATTGGACATTCATTATCACCCGTTATGCATAACGATGCATTTGAACACTTGAATATGGATGCCCATTATCAGGCGTTTCTTGTTAAAGAGGAAGTGCTAGGGGAAGCAGTAAGAGGTTTAAAAGCATTAGGTATTTCAGGATTTAATGTAACAACTCCGCACAAAGTTGCTATTATGGATTATTTGGATGAGACTGACCCGCTAGCAAAACAAATTGGTGCAGTAAATACAGTGGTTCATAAGGATGGAAAATTGATTGGCTACAATACAGATGGAATTGGTTTTGTCCAAGCACTGCAGTCAATTAGTAGTGAACCACTTCAAGAGAAACGTATTTTATTGATTGGCGCAGGTGGTGCTAGTCGAGCTATTTATTATTCTCTTGCTCATGTAGGTGTGAAAGAGATTGATGTAGCTAATCGTACAGTAGATAAGGCGAAAGAACTTATTGCTGCATGTACGGCTACTGTTCATTCTGAGGCTTTATCGTTAGAAAAAGCCTCAGAAGAACAAGGGAATTATGATATTATCATTCAGACGACAACAATAGGTATGCATCCACGCGTTGAACATACGCCATTACAAATTTCTTCGTTAAAAAAAGGAACGATTGTATCAGATATAATCTATAATCCATTTGAAACGAAAATTTTATGTGAGGCAAAAGAGCAAGGTGCAGTGATTCAAAATGGTATTGATATGTTTGTTTATCAAGGGGCGCTTGCATTTGAAATGTGGACAGGGCGTGTACCGAATATCGATAGAATGAAACAATTAGTTATAAGAAAGCTTGGAGGCTAACATATATGTTAACAGGAAAACAAAAAAGATTTTTACGTGCACAAGCACATCATTTAACACCAATTTTTCAAGTAGGAAAAGGTGGAGTAAATGAAAACATGATTAAACAAATCGCAGATACTTTAGAAGCTCGTGAGTTATTTAAAGTAAGTGTGCTACAAAACTGTGAATTCGATCGTCGTGAAGTTGCAGAAGAACTTGCAAAAGGCGCACGTGCTGAAATCGTTCAAGTAATTGGAAGTACAATCGTTTTATACAAAGAATCTAGAGAAAATAAGCAAATTAAGCTTCCTCGATAAAAAGACAAGCATATGCTATTTTTATCGCTAGTGCGTAATGATGTAGAGAGCGAAACCAATTGAACTTTTATTAACAGTAAACTCTCTTCGAATAGAAATGAAGAGAGTTGCTGTACGTAAAAGGAAGGGGCGTTTCTTTTGAGGAAAATTGGCATCATTGGCGGTACATTTGATCCGCCACATTATGGGCATTTGCTAATTGCAAATGAAGTATATCATGCTTTGAATTTAGAAGAAGTATGGTTCTTACCGAACCAAATTCCACCGCATAAACAAGGGCGGAATATTACAAGTGTAGAAAATCGCTTACAAATGTTAGAGCTTGCGACTGAGGCAGAGGAACATTTTTCTATTTGTTTAGAAGAGCTAAGCAGGAAGGGCCCATCTTATACGTATGACACTATGTTACAATTGACGAAGAAGCATCCGGATGTGCAGTTTCACTTTATTATTGGTGGAGATATGGTTGAGTATTTACCGAAGTGGTATAACATTGAAGCGTTACTTAATCTTGTAACGTTTGTTGGGGTTGCAAGACCTGGTTATACATTGTGTACACCTTATCCTATCACCACTGTGGAAATTCCGGAGTTTGCAGTTTCTTCATCTTTATTGCGTGAGAGATATAAAGAGAAGAAAACATGTAAATATTTACTTCCTGAAAAAGTACAGGTATATATCGAGAGGAATGGGTTGTATGAAACGTGAGAAAGCACTTCATATTGTCAAACAACAAATGCATGAAAAACGTTATATACACACAATTGGTGTAATGGAAACAGCAATTGAACTTGCTAAGTTATACGGTGTGGATGAAAAAAAGGCTGAAGTTGCAGCTATATTCCATGATTATGCGAAGTGTAGAGCGATTTCAGAGATGGAAGAGATCATTAAAAGTGAAGATTTGCCGAAAGATTTACTTTGTTATAACAAAGAGTTATGGCATGCACCTGTTGGGGCATACTTAGTAGAAAAAGAAGTCGGCATTACAGATCCTGAAATCCTGCAAGCTATTACATATCATACAAGTGGTCATGAGAAAATGACGATGTTAGATAAAGTAATTTATGTAGCTGATTACATTGAGCCTGGGCGAAAGTTTCCGGGGGTGGAGGAAGCTCGCAAACTCGCATATACGGATATAGATCAAGCTTTATTATTTGCGTTAAAGAGAACAATTCAATTTTTAATGGAAAAAGATCAAACGATTTACCCATTAACATTCCAAACATACAATGCAGTTATCAAGGAGGAAATTAGTAAATGAAAGATAAAGATTTATTAGTATTAGCAGCAAAAGCAGCTGATGATAAGAGAGCAGAAGATATGGTTGTCCTAAATATGCAAGGTATTTCACCAATTGCAGATTATTTCATTATTTGTCACGGTAACTCAGATAAGCAAGTGCAAGCAATTGCACGTGAAATTAAATCAAAAGCACATGAGTTCCAAATCGACGTACAACGTATGGAAGGTTTTGACGAAGCACGCTGGGTGTTAGTTGACCTTGGAGATGTAGTTGCCCATGTATTCCATAAAGATGAGCGTAATCACTATAATTTAGAGCGTCTTTGGGGCGATGTGCCGCGTGAAGATATTACAAACGAGCTAGACCAATGAAATACGAACAATTTGCATTGTTGTACGACGAACTAATGAATGATGTTCCTTATGATAAATGGGTGGAATTCACAGAGGAAAGTTTACAGCAAGCGGATATGAAAGAGGCGAAGATTCTTGATGTAGCATGCGGTACTGGTAATGTAACACTTCCGCTTGTACAAAAGGGTTACGATTTAATCGGTGTCGATCTTTCAGAAGAAATGTTAACGGTCGCTCAGCAAAAACTAGGTGGGGAAGGATATTTTATTCCTTTTTACCAACAAGACATGCGAGAGCTTGATGTTCCGGGTGAGTTTGACTGTGTAACTATTTTTTGTGATTCATTAAATTATGTATTGCAAGAAGATGGAGTGCAAGAAACATTTCGAAGAGTGTTTCATCATTTACGTCAAGATGGTTTGTTTTTATTTGATGTACATTCTTTATATAAAATACATCATGTATTTCAAAATGAAACATACACAGTGAATGGAGAAGAAATATCTCTTATTTGGAATTGCTTCCCTGGTGAAGAATCAAATAGTGTAGAACATGATTTAACATTCTTTGTTCAAGATCCAGAAGAAGATGTGTACCATCGTTTTGACGAATGTCACGTGCAACGTGCATATCCGGTTGAAGAGTTAACGAAATGGCTTGAAGAGGCTGGTTTTACAGTGCTTCGTGTAACTGGTGACTTTGAGCGACTTGAAGTTACAGAACAAACAGAGCGTATTTTCTTCATGGCGAAGAAAAACGGATAAAACAAAAGCAACCGAGAAGGTTGCTTTTGTTTTGTAAAGAAGCTGTAATTTTAGTTCTAGGATAATAAGAGGATGATATACGTGAAGTGTGAAAATGCTAGTTTAAGTGAAAATGTAATGTAAAAAATTTAGTGTTTATAAAAAGGATTTGGAATGGCGATGACGTATTTATTATGTGTGTTTATTGAATTGCTGATCAACACATTTTAAATCTTCATCAAATTTCTCATGTGTCCGCTCGATTAATTTATGAAACATATCCCCAACATGTTCTTCTAAAACCCGAATACCTTCTCCTGTAACGCCGCCTTTAACACATACTTTTTCTTGTAAAGTAGGCAATGTGAAAATCTCTTTTTCGAGTAGTTTCCCCATTCCAACGACCATTTCACTTACTAAAGTAGTGGCTTCTTCATGTGTAATATTTGTTTTATCTACAGCAGCGTTAATGAAACATTGTAATAAATAACTAAAGAATGCAGGGCCGCAGCTTGCTATATCAGATGAAACGCGTGTTATATCTTCTTCTATTACAAGGGGAGTAGAAATGTTTTTGAATAGGCGAAATAGTTTTTGTTGCCACTCTTCAGAGCATTTACTTCCGAATGTAAATAGTGATGCGCCAGACAGGGCGCGGTTTGTAATGCTCGGAATAATACGTGCAACGTGGCAAGGTACAAGTGTCTCTAATTGTGATGGAGATATTGGACTTGTGATAGAAACTAAGCACTTTTCATCAGAAAAATGTTCAGCATATTTTTGTAGGATTGGATATATATCTATCGGCTTTACGCAAATAAAAATAAGGTGTGATCGTTCGATTACTTCATCAATAGTTTTGGCTATATGAACAGAAGGGTATTTTTCCTTTATATGATATGCTTTGGCGGGCGTTCGATTAATGATTGTAAGGCACGAAGGTTTGACAGCACGGGTTTCTAAAAATGCATCGATTAGTATATTCCCCATGTTCCCTGTCCCTATAATTCCTATGTTCAATGTTTCATCCCTCCTTCGTAACAGCTTTCTCCTAAACAATATGAATGATGTTATAAATTTATGATTAGAGGTGTAAAATGATGTGGGATTTTCCGAAGAAATGGTTAGGATTAGTAGCTATTATTGGACTTGTACTTTTTCTTCTTTTCTGGAAAACGAACCAGCATACAGAACGATCAGTCATTGCGACGGATGTGCAAACGAAAGAGATAGAGAAAAAAAGTAAACCGAAAGTATCGGATACAAAGCAGCAGAAAAAAATAATTATAATTGATATGAAAGGAGCTGTTGTTAAAGAGGGCGTGTATGAAATGAAAGAAGGGGACCGGGTCAAGGATGCTATTGAAAAGGCAGGTGGTTTTTTGCCCGAGGCAGATAGGAAGAAGGTAAATTTAGCGCAAATGGTACAAGACCAAATGATCCTTTATGTGCCGAATAAAACCGAACAGGTGCAAGAAGGAGCTGCTGTTTCAAAGGAGGAGGGGAAAGTGCAAATAAATGCAGCTTCTAAAGGGCAACTTGAAAAAATTACAGGCATCGGTTCTAGGAAAGCAGAAAGTATTTTGAAATATCGTGAGGAACATGGTCCGTTTCAGAAAATAGAAGATTTGTTAGAGATTGATGGGATTGGTGTGAAGTCTCTGGAAAAAATAAAAGATCAAATTATTATTCCATAAAAGATTGACGAAGTTTTTCTTCATTCGCTACACTACAAGTAGACAAAAAAGTAGGTGAAAAATATGGAGCGAATTTCATGGGATCAATATTTTATGACACAAAGCCATTTACTATCTTTGCGTAGTACATGTACAAGGCTTGCGGTAGGAGCGACAATTGTTCGTGATAAACGAATTATTGCTGGTGGATATAACGGTTCAATTAAAGGTGGTGTACATTGTATAGATGATGGATGCTACGTCATTGATAATCATTGTGTTCGTACAATTCATGCGGAAATGAATGCTTTATTACAATGCGCAAAGTTTGGTGTGAAAACGGAGGACGCAGAAATTTACGTTACGCATTTCCCTTGTTTACAATGCTGTAAGGCAATTATTCAAAGTGGTATTACAGCAGTTTATTATGCACAGGATTATAAAAATCATCCGTATGCCGTAGAATTATTTAAAAAAGCGAATGTAACAGTGAAGCACGTTCCACTAGAATATGATATTGCAGCGCTAGAGGATCAAAAGCGTCATATGGAGTTAAAAGAACTATTTGCATCTTTAGAAAAAGAGAACTTATCAATGGAAGAATTACAACATGTATTCACGAAAGCAAAAATGATGCTATAAGGAGTGAGTATGAGTTGCATGGACAATGGGGCTATGTTGCAATCTCATTTATAATAGGGATTGCAATCGCCTTTTTCTCTTCGGTTGTACTGCTGACGTGTTGTTTCGTTTTTTATGTTTTCTTTTGTTTATATCGTACTTCGCATAAAACCTTCTTTTTTTGTATTATAGCGTGTTTTAGTGGCGCTATGTACACTACGTATGTTCAAGAGCAAAACAAGCCTCTAGGAGATCCCTACGGACTTACAAGAGGGGTGATACAAAGTACACCTCTTATTAACGGGGATCGCTTATCATTTCAAGTTGAAGATCAGAATAAAAATATAGTGCAATTAAGTTACAAAATTAAATCAGCCTTGGAAAAGAAACAACTGCGACGATTACATGCAGGAGTATCATGTATATTCGAAGGTGAGAGAAAAGAACCGCAAATAGCCCGTAATTTTCATGGTTTTAATTACCGTGATTATCTGTATAGGCAAAATATTCATTTCACATTTGATGCTACATATATTTCTGAATGCCATAAAACATCATTGTCACTTGTGCAATGGATTCTTCTTTTGAGACAGCAAGTAATCTCGGGAGTTACAGAACTGTTTCCAGAGCAATCAGGTGCTTTTATGAATGCGTTAGTATTTGGTGATAGACAACAAATGACATTTGAAATTGAAGAGCAATATCAACAATTTGGTCTTGTACATTTGTTGGCGATTTCAGGATCGCATATCGTATTGTTAATGGTGATTGTGTATTTTATTTTGCTAAGAAGTGGTGTGACGAGGGAGCTAGCAACAGTATGTCTTATCTTCTGTATTCCTATATATATGATTTTTGCAGGAGCATCACCGTCTGTTATAAGAGCTTCTATAACAGGAGTTTTGATGTTGATTGCTTTCATGTGTTCTCTCCGTTTGTCTAGCTTCGATGCTTTAAGTATAACGGCTATATGTATGCTTATATATGATCCATATCTTATTTATAATATTGGGTTTCAATTTTCTTTTGTTGGTAGTTTTGCTTTACTTTTGTCTGCCCCGTTTTTGCTAGAGAGTAGTAATGGAGTGATCCGAAATTCTATTTATATTTCTCTTATTTCACAGCTCGTTAGTACTCCAATTTTGTTATATCACTTCGGTTATTTTTCTCCATATAGTATTTTTCTGAATATCCTATATGTTCCGTTTTTATCCCTTGTTGTATTACCGTGTAGTATTGTTATTTTGGTATGTATACCAATCATTCCATTTCTTGCAAAAGGACTTGCGAATGTACTATCAATAGGTTTGAATCTTTCTAATGATTTTTTAATTTATTGTGAAAACTTATCATATACCTGCCTTAATTTCGGGCAAACACCTATACTTCTTGTAGCTCTATATTGTGTGAGTATAGTTAGTATATTGATGGTTTGGGAAAGGCGAATATCGAAGGGGATTATGTTTATAGCTTCAGGTATATTTCTTTTTATTTGTACATGTCATTATGTATATCCGTATTTTCGGGAAAGCGGAAGTGTTACATTTCTTGACGTTGGACAGGGAGATGCAATATTAATTCGCCTCCCGTACGATAAAGAGATTTACCTCATTGATACCGGTGGAACAATTCGTGTAAACAAGGAAGAATGGCAGCAGAAAAAGCATGAATTTTCAGTTGGAAATGATATTTTAATTCCCTATTTACAAAAGGAAGGTATTAAAACAATCGATAAATTAATCGTAACGCATGGAGATGCGGACCATATAGGTGCTGCGGAAGAGTTATTATCAAATATAACCGTAAAAGAAGTTGTATTTGGCCGAAAGCAACAAGATGCAGTATTAGAAACAGTAATAAAGAAAAAGGCGTTAGAAAAGGAAGTGAAAATAAGGGAAGTGGGAGAAGGGGAGAGTTGGAGCGTAAATGAAGCGGAATTTTTTGTACTAGCTCCAGCGGGAAAAGAAAGAAGTGAAAATAACGCTTCAATTGTAATATGGGCAAAATTAGGAGGGATAACGTGGCTGTTTACAGGTGATTTAGAAGAAGAAGGAGAGAAGGTTTTAGTAGCTACGTACCCAGATTTACGGGCGGATGTTTTAAAGGTTGCTCATCATGGGAGTAACACGTCGTCTATAGTGCCTTTTCTGAGCGCCGTACAGCCTAATGTAGCGATTATTTCTGCCGGTGAGCGTAATAGGTATGGGCACCCTCATAAGGAAGTTATAGAGCGTTTTGAGAAGATGGGGATTGAAATATGGCGCACGGATAAGCAAGGTGCTATTTCCTATATTTTTAAAGGGGAACACGGAACCTTTCATAGCAAAATCACATATGATGAAACACATAATAGATAAAAAGAAGACTGCCGGTAAGCAGCAGTCTTTAAGAACCAATAAATTTAATAACAGTTGCAATGATGAAAAGTGTTGCGAAAAAACCAAATGAGACGATAAATCCTACCCCTGAATCAATAGCGTCATTGCGTTTACTTTGAACGTTTTGTTCAAAATCATTCATTTAGAATCCCTCCCCAACATTCCACTTTAGTATAAAATATTGTCAGAAAAAAATCTACAATTTCCATATGAAGAGGAATCGAGTGTTTTTACTACTTTTAAATCAGGAAGTAACGTGAGTTTTTTGTTTCCAAGCATGTTAACAGTTGGCACTTATACTCGGATTTTTATTGTGAATAATAAAGGGAAGGTGATTACCGCACACCAATAAGAAACCCGGGGCTTATTGCGTGGCGTTTAATATAAATAAAGGGACGGGGTTATACAGCCCGTTCCTTTGTACTTGTAAAACAAAAGCTAGGGCATTAGTATAAATATATATTGCCAAGTTAGGGAGTAGGAAAAAGTATGAGTAGTGATATACATAAAAAGATTAAAAAGAAGCAGTTTGCTCCGTTGTACTTACTGTATGGAACGGAAGCGTTTTTTATAAATGAAACGATAAAGCTTATTACAACAGAAGCGCTTGAAGAGGAAGATCGTGAGTTTAATGTTGTGACATATGATTTAGAAGAAGCGTATTTAGAAGATGTGGTTGAGGATGCACGTACACTTCCTTTTTTTGGAGAACGTAAAGTGCTATTAATAAAATCACCACTATTTTTAACTTCACAAAAAGAAAAGTTAGAGCAAAATATAAAGATTTTAGAAGAATATATTGGGGAGCCTTCTCCATTTTCTATTCTTGTTTTTGTTGCGCCTTACGAAAAACTGGATGAACGAAAAAAAATCACAAAATTATTAAAGAAAACATCGGATATAGTAGAAGCAAATGCGATGCAGGTGCAGGATGTTCAGAAGTGGATTGTTGCTCGTGCAGATGAAGTGCATGTACATATTGATAATGCAGCTGTTAGTTTGTTGTTAGAGCTTGTAGGAAGTAATGTAACGATGTTGGCTAAGGAAATGGACAAGTTAACTTTATATGTCGGTATGGGCGGAGAGATTACACCGAAACTTGTTGCCGAGCTTGTGCCAAAATCAGTTGAACAAAATGTGTTTGCTTTAACAGAAAAAGTTGTGAAAAAAGATATCGCGGGTGCGATGCAAATTTTGGATGGATTATTTACGCAGCAAGAGGAACCGATTAAATTGCTTGCGTTATTGGTAAGTCAATTCCGCTTGCTGCATCAAGTGAAAGAGTTACAGCAACGTGGTTATGGACAAAATCAAATTGCTTCTCATATTGGAGTGCATCCATATCGTGTAAAGTTAGCGATGAATCAAACGAAGTTTTTCTCTTTTGAAGAACTAAAGAAAGTGATTATAGAATTAGCGGAAGCTGATTATAGTATGAAGACAGGAAAGATGGATAAGAAGCTTGTGCTTGAGTTTTTCTTAATGCGGTTAAATCATATGTGATGATACGAAAAAAGTTCACGTTACTTGGTAACGTGAACTTTTTTGTATATAAAAAAACGACCCAAATGGATCGTTTTTTAAACGCCTTACGCGTTTACTTGTTTCGCTAAGCGAGATTTTTGACGAGCTGCAGCGTTTTGGTGGATAAGACCTTTACGAGCTGCTTTGTCAAGTTTTTTAGAAGCAGTTTTGAAAGCTTCTTTAGCAGTTTCAAGATCGTTATTAGTAACTAAAGCTTCTACAGTTTTAACAGCAGAACGCATGTCAGACTTGATAGAAGCGTTATGTGCACGACGCTCTTCGCTAAGTTTAGCGCGTTTGATAGCAGATTTGATGTTTGCCATACTTTTCACCTCCCTGGTGCAATCGAATGACTCGATTCTTACATAGAACAAGTGATATTCTATCAAACGGTGAAGAGAATTGCAATAGTATATCAATGAAATTTCACGTAAAGGAAAGAATGACCTTATATAACTTTGGGAAATCTAACGATATTTACTATGAATTACGGAGGAGATACGATGAAAGAACCATTAGATTTAAGTAAATATAGCGTTAGAACTGACCTTGCTGTAGAGGCGCATCAAATGTTGCAAGAGCGCCAAGAAGAACAAAATGGAATACAAGGAGTTATTGTAAAAGAGAGGGAAGAAGAAGGTGTTACCATTACAAAAGTAACAATTGATGAAGTTGCGTCTGAATCGATGGGTAAAAAACCTGGAAATTATTTAACGCTTGAAGTACAAGGTATACGTCAACAAGATACGGAACTGCAACAAAAAGTAGAGCGCGTTTTTGCGAAAGAATTTTCTTGTTTCCTAGAAGAGGTTGGTGTTACCAAAGAAGCGAGCTGCTTGATCGTCGGTCTTGGGAATTGGAATGTAACACCAGATGCACTTGGACCGATAGTTGTAGAAAATGTATTGGTAACGAGACATTTGTTTCAATTGCAGCCTGAAAGTGTAGAAGAAGGGTTTAGACCTGTTAGTGCAATTCGTCCTGGGGTAATGGGGATTACAGGAATTGAAACAAGTGATGTTATTTATGGGATTATTGAGAAGACAAAGCCGGACTTTGTAATTGCAATTGACGCGTTAGCTGCCCGTTCTATTGAACGAGTAAATAGTACGATACAAATTTCTGATACGGGAATTCATCCTGGATCGGGTGTTGGGAATAAACGTAAGGAACTAAGTAAAGAAACATTAGGAATTCCTGTTATTGCTATTGGTGTTCCGACTGTAGTTGATGCCGTTTCGATTACAAGCGATACAATTGATTTTATTTTGAAGCACTTTGGAAGAGAGATGAAAGAGGGACATAAGCCATCAAAATCTTTATTACCTGCGGGATTTTCATTTGGAGAAAAGAAAAAATTAACAGAAGAAGATATGCCGGATGAAAAAAGCCGAAATATGTTTTTAGGTGCTGTAGGTACGTTAGAAGATGAAGAGAAGAGAAAATTAATTTATGAGGTGCTATCCCCTCTTGGTCATAATTTAATGGTAACCCCAAAAGAAGTAGATGCTTTTATAGAGGATATGGCAAATGTAATTGCAAGTGGTTTAAATGCAGCGTTGCACCATCAAATTGACCAAGAGAATACAGGGGCATATACACATTGATGGGAAGGGCTGATAGTAGTTTAAGCCACTTTACGCTTTTGTGTATATGTAGCGCAATCTTATGCTTGCTTATGATGATAGCAGGAGTTGCGCTTGCTAATCATGGCTTGAAAAGTATGAAAGGTTATCAACAACTGTCGTATGAACAAATAGCTCATATGACTGGAACAGAGGGGGCGGATGCTGAATCGGAAATTTCGGGAAGTTCGTTTTCAACAATTGAGAAACAAAAACAATTAGAAAGTTTAAGGAGTTTTAATGTCGTAGAAGGAATTGGTATGGCGATAGCAAGTGTTGCTTATGAAATGACAAAGTTTGGGACAGATATAGTTGTTGGGAAAGTGAAAGAGATTTTTAGTTAAGAGTAGCAGCAAGAACGGTTGTCTTATCGTTTCGTACGACAGCCGTTTTTTAATTTGAAAAAGGTTTGTCTCTTATGGTTTGTTCGCATAAGATATAGATAGAATGATTTGTATCGTAAGCAGCACGAGTTTTCATTGAATCTTTGCTGCTCTATTGATATAATCAGTGCTAGTGTATATTGGCGAGACTATTAGGAGTTGAGAACATAGATGAATAAAGAAGAAAGAGCAAAAAGACAATCCAAAATTCGTAATTTCTCTATCATTGCTCATATTGACCACGGAAAATCAACGTTAGCAGACCGTATTTTAGAGAAAACAAACGCGTTAACACAACGTGAAATGAAAGCTCAATTGCTTGACTCTATGGATTTAGAGCGTGAGCGTGGTATTACAATTAAATTAAACGCAGTACAATTAAACTATACAGCAAAAGACGGTGAAGAATATATTCTTCACTTAATTGATACACCAGGGCACGTCGACTTTACGTACGAAGTATCACGTAGTTTAGCGGCTTGTGAAGGCGCAATTCTTGTAGTGGATGCAGCACAAGGTATTGAAGCGCAAACATTAGCGAACGTATACTTAGCACTTGATAATAATTTAGAGATCTTACCGGTTATTAACAAAATTGACTTACCAAGTGCAGATCCAGAACGCGTACGTCAAGAGGTAGAAGATGTAATTGGTTTAGATGCATCAGAAGCTGTACTTGCTTCAGCAAAAGCTGGGATTGGTATTGAAGAAATTTTAGAACAAATTGTTGAGAAAGTACCAGCACCAACAGGTGATTCAGAAGATCCGTTACAATGTATGATTTTCGACTCTTTATATGATCCGTATCGCGGTGTAATTGCTTATATCCGTGTTGTAAATGGAACGGTAAAAGTTGGCGATAAAGTACGTATGATGGCAACTGGTAAAGAATTTGAAGTAACAGAAGTAGGTGTGTTTACACCGAAGACTACGCAACGTGACGAGTTAACAGTAGGTGATGTAGGTTTCTTAGCAGCATCGATTAAAAATGTTGGTGACACACGTGTTGGTGATACGATTACACACGCGAAACGCCCAGCTGCAGAGCCGTTAGCAGGTTATCGTAAATTAAACCCAATGGTATTCTGTGGTTTATATCCGATTGATTCTGCGCGTTACAACGACTTACGCGATGCGTTAGAAAAGTTAGAGTTAAACGATTCTGCACTTGAGTTTGAACCAGAAACATCTCAAGCGCTAGGATTTGGTTTCCGCTGTGGTTTCTTAGGACTTCTTCACATGGAAATCATTCAAGAACGTATTGAACGTGAATTTAAGATTGATTTAATTACAACAGCGCCAAGTGTTATTTATAAAGTTTATTTAACAAACGGTGAAGATGTTATTGTTGATAATCCATCTAATATGCCAGATCCACAGTCTATCGATCGTGTAGAAGAGCCGTTTGTGAAGGCTTCAATTATGGTTCCGAATGACTATGTTGGAGCTGTAATGGAAATTTGCCAAGGTAAACGCGGAACATTTATTGATATGCAATATTTAGATGAAACACGTGTTACATTAACGTATGAAATCCCGTTATCAGAAATCGTATATGATTTCTTCGATCAGTTGAAATCAAATACGAAAGGGTATGCATCATTTGATTACGAGTTAATTGGTTATAAACCATCTAAACTTGTGAAAATGGATATTCTTTTAAATAATGAACAAGTGGATGCTCTATCATTTATCGTACACCGTGATTCAGCGTATGACCGTGGTAAAGTAATCGTAGAAAAATTAAAAGAATTAATTCCGAGACAACAGTTCGAAGTGCCGATTCAGGCGACTATCGGGAACAAAGTTGTAGCGCGTTCTACAATTAAGGCGATGCGTAAAAACGTACTTGCAAAATGTTACGGTGGTGACATTTCTCGTAAGCGTAAACTTCTTGATAAGCAAAAAGAAGGTAAAAAACGTATGAAGTCTGTTGGTTCTGTAGAGGTACCGCAAGAAGCGTTCATGGCTGTACTGAAAATGGATGACAACTAATATTTACTTGTTATATAAAAAAAGAAGCCGTTTATACGGCTTCTCTTTTTGTATCATTACTTTTTAGACATCTGAGTATCTCTCAATTACAATAGTGAGAGATGCTTTTTAGTTCATACAGAGTTAGGAGTTTGTTAATGTCCGAAAATATTCGAAAAGATATTCATGAGAAGATACAAAATGGTAATTTTAATTGTGAAAAGGAATTGACCCTTTCTATTATTAGCGGGAAGTGGAAAGTTGTGATACTGTGGCATCTTGGTGTAGAAGGGCCGCATCGTTTTAGTGAATTACAACGATTATTCCCAAGCATTTCTCATAAAGTTTTGTCGAACCAATTAAAAGAGTTAATGGAAGATGGGATTGTTGATCGAACAGTATACCCAGAAATTCCTCCACGAGTGGAGTATTATATGACGGAATTAGGCATGTCGCTTTTACCAATCGTTGAAATGATGTATGATTGGGGAAAAATGCGAATGGAACAAATTCGTAATACGTTAGAGAAGTAAAGAACCCTCCCGAGTGCGGAGGTTTTCTTTTTAGAAAGGTAGGAGTTATATTTGGTACAAGCTGCATATATTCATATTCCGTTTTGTCAGCATATTTGTCACTATTGTGATTTTAATAAAGTGTTCATTGAACGCCAACCGGTTGATCAATATTTAGAGTATTTAGAGAAAGAAATAATAAACACGGTTCAAAAAGTGCCGTTTGATAGTATGAAAACGATTTTTGTTGGTGGGGGAACTCCGACAGCGTTAAATATGGAACAGACAAAAAAGCTACTCGATATTATTAATCGTCGTTTGCGTCCGTTTGCTCCGAATTGTGAATTAACATTTGAAGCGAATCCAGGTGACTTACCGAAAGAGAAGTTAAACGTATTGCTAGAAGGTGGAGTGAACAGAATTAGTTTTGGTGTGCAAACATTTCGAGATGAACTGCTTGAGAAAATTGGACGCAAACATACAAGGGAAGATGCCTTTGTAGCGATTAGAGAAGCACAGGAAGTAGGCTTCAAAAATATTAATATAGATATTATTTATGCTTTGCCAGGACAAACGATAGAAGACGTAAAGGAAACATTAGATATTGCTTTTACGCTTGGTGTACAACATTTCTCGGCATATTCATTAATTGTGGAACCGAAAACAGTGTTTTATAACTTAATGAATAAGGGGAAATTACGTCTTCCAGGTGAAGATCACGAAGCGAAAATGTACGAAATGGTAATGGATGAAATGGAGAAACATGGTTATAAGCAGTATGAAATTAGCAATTTCTCAAAAGGTGATAATGAAAGTAGACATAATCTCACATACTGGAATAATGAAGAGTATTATGGCTTCGGAGCTGGGGCTCATAGTTATGTAAATGGAGAGCGTATCCAAAATGTAGGGCCACTGAAGCAATATTTCAAGAAAATTGATGAAACGGATTTTCCATATTTAGACGTCCACGCAGTGACGGAGAAAGAAAGAATGGAAGAAGAACTGTTCTTAGGGCTTCGAAAAACAAAAGGTGTATCTAAAATGGCGTTCCAAAAGAAATTTGATATGGAGATGGATCAAGTTTTCGCGAAGCAGTTGCAAAGTAATCAAGAACAAGGGTTGCTTGAAGAGAGAGACGGATACGTGCGTTTAACACGAAAAGGAAAATTATTAGGGAATGAAGTGTTCCAGTCATTTTTGATTGATTAAATAAATGTTCTATAAACGTGAAAAAGTTTCATTATTTCGTGACGTTTCCGTTGACAATTGAATGTCAATTTTGGTAAGTTATTAATAGATTTAGCACTCGAAGACAAAGAGTGCTAACAGAGGTGATGATGAGATGCTTACGGAACGTCAGCTCTTAATTTTACAAACAATTATTGATGACTTTATTGGATCAGCGCAGCCGGTTGGTTCTAGAACGTTGGCTAAAAAAGATGAAATTACATTTAGTTCAGCTACTATTCGAAATGAAATGGCGGACTTAGAAGAATTAGGTTTTATTGAAAAAACGCATAGTTCTTCTGGCCGTGTTCCTTCTGAGAAGGGATACCGATTTTATGTAGACCATCTTTTAGCGCCGCAAAACTTACCGAAAGCTGAAATTGTACAAATTAAAGATTTATTTGCTGAAAGAATTTTTGAAGCGGAAAAAATTGCACAGCAATCGGCTCAAATTCTATCAGAACTTACGAATTACACGACCATTGTTCTTGGGCCGAAGTTAAGCACAAATAAACTTAAAAATGTACAAATTGTGCCGCTTGATCGTCAAACTGCAGTCGCTATTATTGTAACTGATACAGGGCATGTACAAAGTAAAACGATTACCGTTCCGGAATCTGTTGATTTATCAGATTTAGAAAAAATGGTTAATATTTTAAATGAAAAGCTATCTGGTGTACCGATGGAAGAACTGCATAATAAAATCTTTAAGGAGATTGTTACAGTTTTACGTGGGTATGTTCATAATTACGATAGTGCAATAAAAATGTTAGATGGTACATTTCAAGTTCCGTTATCGGAAAAGATATACTTTGGAGGAAAAGCAAATATGCTTTCGCAGCCAGAGTTCCATGACATTCAAAAGGTTAGATCTTTACTTACCATGATTGATAATGAAGCCGAATTTTATGACATTTTGCGTCATAAACAAGTCGGGATTCAAGTGAAGATTGGTAGGGAAAACTCTTCGACGGCTATGGAGGATTGTAGTTTAATTTCTGCAACATATTCGATCGGCGAAGAGCAACTTGGAACAATTGCTATTTTAGGTCCTACGAGAATGCAATATTCTCGTGTAATTAGTTTGTTACAGTTATTTACGAGACAATTTACTGATGGACTTAAAAAGTAAATGAGAGTAATACATTCGCTCAAGTGATGAAATTTTCATTGCTGTGTGTAATATATAATGCTTAGGTAATCATGCTATGCATGATACCTAATACCTTTTAAGGAGGTGAATATTGTGGAAGAGCGTAACGAACAAGTGGTAGAAGAAGTAAAAGAAGCGCAAGTTGAAGAAGCTGTCACGCCAGAAAACAGTAAAGAAACTGTAGAAGAAAAAAGTGAGGCTGCTCTTTTACAAGAAAAAGTAGATGAGTTACAAGCGAAACTAACGGAAACGGAAGGTCGCACATTACGTCTACAAGCTGATTTTGAAAATTATAAGCGCCGTGTCCAAATGGATAAACAGGCTGCTGAAAAATATAGAGCACAAAGTCTAGTTTCAGACATCTTGCCAGCTCTTGATAATTTTGAAAGAGCAATGCAAGTGGAAGCGACTGATGAGCAAACGAAATCCTTATTACAAGGTATGGAAATGGTGCATCGTCAATTGTTAGAAGCGCTGACTAAAGAAGGTGTGGAAGTGATTGAAGCTGTTGGTAAACAGTTTGATCCTAATGAACACCAAGCTATTATGCAAGTGGAAGATAGTGAATTTGAATCAAACGCGGTTGTGGAAGAATTCCAAAAAGGTTATAAACTAAAAGACCGTGTGATTCGCCCATCAATGGTAAAAGTAAATCAATAATTTACATAAAACTAGGAGGATTCGCCATGAGTAAAATTATCGGTATTGACTTAGGTACAACAAACTCTTGTGTAGCTGTTATGGAAGGTGGAGAACCAAAGGTTATCCCAAATCCAGAAGGAAACCGTACAACACCTTCTGTTGTAGCTTTCAAAAATGAAGAACGTCAAGTTGGGGAAGTTGCAAAGCGCCAAGCAATTACAAACCCAAATACAATCATGTCTGTTAAACGTCATATGGGTACAGACTACAAAGTAGAAGTTGAAGGTAAAGATTATACACCTCAAGAAATTTCTGCAATCATTTTACAAAACTTAAAAGCTTCTGCTGAAGCATACTTAGGTGAAACAGTAACGAAAGCTGTTATTACAGTACCTGCATACTTCAACGATGCAGAGCGTCAAGCAACGAAAGATGCTGGTCGTATCGCTGGTTTAGAAGTTGAGCGTATCATTAACGAGCCAACAGCAGCAGCACTTGCTTACGGTTTAGAAAAACAAGACGAAGAACAAAAAATCTTAGTATATGACTTAGGTGGCGGTACATTTGACGTATCTATCCTTGAGTTAGCAGACGGCACATTCGAAGTTATTTCAACTGCTGGTGACAACCGTCTTGGTGGAGATGACTTTGACCAAGTTATTATTGACCATTTAGTAGCTGAATTCAAAAAAGAAAATAACATTGATTTAAGCCAAGATAAAATGGCACTTCAACGTCTGAAAGATGCAGCTGAAAAAGCGAAAAAAGATCTTTCTGGTGTAACACAAACACAAATTTCGTTACCGTTCATTAGTGCTGGAGCTGCTGGTCCATTACACTTAGAATTAACATTAACAAGAGCGAAATTCGAAGAGATTTCAGCAGGTCTTGTTGAAAGAACGTTAGAGCCAACTCGTCGTGCATTAAAAGACGCTGGTTTTGCTCCAAGTGAATTAGATAAAGTTATCCTTGTTGGTGGATCTACTCGTATCCCAGCTGTACAAGAAGCTATTAAACGTGAAACTGGTAAAGAACCATATAAAGGTGTAAACCCTGATGAAGTTGTAGCATTAGGTGCTGCAGTTCAAGGTGGCGTACTTACTGGTGATGTAGAAGGCGTACTATTATTAGATGTAACTCCACTTTCTTTAGGTATTGAAACTATGGGTGGCGTGTTCACGAAATTAATCGAGCGTAACACTACAATTCCAACAAGTAAGTCACAAGTATTCTCAACAGCTGCTGATAACCAACCAGCAGTAGACATTCACGTATTACAAGGTGAGCGTCCAATGTCGGCTGACAACAAAACATTAGGTCGTTTCCAATTAACAGACCTTCCACCAGCACCACGTGGTATTCCACAAATCGAAGTAACATTCGATATTGATGCGAACGGTATTGTTAACGTACGTGCGAAAGATTTAGGAACAAGCAAAGAGCAAGCTATTACAATCCAGTCTTCTTCAGGTCTTTCTGATGAAGAAGTAGATCGTATGGTACAAGAAGCAGAAGCAAACGCTGACGCTGACCAAAAACGTAAGGAAGAAGTTGAACTTCGTAACGAAGCTGACCAACTTGTATTCCAAACAGATAAAGTTGTAAAAGATTTAGAAGGTAAAGTGGATGCGGCTGAAGTTGCAAAAGCAACAGAAGCGAAAGAAGCATTACAAGCTGCGATTGAGAAGAACGAGCTTGAGGAAATCCGTGCGAAAAAAGACGCTTTACAAGAAATCGTACAACAATTAACTGTTAAATTATACGAGCAAGCTCAAGCAGCTGCAGGGCAAGCAGAAGGTGCGCAAGGAGCACAAGATGCTGGCGCGAAGAAAGATAATGTAGTAGACGCTGAGTTTGAAGAAGTAAAAGAAGATAAGTAATAATAAATAAGTAAGATGACAAAAAGTCAAAGTCAAGCGTGCCTTGGCTTTGACTTTTTTCACGAATGAGAAGGAATGTGTGAGGATCTTAAGTTTTTTATTTTGCATACTGTAAGTGAGGAAACTTTGTTGCAAAGCACTTTCTTTCGGTGTTAAAATTACGTTTATGTGAAAGATTCGGGGGTTGTAAATTTATGAGTAAACGAGACTATTATGAGGTCCTTGGACTTAGCAAGGGTGCTTCAAAAGATGAAATAAAAAAAGCGTATCGTCGTTTGGCTAAAAAATACCATCCAGACGTAAGTAAAGAAGAAAATGCAATTGAAAAGTTTAAAGAAGTACAAGAAGCATACGAAGTATTAAGTGATGATCAAAAGCGTGCGCAATACGATCAATTTGGTCATGCTGGTGCAAATCAAGGTTTCGGTGGCTTTGGCGGCGGAGGAGACTTCGGCGGTGGCTTCGGTTTCGAAGATATCTTTAGTTCATTCTTTGGCGGCGGTGGCGGCAGACGTCGTGATCCAAATGCTCCGCGTCAAGGTGCTGACTTACAATATCAAGTCACTTTAGATTTTGAAGAAGCTATTTTTGGTAAAGAGTTAAATGTCGAGATTCCAGTAGAAGATCCATGTGATACTTGTAAAGGTAGCGGAGCAAAACCGGGAACTTCAAAAGAAACATGTAAACATTGTTCAGGGTCAGGTCAAGTAAGTGTAGAACAAAATACACCGTTTGGTCGTATTGTAAACCGTCAAGCTTGTGGTCATTGTTCAGGGACTGGTCAAATGATTAAAGAAAAATGTACGACATGTCATGGTTCTGGTAAAGTTCGTAAACATAAAAAAATCAACGTTAAAATTCCAGCGGGTATTGATAACGGTCAACAAATTCGTGTATCTGGAAAAGGTGAAGCGGGTGTAAATGGCGGGCCAGCAGGAGATTTATATGTTGTTGTTCATGTAAGAAGTCATGAATTCTTTGAGCGCGAAGGAGATCACATTATTTGCGAAATGCCATTAACGTTTGCGCAAATGGCACTTGGTGCTGAAGTAGAAGTTCCTACTGTTCATGGGAAAGTGAAGCTGAAAATTCCAGCAGGAACACAAACAGGAACAGAATTCCGCCTAAAAGGAAAAGGTGCTCCGAACGTACGTGGATATGGTCAAGGAGATCAATATGTAGTCGTGCGTGTTGTTGTACCGACGAAATTAACATCACATCAAAAAGATTTATTACGTGAATTTGCAGGACAAGAAGAGCAGGATGATAGTTTATTCGGAAAGCTTAAACGTGCTTTCAAAGGGGAATAATGGAAATAAAAAATGGAGTTGGTAAATTGTGAAATGGTCAGAAATTAGTATTCATACAACAGAAGAAGCAGTAGAAGCTGTCTCTCATATTTTACATGAAGCTGGTGCTAGTGGAGTTGCGATTGAGGACCCGGCGGAGTTGACGAAAGAGCGCGAGCAACAATATGGTGAAATTTATGCATTGAACCCAGATGAATACCCGGCGGAAGGTGTGTTAATAAAAGCATATTTCCCGCAAACGGATTCTTTACATGAAACAATTGCAGGTGTAAAATCATCTATTGATGTGCTTCCATCTTACGACATCGAAATTGGTACTGGAAATATTACCGTTAACGAAGTCAATGAAGAAGATTGGGCTACTGCTTGGAAAAAATATTACCATCCAGTACAAATTTCTGATACATTCACAATTGTACCGACGTGGGAAGAATATACACCATCTTCTCCGGAAGAAAAAATTATTGAATTAGATCCAGGTATGGCGTTTGGAACAGGAACTCATCCAACAACAACGATGTGTATCCGTGCTTTAGAAAAAACAGTACAGCCAGGTGACGCTATCATTGATGTAGGAACAGGTTCTGGTGTACTGAGTATTGCAGCAGCAAAACTAGGTGCGTCTTCTGTTCAAGCATATGATTTAGATCCCGTTGCGGTTGAAAGTGCAGAAATGAATGTACGTTTAAATAAAACAGATGATATCGTATCTGTTGGACAGAATAGTCTTTTAGAGGGTATTGAAGGTCCTGTTGATTTAATCGTAGCTAACTTATTAGCAGAAATTATTCTTTTATTCCCTGAAGATGCAGCGAGAGTTGTGAAGTCAGGCGGATTATTTATTACATCGGGCATTATTGCTGCGAAGGAAAAAGTAATTTCTGAGGCGCTAGAAAAAGCTGGATTTACAATTGAAGAAGTGTTACGAATGGAAGATTGGGTAGCAATTATTGCACGAAATGCGTAATATAGATTTTAGTCTATAATGAAAAGGAGAGTCTCTCACTATAAGGTGAGGGACTTGCCGTTTGTTATATGAAAAATGATAACGTTTCGTTCTTTTCGTAAGTATTGACTTACGAAAGGAACGAAACTCTACTAAGGTGATTATATGCAACGTTATTTTGTAGAAGAGAAATATGTAAATGAGACAAGTATTCGCATTGTAGGTGATGACGTACATCATATCGCAAGAGTGATGCGTATGTCAGCTGGTGATCACATTTATTGTTGTGTAAACGGAAAAACAGCAGTGTGTTCAATTGATGAAATTACCAGTGAATTTATTAATACGGCTATTGTAGAATGGGTAGAGGCGTCAAGTGAACTTCCTGTTTTCGTGACGATTGCAAGTGGACTGCCAAAAGGAGACAAGCTAGAGTTAATTTTCCAAAAAGGAACAGAGCTTGGGGCAGCTGCATTCTTACCATTTCAAGCATCTCGCTCTATCGTAAAATGGGATGCGAAAAAAGCTGATAAAAAAGTTGAGCGTTTAAGAAAAATTGTGAAAGAAGCTGCGGAACAATCACATAGAAGTGAAGTTCCAGAAGTACATGCTCCGGCATCGTTTAAACAATTACTTTCAATGAGTGGTGAGTATGATGTTTGTCTTGTTGCTTACGAAGAGGAAGCAAAACAAGGCGAGAAATCTAATTTTGCGAAAGCTTTAACGACGATGAAACCAGGTCAAAAGCTATTGATTGTATTTGGCCCAGAAGGCGGTTTAGCTGAGGAAGAGATTACAGCGCTTCGTGAACATAAATTTGTACCATGTAGTTTAGGACCAAGAATTTTAAGAACAGAAACGGCGCCGTTATACGCGTTAAGTGCTGCTTCGTATCATTTTGAATTGATGGGGTGATGATCAATGTCAACTGTTGCGTTCCATACGTTAGGTTGTAAAGTAAACCACTATGAAACAGAAGCCATTTGGCAATTGTTTAAACAAGGTGGTTATGAAAGAACAGAATATGAAAAGAAAGCTGATGTATATGTTATTAACACATGTACAGTAACGAATACTGGGGACAAAAAAAGCCGTCAAGTAATCAGACGTGCTGTGCGTCAAAATCCAGATGCAGTTATTTGCGTAACGGGATGTTATGCACAAACATCTCCAGCTGAAATTATGGCGATTCCAGGTGTGGATATTGTAGTTGGTACACAGGATCGTGAAAAGATGTTAGGTTACATCGAAGAATTCCGTAAAGAGCGTCAACCAATTAATGCTGTCCGCAATATTATGAAAACACGTGTGTACGAAGAACTTGATGTACCTTATTTCACGGATCGTACACGTGCGTCTTTAAAAATACAAGAGGGTTGCAATAACTTCTGTACATTCTGTATCATTCCTTGGGCGCGTGGTTTAATGCGTTCTCGTGATGGAAAAGAAGTTATTAAACAAGCACAGCAATTAGTAGATGCAGGCTATAAAGAAATCGTATTAACGGGTATTCATACAGGTGGATACGGTGAAGATATTAAAGATTATAATTTAGCTGGGTTACTTCGTGATATGGAAGCGGAAGTAGGCGGATTAAAACGTCTTCGTATTTCTTCTATTGAAGCGAGTCAGATTTCAGATGAGGTAATTGAAGTGTTAGATAAGTCTGAAGTAGTTGTACGTCACTTACACATTCCGTTGCAATCTGGATCTAATACTGTATTAAAACGTATGCGTCGTAAGTATACGATGGAATTCTTCCAAGAGCGTTTAGATCGTTTGAAAGAAGCGTTACCAGGTCTTGCGATTACATCAGACGTAATCGTTGGTTTCCCAGGTGAAACAGAAGAAGAATTCATGGAAACATACAATTTCATTAAAGAGAATCGATTCTCTGAGTTACACGTGTTCCCTTACTCAAAACGTACAGGAACACCTGCAGCACGCATGGAAGATCAAGTTCCTGAAGATGTGAAGAACGATCGTGTTCACCGTTTAATTGAACTATCTAATCAATTAGCGAAAGAGTATGCGTCACAGTTTGAAGGCGAAGTACTTGAAATTATTCCAGAAGAGCAATTTAAAGAGGGCGACCGTGAAGGGTTATATGTAGGTTATACAGATAACTACTTGAAAATTGTATTTGAAGGGTCAGAAGAATTAATTGGTAAACTAGTGAAAGTGAAAATCACGAAAGCTGGTTATCCATATAATGAAGCGCAATTTGTTCGTGTTCTTGAAGATGATGTGAAAAAAGAATCAGCAAGCGCATAAAGTAAAACTTTAATCAGCGTGGGATTCATTCCCCGCTGATTATTAGCCCGCACCAATCGGGCTTTTACGGGCAGCCCAATCCCCACCTAATTTCTTTGTTTTCGCTGAATTTTGAGGTGGGGGTCTTACTGCCCGGCAAATAGCGGGGTAAAAAAGCATGCAAACGGAAACAATTTGCATGCTTTCTTTTTTTAGTGGATACGTTAAGTACCGAAAATGTATGAAATGAGTAGGTGTTTCGTACATTCCTGTATGAAAAAAGGTGTAATGACAAAAATATAGTTGTCTTCAGGTAAAAGAATAACAGCTATCTGCATAGTTTTTGAAAAAGGAAGAGCATCTATTCTTCTTTTATTCTGCCAAATAGTTGACCTGAAGTGATAAAATGTATTATAATCGTAAAAGACATGCTGAAGAAGTGTTTCTTTTTGCATGCTGAAGTTAGTATGTAAGTGTGATGTTTCGGAGGGAGGGAAAGAGAATGTCAAAAACAGTCGTTCGTAAAAACGAGTCTTTGGAGGATGCACTTCGCCGTTTTAAAAGATCGGTTTCTAAAACTGGTACACTTGCTGAAGCAAGAAAGCGCGAGTTTTATGAAAAACCAAGTGTAAAACGTAAGAAGAAATCTGAAGCGGCAAGAAAGCGTAAATTCTAAGAGAGGGTGTAAGTTATGAGTCTTCTCGGTCGTTTAAACGATGATATGAAACAAGCGATGAAGAATAAACAAAAAGAAAAATTAACCGTCATTCGTATGGTTAAGGCTGCTTTACAAAATGAAGGTATTAAACTGCAACATACTCTTACTGAAGAAGAGGAATTAACAGTTTTAGCTCGTGAAGTAAAACAGTATAAGGACTCCCTCCTTGAATTTAAAAAAGCTGGTCGTGAAGACCTTGTTGATAAACTGCAAAGTGAAATTCAGATTTTAAGCGCATATTTGCCAGAGCAATTAACGGAAGAAGAATTAGCGAATGTAATTAAGCAAGTTATTTCTGAAGTTGGTGCTACTTCTAAAGCAGATATGGGTAAGGTGATGACTGCTGTTATGCCGAAAGTAAAAGGTAAAACAGACGGATCACTTGTGAATAAGCTGGTTATCCAGCTATTAGCATAAAAAAACGTCTCATTTCGTATGAGACGTTTTTTTATGCTTTTTTTCAGTTTGGACGTGATATTACAAGCTCTTTTTTCATACATATGGGATGAGAGGGGGTCTTTTGAGATGAAAAAATTAGAACAAATGAAGAATTGGTTAACGAAGCAAATAGACCTGCCAGTGGATGTGCTAATGGATCTACCTCGGATCACGCTTGTTGGGCAAGTGCATATCTATATAGAAAATCATCGAGGTTTATTAGTGTTTTCAGATAAAGAAGTAAGATTGTTGTTAAAGCATGGTCAATTATTAATTAAGGGGCAGTCCTTTGTTATTAAAACAATCCTTCCGGAAGAACTTTTGCTGGAAGGGATAATTGAGCAAGTGACATTTTTAGAAGACGAAAAGAAAGGGAAGTGAGGGAAACTTCCGTATGTGAAGTTTTTCTTCTTTATTCTAACGATTTGACCCTACTATTTATGGACAATAAAACTTTGTATTTCATTTTCGTACGAGCTATTTTGCTAATTAAAGTGAAAAGTAGTGTGTCTACTTTTGGAAAGGTAGTGAAGGCAGTAGATGAAAAATAAATGGTTTATAAAGTGGCTTGGATATGTAAAGGTACGAATTGAAGGTAGAGGAGCGGAACGGTTCGTTAACGAATGTGTACGTAGAAATTTATTAGTTTGGGACGTTAAGAAGATTGCTGATGAAACGTTAGTTTTTTGTATGTTATTACGAGATGTGAAAAAAATCAAGCCGATTTATAGAAAAAATGAATGTAAATTATACTTTATTGGACGTTATGGTTTTCCTTTTTTGAATAAGCGCTTAATTAAAAATAGTGGATTCTTAATTGGTTTTTTAATTTTCTTTTTTGGCATGATTGCATTATCAAATATGGTTTGGAAAATTGAAATTACAGGAGCGAAACCTGAAACAGAATATATATTGATGAAAGAATTGGACAAAATGGGTATTAAAAAAGGAAAATTACAATTCCAAATGCCTAGTGTAGAAGATGTACAACGTCATTTGACAGACAATATTAATGCGATTACTTGGGCAGGACTAGAAATAAGGGGAACGACGTATCACTTTAAAATTGTTGAAAAAAATGAACCGAAAAAAGAAAAGGAACAAAGACCGCAAAATTTAGTGGCAAAAAAAGAAGCGATTGTTACAAAAACATTTGTTGAAGTAGGAAAACCAGTCGTTCTAAAAAATGATCATGTAGAAAAAGGTCAGCTTCTCGTATCGGGGGTATACGGTAATGAGGAGAGTCAGACGATTGTTTCGGCGAAAGGTATTGTATATGGAGAAACGTGGTATACATCAAATGTGAATGTGCCACTAAAGACACAATTTCAAGTATATACTGGCAATACGTATAATGAGCATTATCTTAAATTGGGGAGTACGAAAATAAAAATATGGGGATTTCGACATGATAAGTATAAACGCTCCCGTACGGAAAGTGTAAAGCATGATGTGAAATTATTTGGTTTTACACTACCGATTGCATACGAAAAAGATATAGTGCGAGAAGAGGAAGAAGCGAACCGGGAATATACAGAAAAACAGGCAATGAAAGTAGCGAAAGAGATGGCTGAAAAAGAACTAAAGAAAAAATTGGATGAACATGCTATGATTGTAAGTGATAAGATTTTGAGTAAAGAGGTTGAGGCGGATCAACTAAAAGTCACATTGCATTATACTGTGATTGAAAATATTGCAGAGCCACAACCAATATCCGAATCCGATATTCAAGGAGACTGAGTAATGGCAGAACAATTAGTAGAAATGAACCAACAATTGGAAAATACTAACGAAGCAATCGCTCTTTTTGGAGTCAATGATGCTCATTTAAAAGTAATTGAAAGGGAACTGAATGTATCGATTGTAACTAGAGGTGAAACTGTTCATGCATCTGGAGCAGTTGAAACTGTGACACTCGTAGAAAAAATCTTACAGCAATTACTTGTTGTTATTCGAAAAGGTGTGTCAATTACAGAAAGAGATGTTGCGTATGCAATTCAGCTCGCACAACAAGGGAAAATTGCTCAATTTGAAGAGTTATATGAAGAAGAAATCTTTAAAACGGCAAAAGGTAAATCCATTCGTGTAAAAACAATGGGGCAAAGAAGATACATTCATGCAATGAAGAAGAATGACATTGTATTTGGAATTGGACCTGCTGGGACGGGGAAAACATACCTAGCTGTAGTAATGGCTGTGAGAGCTTTAAAGCAAGGGTATGTAAAGAAAATTATTTTAACGAGACCGGCTGTAGAAGCAGGCGAAAGTTTAGGTTTTTTACCAGGCGATTTGAAAGAGAAGGTAGATCCGTATTTACGTCCGTTGTATGATGCCCTGCACGATATTCTTGGACAAGAATATACGCAGCGTATGATGGAGAGAGGTGTAATTGAAATTGCGCCTCTTGCTTATATGAGAGGGCGTACGCTGGATGATTCATTTGTTATTTTAGATGAAGCGCAAAATACAACGGGTGCACAAATAAAAATGTTTTTAACAAGATTAGGTTTTAGTTCTAAAATGGTTATTACGGGAGATCCTTCACAAGTAGATTTACCAAAAGGGGTAAAATCAGGGCTTTCGCTAGCTTCTAACATTTTATCTGGTGTATCAGGTCTTTCATTCATTACATTAGAACAAACGGACGTTGTGAGGCATCCACTGGTGCAACGCATTATTGAGGCATATGATAAAATGGAATGATCCTATTTGTCAGGGTCATTTCTTTTTGTATTAAGGTTGGCGAACGGCACATTTTTTACTATCATAAAAGATAAGAGAAATAAACTATAGGTACTGGTGTATAAAAATGTTACCTAAAAGTATTGTTGGCTAGAAGAAATGAAAGCTATAAATAGTTTCACTTTATTTCTGGAGAGGAGAAGGTATTGAAATCATGTTAAGATCTCAAGAAATTTCTAAGTGGTTTCGTAATTTACAACATTCGAAAAAACTAAGTTGGATTTCTTACGTTTTATTAGGAGCAGTGCTGTTCTTTGCGCTTATGAATAATGTGAAACCAGAGCAATTAGATGTTGATATGTATTCTATTGCGAAAAAAACAATTCACTCTCCTATTAAAATTGAAGATAAGGTTATAACGGACAGAAAAAAACAAGAGGCCGCTCAAAAAGTCGGGGATCAATATACATATAGAAGTGAATATAAACAAAATAGAGTAGATATTGTAAATGATGTTTTTGCCAAGGTGAATGAAGTAATTCAGGAGATGAAAGCTGCTGGACCTGAAGAGCAAAAAAAGATGACCGATGCTAATAAATTAGAAAAGTTGAAGAAGAAGTTGCCATCTAATTTAACAAAGGAATTATCTGATGAGAATTTACTATACTTTATTAATTCAGAACCGGATCAATTAGAATTAGCAAAGAACGCGGCTTTAACGTCTGTTAGTGTTATTATGGGCGGAAATATCAAAATGTCCGAAGAAATAGCAGCAAAAGAGCGATTTGTTAATGAAATGAAAAGCCTTAATGTGAATAGCGGATTGAAGGAAGCTGTTAATGCGCTAGGATCATATGCGATTACAGCAAATTATTTTTATGATCCGGCTGTAACGAAAGAGAAGAAGAAAGCGGAAGAGGATTTAGTCCCACCTGTTTATATTCTTCAAGGACAAGTTATTGTTAGAGAAGGCGAAACAATTTCAAGTGATATGTATAATCAGTTGAAATTAGTCGGTTTATTAGAGAAAGGTAATAGTTTTCAGCCTTATGTTGGATTAGCGGTGCTCATTGGTGTGTTACTATACTTTATGCATAAGCAGTTTGAAGTATTTTTACAGCGGAAAAGAGAAGATAGACCGTATATTTTAGCGTATATTACAATTTTGTCTATCACGATTGTTTTAATGAAAATTATTAGTTTGTTTCAAAAGCTTGAATATGCAGGAATTGCGTATGTTGTCCCGGTTGCGATGGGAACAATACTTGTAAAACTAATGATTGGCGATCGATTTGTATTTTTAACAAGTATGATTTTTTCTGTGTGCGGAAGTATTATGTTTAATGAAGGGGTAACAAGTACACTGAATTATAGTGTAGGTATTTATGTGTTACTAAGTTCATTATCAGTGAGTATTTTCTTAAGAGAAAAAAATCGTCGTACGATGATTTTGCAAGCTGGTATACTCGTTTCTATCTTAAATGTAGTCGTCTTGGCGGCGTTATTATTATTACGTAATGGGAATTTTTCACCTCTTGAAATTGGTACGCAATTATTAATGGCTTCACTTTCAGGGATTATCTCTTCCGTTTTAGCTATGGGGATATTACCTTATTTAGAAAGTGGGCTTGGAATTGTATCAAGCATGAAGCTTATGGAACTATCAAGTCCGAATCATCCGCTTTTGCGTAGAATTTTGTTAGAAGCACCAGGAACATATCATCATAGTGTAATGGTAGCGAATCTTTCTGAAGCTGCTTGTGAAGCAGTTGGAGCAAATGGTGTATTAGCGCGTGTAGGGGCATATTATCATGATGTAGGAAAAACAGTACAACCGCAATTCTTTATTGAAAATCAGATGGGAATTGAAAACCCGCATGATAAATTAGATCCTGTGACGAGTAAAGAGATTATCATTGCTCATGTAACAGATGGAGTAAGAATGCTCGAAGAATACCATATTCCGCAAGAAATTATTGATATTGCTGGACAACATCATGGTACAACGCTCCTTAAATATTTTTATTATAAGGCGATTAAAGAAGATAAAGAAAAATATACAGAAGAGATGTTCCGTTATCCGGGATCAAAAGCAACTTCTAAAGAATCGGCAATCGTTGGTATCGCTGATAGTGTTGAGGCGGCGGTGCGTTCTATGAATCATCCAACGCCAGATCAAATTAATAATTTAGTACAAAGTATTATTAAGGATCGCCTGCAAGATGGGCAATTTAGTGAATGTGATTTGACATTTAAGGAACTACAAATCGTTGGACGAACGTTATGTGAAACGTTAAATGGTATTTTCCATTCGCGTATTACATATCCGGAACCACCGGAAGAGAAGGAGAAAGAATGAGCTTATTAATTGATTTTATTGATGAAACAGAAGAAGTGAAAGAAGAATATGTGAATTTAATTCGTGAGATATTAGGAAAAGCAGCTCAAATGGAAGAAATAGAGGATGGTGCGGAGTTATCAGTGACATTTGTAGATAACGAACGCATTCGCGAGATTAATCGTGATTACCGAGATAAGGATCAGCCTACTGATGTCATTTCCTTTGCTATGGAAGAAATGGGAGAAGGGGAAATGGAAATTGTAGGTGTAGAGATGCCACGTATGTTAGGTGACCTTATTATTTCTATTCCGAGAGCGAAAGAACAAGCTGAAGAGTATGGACATTCTTTTGATCGTGAACTTGGCTTTTTAGCATTACATGGCTTTTTACATTTACTTGGTTATGACCACGTGACAGAAGAGGATGAAAAAGAAATGTTTGGAAGACAGAAAGAAATTTTAGATGCATTTGGATTAGGGCGATGAAAAAAGGAAAACTTATAGATAGTTTTGGGTATGCTATAGCAGGTGTATTCTTTTGTCTTCGTCATGAACGAAATATGAAAATTCATTATTTAGCCGCAGTCATTGTTATATGCTGCGGCTTTTATTTCCATATTACGAAAGTAGAGTGGATGGTATTACTTATTGTAATAGGAATTGTAATGAGTTTAGAGATGGTAAATACAGCTGTGGAAAAAACAGTAGATTTAGCGACTACCGATATACATCCGTTTGCGAAAATTGCAAAGGATGTCGCAGCGGGAGCAGTTTTATTGTTTGCTATAATAGCTGTTATAATTGGTGCTATTATCTTTTTACCGTATGTGGTATAGTTGCATTCCAAAGTTTTTATTAAGCTTTGGAGGTGCCGTAAAGGCCTTTAATAAGAGAGTGTATCTATTCACAGCTGTGAACAGGAAGGATGCGGGAATATGAATAGTAAACAATTAATTCAAGAAGCAATCGAAGCGCGTAAACAAGCGTACGTACCATATTCTAAATTTCAAGTAGGTGCAGCATTATTAACACAGGATGGAAAAGTATATCGTGGATGTAATGTTGAGAATGCATCATATGGCCTATGTAACTGTGCAGAAAGAACAGCTTTATTTAAGGCGGTTTCTGAAGGAGATAAAGAGTTTGTAGCTATCGCGATTGTGGCGGATACAAAGCGTCCAGTACCTCCTTGTGGAGCATGTCGACAAGTTATGGTAGAATTATGTAAACAGGATACGAAAGTATACCTGTCAAATTTACATGGTGACGTTCAAGAGACAACAGTCGGAGAATTGTTACCAGGAGCATTTTTAGCGGAGGATTTACATGAATAGAAAAGGTTATAAATCAGGTTTTGTCTCTATTATTGGCAGACCGAATGTTGGGAAATCTACATTTTTAAATCGTATTATCGGCCAAAAAATTGCTATTATGAGTGACAAACCACAAACAACTCGTAATAAAATTCAAGGCGTATATACAGAAAATGATTCACAAGTAATTTTCATTGATACACCAGGAATACATAAACCTAAACATAAACTAGGTGACTTCATGGTGAAGATGGCTCAAACGACATTAAAAGAAGTTGATATCGTTCTGTTTATGGTCAATGCAGTCGAAGGATTTGGTCGTGGTGAGGAATTCATCATTGAGAAGTTAAAAGAAACGAAGCAACCAGTATTTTTAGTCATTAATAAAATTGACCAACTTCATCCAGAACAATTATTAGAGTTAATTGATCAATACCGCAAACTACATGAATTTGCAGAGATTGTACCGATTTCTGCATTAGATGGTAATAATGTGGACGCTTTAATTGGAACCATTAAAAAGTATTTACCAGAAGGGCCACAATACTACCCAGATAATCAAGTAACGGACCATCCAGAGAGATTTATTATTGCAGAGCTTATTCGTGAGAAAGTACTACATTTAACACGTGAAGAAGTACCGCATTCTGTGGCTGTTGTTATCGATGCAATTCAAAAACGCGAAGGCGGGGCAGTTTATATCAACGCAACGATTGTTGTTGAACGTCCGTCGCAAAAAGGAATTATTATCGGAAAACAAGGGAAGATGTTAAAAGAAGTTGGTAAGAGAGCTCGTTTTGATATTGAAGCATTACTTGGTTCTAAAGTATTTTTAGAAGTATGGGTAAAAGTGCAAAAAGATTGGCGCAATAAAATGTCTCAGCTTCGTGACCTTGGTTTCCGCGAAGACGAGTACTAAAATAGGGTAAAGCTGTAATCAGCGGATGTTTTGTTCATCCGCTGATTATTGGTTTTATGAGTTTTAATAAATTAGGAAAAATTTTTCTCACATGAAAATGGACAAAATGGGTCAATTTAATAACAACAAAGGAAATTGGTTTATAGGCTACGCTTATTGAGAAAGGTGGATTCTTATGCTAGATTTTACCTGGAAGTTTTTCTCCAAAACAGGAAGCATTGAAACGTATTTGCTTTTGAAAGAAATGGAAAAAGACGTAAACGATGAGATGGATCAACATGAAGAGGAGCTAGCGCATCTAGACTCTCCAATTTCTTGACCCGTTTTGTTCAAACCTTGGATGGTGACGAACATGTTTCAAAAAGTTGAGGGCATCGTTATCCGTACGACAGATTACGGAGAAACGAACAAGATTGTTACAATATTCTCAAGAGAACTTGGTAAGGTAAGTGCAATGGCAAGAGGAGCGAAAAAACCGAAAAGCCGGTTAGCATCTGTTTCGCAACTTATGACACATGGTCATTTCCTTATACAAATGGGATCTGGACTTGGAACTTTGCAACAAGGCGAGATTATTTCAAATATGAAAGAAATTCGCGAGGATATATTTTTAACTGCTTATGCATCATTTATTGTTGAGTTAACTGATAAAGCAACAGAAGATAAAAAACATAATCCATATTTATTTGAGATGTTATATCAAACGTTGCATTACATGTGTGAGGGTGTTGATTCAGAAGTATTATCATTAATTTATCAAACGAAAATGCTTCCGGTATTAGGGATGCGCCCGTACTTTGATACATGTGCGATTTGTCATCAAGAAACAGATTTTGTCGCCTTCTCTGTCCGAGAAGGCGGTTTTCTGTGCTCGCGTCATGCTGAGCAAGATCAGTATCGTATACCAGTGGGAGAAGCTGTTCATAAATTATTACGTCTTTTCTACCACTTCGATTTACATAGACTTGGCAATGTATCAGTGAAGGATAGCACAAAAAAACAAATGCGTTTAGTGTTGAATACATATTATGATGAATATTGCGGGATTTATTTGAAATCAAGACGTTTCTTAGAACAACTTGATAAGTTTCAAATATAATTTGGGGCCGTATATGGTCCTTTTTACATCCTATCTTTTTCGAATAGCATATTTAGTATATAATATTTAAGAGATAGTATAACTTTTTTCGTTGTGCATTAAAGGTGGTGATTATCATAGAGCTGAATAAACGGCAGGAACATATCATTCAGATTGTAAAAGATCACGGTCCTATTACAGGGGAGTCAATTGCTGCGCAATTGGGATTAACACGTGCAACGCTAAGACCAGACTTAGCAATTTTAACGATGGCTGGTTATTTAGAAGCGCGTCCACGCGTAGGTTATTTTTATACGGGAAAAACTGGGGGACAGCTATTATCTGAAGCTGTTAAGAAAATTAAAGTACAAGATTATCAATCTAGACCAGTTGTAATTGATAAAAATGTATCAGTATACGATGCAATTTGTACGATGTTTTTAGAGGATGTAGGTACATTATTCGTTGTAGATCAATCGACTCTATTAGTTGGTGTTGTATCTCGTAAAGATTTATTACGAGCTAGCTTAGGAAAGCAGGATTTAACCTCTCTTCCGGTTAATATTATCATGACAAGGATGCCAAACATTGCGATGTGTCGTAGAGAAGATTCTTTATATGATATTGCGATGGAATTAATAGAAAGACAGATTGATGCGATGCCAGTTGTAAAAGATACGAAACAAGGTTTAGAAGTGATTGGACGAATTACAAAAACAAATATTACACGTGCGTTTGTAAACTTAGTAAATAACGAATAAGTGTAATTTGTTTAAAGTGAGGTAATGTAATGGATAATAAAATCGTATATGTCGTATCTGACTCTGTCGGAGAAACGGCTGATTTGGTTGTTCGAGCAGCAATGGGGCAATTCCCATTTGCTCCTGATATTAGACGTGTACCGTATGTAGAAGATACAGGGACATTAAAAGAAGTGATTTCGATTGCTAAGAGCAATCAAGCGCTTATTTGTTTTACGTTAGTAAAACCTGACATGCGTCAGTATTTAGTGACAGAGGCTGCAAAAGAAGGCGTAGAGGCGTATGATATTATCGGACCTCTAATCGATCAAATTGAAGAAATTACAGGGCAAGTGCCGAGATACGAGCCGGGTGTTGTTCGTAGATTAGATGAAGAATATTTTAAAAAGATTGAAGCAATTGAGTTTGCTGTAAAGTATGATGATGGTAGAGATGCGCGCGGTATTTTAAAAGCGGATATCGTGTTGATTGGGATTTCGCGTACATCAAAAACGCCACTTTCTCAATATTTAGCGCATAACAAACGTTTGAAAGTTGCCAATGTACCACTTGTACCAGAAGTGGATCCACCTGAGGAATTATATCAAGTGGCAAAAGAAAAATGTTTCGGTTTGAAAATTACGCCAGATAAGTTGAATCATATTCGAAAAGAGCGATTGAAATCACTTGGACTAAGTGACGGTGCAACATATGCCAATATTAATCGTATTAAAGAAGAAATTGATCACTTTGAGAATGTAGTTGGTAAAATAAATTGTCAAGTAATTGATGTATCGAATAAGGCGATTGAAGAAACAGCTAACATTATTGTGAATGCAGTGCAAAACCAAAAAATGTTTTAGCACATTTACCAAAGGTGAATGTGCTTTTTTCGCTCGTGAGAAACACAATGCCTGTTGATTTCGTAATAGATTATAGCAGAGTGGTTATACTTATATTCTTCTGTCATTTTATTATGTTAAAGGTAAGGTTTCGTTATCCTGAAATAGAAGATGAAAAAATAAAGGGATATGTAGCGTAGTTGAAGAAAATATATTATAATAAAAAATTGTGATAAAAACCTATATTTTACGTTTAGACTTTAATTTTTCAGAATAAACTAGGGATAGGATTTACGAAAAGACATGTAATTACGTTAAATCGACAAAATCTATACAAGAAAACGCACATTATGGAAGGATTCGCAGAAGGGATGTAGAATACAGAAATATGCAAAACATCAAGATCGTATGAGTTGATGCAGATGCATATCCTGTGAAGGCTGAAAATTGTGCAAGCTGGAACGAAATTTCATGTCGAAATTTTGTTTGTCACATCGTATGCTCATCGTTTAAGGAAGCGGCAAGGGAAATTGGATCTATGCAGATACTGAATAAGCTAAAGTTGATTTCTTTATATGTATCAACATGCAAAAGAAACAGATCGCGTGATCACATAGTATATAGTGCTTGCTAGTCTTCTTGTAAAAAAGTGCGTATGTATTGTCTCTAGGAGGTACATTTGTAATAGATGAGCAAATGGATACAATTTTATATAGTAGGTACGTATCTGCGAAGTTGCGCAGAAAAGGTCTGCAAAATCGTTTGATAACGTGATCGACAACACTTTCTAATAAGTTTAGAAAAATATTGTCGAATTATAAAGGAATTTTTAAATTTATATCGAATACAAATTACGACACGGAGATGGAGTTATGGGGAACAGAATTCCCGAAGAAGTTGTTGAACAGATTCGGACGTCATCCGATATTGTAGAAGTGATTGGTGAATACGTTCAACTTAGAAAACAGGGGCGTAACTATTTCGGCCTTTGTCCATTTCATGGTGAGAATTCTCCTTCATTCTCTGTTTCATCTGATAAGCAAATTTTTCATTGCTTCGGATGTGGAGAGGGTGGAAATGTATTTTCCTTTCTAATGAAAATGGAAGGACTGGCTTTTACCGAGGCTGTTCAAAAGCTAGGTGAAAGAAATGGAATTGCGGTTGCAGAGTATACATCAGGGCAAGGACAACAAGAAGACATATCTGATGACACTGTCATCATGCAACAAGCTCATGAACTTTTGAAAAAGTATTATCATCATTTATTAGTAAATACAGAAGAAGGAAATGAAGCACTTTCGTATTTGTTAAAACGTGGTATTACAAAAGAGATGATTGAGAAGTTTGAAATTGGTTATGCGTCACCTGCTTGGGATGCAGCAACGAAAATTTTGCAAAAAAGAGGTTTATCGCTGTCAAGTATGGAACAAGCTGGTCTTCTCATAAGAAGCGAGAAGGATGGTAGTCATTATGACCGCTTCCGTGGAAGGGTTATGTTCCCGATCTATACGTTACAAGGTAAAGTGATAGCGTTTAGTGGAAGGGCGTTAGGAGATGACACTCCGAAATATTTAAATAGCCCTGAAACACCGATTTTTCACAAAAGTAAATTGTTATATAACTTCCACCAAGCGAGGCCGTTTATTAGAAAACGTGGACAGGTGGTCCTTTTGGAAGGATATGCTGACGTACTAGCTGCAGTAAAAAGTGGTGTGGAAGAAGCTGTTGCGACAATGGGAACAGCTTTAACTGAAGAACAAGCAAAACTTCTGCGACGTAACGTTGAAACTGTTGTTCTTTGCTATGATGGTGATAAAGCAGGGCGAGAAGCGACGATGAAAGCAGGGCAATTATTGTTGCAAGTTGGTTGCCAAGTGAAAGTTACATCCTTGCCAGATAAGCTTGATCCTGATGAATATGTGCAACAATATGGGACAACTGCTTTTGAAAATCTTGTGAAATCAAGTATAAGTTTTGTTGGTTTTAAAATAAATTATTTGCGTTTAGGGAAAAATTTGCAAGATGAGTCTGGCAAAGAAGAGTATGTGAAAAGTGTTTTAAAAGAGTTATCGTTGTTACAGGATGCGATGCAGGCAGAATCATATTTGAAGTCATTATCGCAAGAATTTTCGTATTCAATGGAAACACTTTTGAATCAATTGCACCAATATCGCAAAGAACAAAAGGTACAGCAAAAACAAGTAAAGCAGGTTTCTAAGCCGTCTCAAATTGTTCAAACAAAACCGAAGTTAACAGGTTTTGAAAGGGCAGAAAGAGAAATTATTTACCATATGTTGCAAAGTCCAGAAGTGGCTGTTCGTATGGAATCCCACATAGAAGATTTTCATACAGAAGAACATAAAGGGATTTTATATGAACTATACGCATATTATGAAAAGGGAAATGAACCTTCAGTCGGAACATTTTTAAGTTGGCTCTCTGATGAAAAGTTGAAAAATATTATCACTGATATTTCGACGGATGAATTTATTAATCCAGAATACACAGAAGAAGTGTTGCAAGGCCATTTGGAGACGCTTAGACGTCATCAAGAAAAACTTGAAAAGATGGAAATCATCTTCAAGATAAAACAAATGGAAAAAACAGATCCTGTAGAGGCTGCTAAATATTATGTAGCATATTTACAAAATCAAAAAGCGAGAAAATAGCTTTTTTGATAAATTTTTAGTATAATGAATGTTTGTATCTCGCGTAAGGAGGGGAACAGATGGCTGACAAACCAGCTCGTTCTAAACAAATTGAAACTGAAATGACCCTTGAGCAAGTGAAAGAACAACTCACTGAGCTCGGAAAAAAACGTGGCGTTCTTACATATGAAGAGATTGCAGAACGCATGAATGGATTTGAAATTGAATCCGATCAAATGGATGAATACTATGAATATTTAGGTGAACAAGGGATTGACTTAGTTGGCGACAATGACAACGACGAAGGCCCTAATAATCGCCAAATAGCAAAATCGGAAGAAGAATTTGACCTCAATGATTTAAGTGTACCACCAGGGGTTAAAATTAACGATCCTGTTCGTATGTATTTAAAAGAAATTGGTCGTGTAGACTTACTATCTGCAGAAGAAGAGATTCGACTTGCAACGCGTATTGAAGAAGGCGATGAAGAAGCGAAACGTCGTCTTGCAGAAGCAAACTTACGTCTTGTAGTAAGTATTGCGAAGCGCTACGTGGGCCGTGGTATGCTTTTCTTAGACTTAATCCAAGAAGGGAATATGGGTCTAATTAAAGCGGTTGAAAAGTTCGATTATCGTAAAGGTTTCAAATTTAGTACGTATGCAACTTGGTGGATTCGCCAAGCAATTACACGTGCGATTGCAGACCAAGCAAGAACAATTCGTATCCCAGTTCATATGGTTGAAACGATTAATAAGTTAATTCGTGTACAACGTCAATTATTACAGGATTTAGGACGCGAACCATCTCCTGAAGAGATTGGTGAAGAAATGGATCTTGCTCCAGAAAAAGTACGCGAAATCTTAAAAATTGCACAGGAGCCAGTTTCTCTTGAAACACCGATTGGTGAAGAAGATGACTCCCATTTAGGTGATTTCATTGAAGACCAAGAAGCAACATCGCCTGCGGACCATGCAGCGTATGAATTGCTAAAAGAACAATTAGAAGATGTGTTAGATACACTAACAGATCGTGAAGAAAATGTTCTACGTCTTCGTTTTGGTTTAGATGATGGACGAACTCGTACGCTTGAAGAAGTTGGGAAAGTATTCGGCGTAACGAGAGAACGTATCCGTCAAATTGAAGCGAAAGCACTTCGTAAATTAAGACATCCAAGCCGTAGTAAGCGTCTTAAGGATTTCTTAGAATAGGCTACCTTTAAGTTTACTTCACCTTTGTGAAGTAAACTTTTTTATTTTGTTAATTTTTGTTAAACTTTAGCTATCGGCAACGATTACAATTTCTTGTAATTTATTTTACAGAATTGTCTTTTGATTTGCAAATGCTCATTTTTCGATTTTTCGATTAATTTTGTTTATTCTATACAAAAATATATGTAGAAAAGTGAAAAATATGATGAGAAACGTTAATAATTATCGAAATAATAAGCGATATAACAATAAAAAACAATAAACTGAATTTATGGAATATTTTTAACGATTAGTAGTTTACTCTTTTCTGATAGAGCGTTTTCAAGTACAATGGAAATAACTGAATCATCTAACTATTTAGGGGTATAGAGGGGGGAGAAGAGATATGAAACGTAATCCGCTGATTCCGTTCGCTCTTATTGCAGCATTGGGTATTATCGTTATGTTTGTATTTTCATTTGAGGGGCTAAATAAATCTAAAGAGTTAGCTGATGCAAAAAATGGCGGGAAGCCAGCACAAA
This sequence comes from Bacillus sp. SH7-1, assembly GCF_008042405.1. Classification (NCBI taxonomy): domain Bacteria; kingdom Bacillati; phylum Bacillota; class Bacilli; order Caryophanales; family Bacillaceae; genus Bacillus; species Bacillus sp. SH7-1. The sequence continues at coordinate 385,898 of NZ_QNUD01000005.1, forward strand.
CAGCATCAAAGCCAGAGGATATTGTAAAGCAAAGCTGTACGAGCTGTCACGGTGATCAGTTACAAGGGGCGGTAGGACCTAATTTACAAAAAATTGGTGGGAAACTTTCAAAGGATGAAATTAAAGAAATTCTTTCGAAAGGAAAAGGAAATATGCCACCGAATATAGTTCCAGCTGATCAAGCCGCTAAAGTAGCTGATTGGTTATCGAAGAAAAAATAAAGTTCCGTATTACAAGCCTTTTGCTTATGCAAAGGGCTTGTTTTTCTATATTTTCTAAAATACGATGAATGATGGAGATGTGAATTGTTGTTATGGGCTTGCAACAACTACTATAAATTCATTATCATGGAGACAGACTGACAAGAGAAGGAGTAATGGAAATACATGAATGAAGTAAAGCTTTCAAAACGATTAGAAGAAGTTGTGCGTGAAATACCAGAAGGATCTACAGTTGCTGATATTGGATCGGATCATGCGTATTTACCGTGTTATACAATTATAAATAATATTGCTACAAAAGCAGTTGCAGGAGAGGTTGTAGATGGACCATTTCGCTCTGCGCAAGCAACTGTAGCTGAAAGTGGCTTACAAGATAAAGTAGATGTGCGTAAAGGGAATGGATTAGCTGTTATCGCGCCAGGAGAAGTAGATGTAATTACGGTTGCCGGAATGGGCGGAGCGTTAATTCGTGATATTTTAGAAAGTGGTAAAGAAAAATTAGAAGGTGTAACACGTTTAATTTTACAGCCGAATATTGCAGCGCATCACATTCGTGAATGGTTTATTGAGAATGGATGGGAGCTTATCCATGAAAAAATTGTAAAAGAAGATGGGAAAATTTACGAGATTTTAGTAGGGGAACGAGGAAATATCACGGTTCCTTATTCTGAAAATAAACAGGCTGAATTGTTTATGGGACCATTTTTAATAAAAGAAAAAAGTGAAGCTTTCGTTGAAAAGTGGGAAGGAGAATTAAAAAACTTCCAAAATATTTTAAAGCAGTTAGAACGTGCGGCTGATTCTGAAGAAACAAAAGCGAAGCGTGCGGAAGTAGAAGCGAAAATGAAAATGATAGGGGAGGTTTTATCATGAGTAAAATTCCAAATGGCCATGAAATTATTTCTTTATTTGAAAGTATGTATCCGAAACATTTGGCGATGGAAGGAGATAAGATTGGCCTGCAGATTGGAGCGCTTAATAAACCCGTGCAGCACGTATTAATTGCGTTAGATGTAACGGAAGAAGTTGTGGATGAAGCAATTCAATTAGGAGCGAATGTCATTATTGCGCATCACCCTTTAATTTTTAACCCGCTAAAAGCGATTCATACAGATAAGGCATATGGGAAAATTATTGAAAAGTGTATTAAAAATGATATTGCCATTTATGCAGCGCATACGAATGTGGATGTTGCTAAGGGCGGGGTAAATGATTTACTTGCTGAGGCGTTAGGATTGCAAAATACAGAAGTTTTGGCACCGACATACGCTGAAGAAATGAAAAAAATCGTTGTGTTTGTGCCAGTAACTCACGCGGAAGAAGTACGAAAAGCATTAGGAGACGCAGGTGCTGGTCATATCGGCAATTATAGCCACTGTACGTTTAACAGCGAGGGTACCGGTACGTTTGTACCTCAAGAGGGAACAAATCCTTATATCGGGGAAACTGGGCAGTTAGAACGCGTAGAAGAAGTGCGAATCGAAACGATTATTCCAGCTTCACTACAGCGAAAAGTGACTAAAGCAATGGTAACGGCACATCCATATGAAGAAGTGGCATATGATGTGTATCCACTTGATAATAAAGGTGAAACGTTAGGGCTTGGAAAAATAGGCTATTTACAAGAAGAAATGACACTCGGACAGTTTGCGGAACATGTAAAGCAATCATTAGATGTAAAGGGTGCACGAGTTGTGGGGAAATTAGATGAAAAAGTGCGTAAAGTAGCTGTACTTGGTGGCGATGGTAATAAATATATCAATCAAGCTAAATTTAAAGGAGCAGATGTATATGTAACAGGTGATATGTATTATCATGTTGCTCATGATGCGATGATGCTCGGTTTAAATATAGTTGACCCAGGACATAACGTTGAAAAAGTAATGAAGCAAGGTGTACAAAAGCAATTACAAGAAAAAGCGAATGTAAAGAAACTCAACGTACAAATTCATGCTTCGCAGTTACATACAGATCCATTTACATTTGTATAAGAAATAAAAACCGTTGCTCATATAGGCAACGGTTTTTATTATTGTTCTTTTTTCACTTTTACACGAGGTAATATTTTTTGTAACGGTACTTTTCGAACTCTCTCCCATGTAGCGGGATTCATTGGATCATACTGCTCTAAGAAAGCAATAACTTCTTTTGTAATTGGTGTTGGAGTAGAAGCGCCTGCTGTAACAGCTACGTTTTCTACACCTTGTAGCCATTCTAATTTGATTTCACTTACGTCTGCAACGCGGTATGCTTTCGTACCAGCGATTTCTTGTGATACTTGTGCTAAACGGTTTGAGTTGTTACTTTTCGGATCACCAACAACAATTGTTAAGTCTGCAACATCAGCTTGTTTAGCAACGGCTTCTTGGCGAACTTGAGTTGCTAAACAAATTTCCTTATGGAATTCAGCTGTTGGGAATTTCTTCTGAATGTCCTCCATTAAATGTTGAACATCCCATTGACTCATCGTTGTTTGATTCGTAACTAAAATTTTATCCGTTGGGATTTCTAATGTTTTTAAATCATCAGCTCTTTCGATAAGATGAACGATGTCAGGTGCAATACCGACCGCGCCTTCTGGTTCTGGATGATTTTTCTTGCCGATATAAATAACATGGTAACCTTCAGCTTTTTTTGCTTCAATAAGGTCATGTGTTTTTGTAACATCTGGACAAGTGGCATCAATTGTTGTTAAACCTTTTTCTTTTGCACGTTGTTTAACTTCTGGAGAAACACCGTGTGCAGTGAAAATAACAGTACCAGAATCGATTTTATCTAAAATCTCTAATCGACTTGGACCGTCTAATGTAATGATGCCATCTTCTTCGAATGCATCTGTTACATGTTTGTTGTGAACGATCATACCTAAAATATAAATAGGTCTTGGTAATGATGTATCTAATGCGGCGTTACGTGCAATAACCATCGCATCCACAACACCGTAGCAATAACCACGAGGGGAAATTTTAACAATTTTCATATGAGTAATCCTCTCCTTCTAAACAAGGGATACTTTTGTGCATAGTCTTTTACATTATAAAGGAGGAGTGGATAGAAAACAAAGGATTGTTACACATACAGTTTTGGTTTTGTTGCTATTTTTTGAACGGGCTCCTCTCGTACTTCTTTTTCTATGGCTGGTTCAATCACTATTTTTTTTCTTTTTCTTTTTTTGTGTGGAGGAGGTGAAGTTGCTACCTCAACCTTTTCTGTCAAATCTTCAGTTTGATCTTCGGCTGGATCTTCTTCCGTACTTTTTCCAGAGGTGAGGATTTTAACAATGCTTGGTAGGTTACGCATAATGGGACCGTACTGTTCGACGACAGGACTTACAGATTGAACGACTTGGGATACTTTTTCTATATTGTTTATCATATTAGTTGGATTCGAAATTAAATTTGCAAAAAAACTGCCTATACCGCTGCTTGATGCTGCTGTAGTTGCTGCACCGCCGCGCGTTTCATTTGATTCATACATTTGAGGGGGGATCATTTGCTCGGGATGCTGCTGCATGTATGGTTGATATTGCTGTTGATATTGCTGTGGGTATTGTTGTTGATATCGCTGTTGGTATTGTTGTTGATATTGCTGTTGGTATTGCTGTTGATATTGGGGTGGCGGTTGCTGGTGTTGGTGCATCATTGGTGTCTGCCCTTCTATTTGTCGATAAGGCGGAACCATTTGCATGAAAGATTCGGTTGGATCGTGTTTTTTAAAGAGTTTAGCAAGGAACCCTTTCTTTTTTTGTGCCATCGGTGGTAGTTGTGGAATTGGATATGGTGTATAAGGTCGTTGGCCTGGATTCGGATACATTTGCCTTGTGGGAGATTTTGGAAACATGTGAGAAATCCTCCTTTCTTCAGTTAGGTATATACACATACAATATGCAATAAGAGGGAAGAAGGTTAGTTTTTGAATTAAAAACCTAAACTAAAGATGGATTTTACTTGTAGATTTCGATATAATGTAGACTTGACTGATTTGTGCGCGCAGTAGAAATTTAGAAAGAAGGTGTAACTTATGACACAACAAACTTTTACACAGTATGATTTTAAACCATTTTTAATAGATGCAGTTCGTGAACTACGCTTTACAGAGCCGACAGGAATTCAACAGAAAATTTTCCCGGTCGTGAAAAAAGGTGTAAGTGTAATTGGACAATCCCAAACAGGTTCTGGGAAAACACATGCATACTTACTTCCTACATTAAACAGAATTAATCCAAGTCGTGAAGAAGTACAACTTGTTATTACAGCGCCTACTCGTGAGTTAGCACAACAAATTTACGAAGAAATCGTGAAATTAACAAAGTTCTGTGCGGAAGATCAAATAATTACAGCACGTTGTTTAATTGGTGGAACTGATAAACAACGATCAATTGAAAAGTTGAAAAAACAACCTCATATTGTAGTTGGAACACCAGGACGTATTAAAGACTTAGTAGAAGCACAAGCGCTATTTGTTCATAAAGCAAATACGATTATTGTCGATGAAGCAGACTTAATGCTTGATATGGGATTCATTCATGATGTAGACAAAATTGCAGCACGCATGCCTAAAAACTTACAAATGCTAGTTTTCTCTGCAACAATTCCTCAAAAACTAAAACCGTTTCTGAAGAAATATATGGAGAATCCAGAGCACATTCATATCAATCCAAAACAAGTTGCGGCTGGAAATATTGAGCATTATTTAGTACCTTCTAAACATCGTAACAAAATCGATTTAGTGAATAAAATGTTGCTACAATTTAAACCGTATTTAGCAGTTGTTTTCACGAATACGAAGAAGATGGCGGATCAGGTTGCTGACGGATTAATGGAACGTGGTCTAAAAGTTGGACGAATTCACGGAGATTTATCACCGCGTGATCGTAAAAAAATGATGAAACAAATTCGTGATCTTGAATTCCAATATATTGTTGCAACTGATTTAGCAGCACGTGGTATTGATATTGAAGGAATTAGTCATGTTATTAACTACGAACTTCCATCAGATTTAGATTTCTTCGTTCACCGCGTTGGAAGAACGGCACGTGCAGGCCATTCAGGTATTGCAGTGACAATTTATGATCCAGCAAACGAAGAAGCGTTAGATAGTTTAGAAAAACAACGTAATATTGAGTTCAAGCATGTAGATTTACGTGGAGATGAGTGGGCGGATTTAGGTGAGCGTCGTCGTCGTAAGAGCCGTAAAAAGCCAAATGATGAACTTGACGTTATGGCAACAAAAGTTATTAAAAAGCCGAAAAAAGTAAAACCAAACTATAAACGTAAACTTGCAACGGAACGTGACAAAGTGAAGAAAAAATATAGCAATAAAAAAAGATAAGGGATTTCCCTTATCTTTTTTTTACCCAGCTATTTGCGAGAGTCGTAATCAATATGGATAGAAAATATTGATTACAGTTTCACTGAATCCAGCCAATTTAAATGAAGAGTATAGTCTGTTTAAATAGTCATATGAATTTGTGTAGTGCGTTTTTTGTGAACAAACAATTCACTACATATTTCTACAAATTATGCTATCATTAAATCTATTGTATATTGAAGAGGTGATTGTATGTTAAAGATTGGATCTCATGTTTCCATGAGTGGTAAGAAAATGTTATTAGCAGCAAGTGAAGAGGCTGTTTCATACGGTGCAACGACGTTTATGATTTATACAGGTGCACCGCAAAATACAAGAAGAAAACCAATTGAAGAATTGAATATAGAAGCAGGAAGAAAACATATGGAACTAAACGGTATTGAGGAAATTATCGTACATGCGCCATATATTATTAATGTCGGGAATACGACGAAGCCAGAAACCTTCCAATTAGGTGTGGACTTCCTTCGCATGGAAATTGAAAGAACATCGGCATTAGGTGTGGCGAAACAAATCGTTCTTCACCCAGGTGCGCACGTCGGTGCAGGAGCGGATGCTGGTATTCAACAAATTATTAAAGGGCTTAATGAAGTATTAACGCCAGAGCAGACGGTTAATATTGCGTTAGAAACGATGGCAGGAAAAGGAACAGAGTGCGGTCGTAGCTTTGAAGAAATTGCAAAGATTATTGATGGTGTGAAATATAATGAGAAGCTATCTGTATGCTTTGATACGTGTCATACGCACGATGCAGGATATGACATTGTAAATGACTTTGACGGTGTATTAAACGAATTTGATAAGATTGTCGGTATTGATCGTTTGCAGGTACTGCATATTAATGATAGTAAAAATGTACGCGGCGCAGGAAAGGACCGTCATGAAAATATCGGTTTCGGTCATATCGGTTATAAAGCGTTGCATCATATTGTGCATCATCCGCAGTTAATGCACGTACCGAAAATTCTTGAAACGCCATATGTAGGTGAAGATAAGAAAGATAAGAAGCCGCCATATAAATTAGAAATCGAAATGCTGAAAAATGGTACTTTTGATGAAGGGCTTCTTGAGAAAATTAAAGCGCAATAAGCAATAAGGAGGGGACTTTCCCCTCCTTATTTTAGTAGTTGCTGAAATAAAGTATTTACTTGTTGGGCAGTAGCAGGGGAGGTTACTTTTGCAATTTGTTTTAAGAGCTCTAGTCGTTCGTCATTATCGTAAATATTAATATTCTTTCCTTTCATAAGTACAACAATTTGATCAGCTTGTGCAGTCGTAATGGAAACTTTATATTCTTTACTATATTTCAATAACTCTTTTGTAGAAATATGATTCAATTTTTTATTTACAAGTTGTTTAATGAGGTTCATCGAGTTATCCTCCTTCACACGTTCTTCTATCGAAATATATGAGTACGTAGCTTGTACATATTCGTATAGAGTTTCTTTTTTCATGAGAAAAAGAAGCGTATGTTATAATAAAAGGACAAAACTATAGAAACAGATTATAGGGAGGACTTATGGAGCAAAAGCAACATCGAAAAGAAAGTGTTATCCATCTTATGTATCGTTTAGTTATGATTATTTTTGGGGCAGCATGCGCGGCGGTAGCGATTGAACTATTTTTAATGCCAAATAAAATTATTGATGGTGGAATTATTGGTATTTCTCTTATATTAGATTATCTTACTCCTAATATTTGGTGGTTAAGTTTTTCTACTTTAGTCGTTATTCTCAATATCCCATTTATGTATTCGGGTTATAAGCAAATCGGAAAAACGTTCATGCTATCTTCGGCGTTCGGTATTGTAGCTTTAGCGTTTATTGAATCAACGTTACATGCTGTTCCGCCATTTACAACAGAGCCAATTTTAGCGACAGTGTTTGGTGGTCTTATTTTAGGTCTTGGTGTAGGGCTCGTTATTCGTCATGGTGGATCAATGGACGGAACAGAAATTATGGGTATTTTATTAACGAAGAAATTACCTTTTTCCGTTGGCGAATTTGTAATGTTTGTGAACTTATTCATTTTTGCGTGGGCAGCATTTGTATTTGGTGTTGAACAAGCTATGTATTCTGTTATGACGTACTATATCGCATTCAAAACAATTGATACAGTCATTCAAGGTTTAGATGAAACGAAAGCAGTTTTAATTGTATCAGATCAATATGAGGAAGTATCAAATGCGATTTTACATCGTCTTGGCCGTGGAACTACAAAGCTTGTAGCGAAAGGTGGTTACACGGATAAAGAAAAAGAAGTTATTTATGCCGTTGTAACGCGTCTGGAAGTGACAAAGTTAAAATCAATTGTGTATGAAATTGATGCGAATGCATTTGTTACGATTATGAGTACACAAGAGACAAACGGTGGTAAGTTTAAATCGGCCATTCACTAAAAGATTAATTGTAATATTTTTCGAAAGCAGAGAATTTTTCTCTGCTTTTTGTTATAATAGTAAGGTTTCTTGAAAAAGTAGATATATTTTATGCAGATTGGTTTACAACTATAATAAGCTGTACTATAATTCAAATAGATATAAATCGGAATCATTCTGAATTAAAATAGGTGAGATGCTATGAATAATGTATTAGAAATAGAAGGATTGTCATTTCGATATGAAGATCGAAATGTGTTAGAAGATATTAATTTGCAAGTTCCGAAGGGAGCTTTTTTAGGTTTAGTTGGACCAAATGGTTCTGGGAAATCAACCTTGTTAAAATGTTTATTAGGCGTTTTAAAGCCGAAACAGGGAAGTATTCGTTTGTTTGGTGTTGATAGTAAGAAGTTTAAAGAATGGAACAAAGTTGGTTATGTATCGCAAAAGGCAAATAGCTTTAATTCTGGTTTTCCGGCAACTGTTTTTGAAGTTGTATCAATGGGACTCGTTTCTAAAAAAGGGCTGTTTCGCTTTTTTACGAAAAGCGATAAGGAAAAGGTAGAAAAAGCGATTGCTGATGTAGGAATGAGTGAGTTTCAGGGGCGTAATATCGGAGAACTTTCTGGTGGACAGCAACAGCGTGTATTTATTGCTCGTGCGCTCGTTAGTAATCCTGAATTACTTATTTTGGACGAGCCTACTGTTGGGATCGATGTGAAGAATGTAGAAAGTTTTTATGAGATATTAGAGGATTTAAACAAAAGGTTAGGAATCACATTAATTCTCGTTACGCATGATATGGGAGCTGTTACCGAGAAAGTAACGCATGTTGCATGCCTAAACCAACATCTACATTTCCATGGAAATGTAGAAAAGTTCCGAGAGTTAGAAGATGCAGAAATGTCCGTTTTATATGGACACCATGTTCATCGTTTAGAACACGAGCATGAGCATCACGGGAGGATATAATGATACAAGATTTTTTACAATATGACTTTTTACGTAACTCTTTATATGCAGGGATTTTAATAGGACTTGTTGCACCGCTTATCGGTGTATTTGTTGTCATTCGCCGTATGTCACTTATTGCAGATGCATTAAGTCACGTGACATTATCGGGTATTGCTGCAAGTTTATTACTAGAAAAAACAATTTTCACAGGGGGATTTTTAAATCCGTTATATATGGGGATGATTTTTTCTATTGGTGGGGCGTTACTTATTGAAAAATTACGTACTGTATATAAACATTATCAAGAATTAGCGATTCCAATTATTCTTTCAGCAGGAATGGGGATTGGTGTTATTTTTATTTCACTTGCAAATGGATTTAACACAGATTTATTTAGTTATTTATTTGGTAGTGTAAGTGCTGTAACAAGTACGGATTTAATAATCATCGGCATTGTAGCAATTGTTGTTATTGTAACGATTACTCTATTATACAAAGAGTTATTTTTACTATCGTTTGATGAGGAATACGCTGTATCAACCGGTTTGAGTGCAAAGTGGATTCACTTTATTTTCATTATATTGGTTGCGCTTGTCATTGCAGTATCAATGCGTGTAGTAGGGGTTCTTCTCGTATCATCGTTAATGACGCTACCAGTTGCAGCGAGTATTCGTATTGCTAATGGATTTAAACAAACAATTTTCTTTTCCATTTTATTTGGTGAAATTGCAGTAATTGGTGGAATGTTTGCTTCGTATCAACTTGATCTAGCACCAGGTGGTACAATTGTTATGATAGCAGTTCTTATTTTAATTGGTGCGATTTTATGGAAGAAGAAAAAAACTGCATAAAGTAGGGATAGATATGAATCTAACAGAAGCTTTACGCCTAATGAAAGATAAAGGATACAAACATACTGGGAAAAGGGAAGAAATGCTCAGGTTATTTGCAGCTCACAATCGTTATTTAACGGCGAAAGATGTTTTAGAGCATATGAAGGATGATTATCCAGGTCTTAGCTTTGATACAATATATCGTAACTTAACGGTGTTTGCTGAAATTGGTGTTTTAGAACAAACAGAATTAAATGGTGAAAAACATTTTCGTTTTACATGCTCTATTATGGAACATCATCACCATTTTATTTGTTTAGATTGCGGGGGAACGAAAGAAATCACTTCCTGCCCGATGGATTTTATGAATAAAGATTTTAACGGTTATGAAGTAACAGGTCATAAGTTTGAAATATACGGCCGTTGTCCAAAATGTGCAAAGTAAAAGCTCGTCAGTTATATAACTGACGAGCTTTTTTACATAGGAAAAAGGTTGCTCACCAACATTGTGGGCAACCTTTTTTTTATTGTTCTTGTGCTTCTTTTTCTTTTTCTCGTTCAGCAGCCATTTCAGCAGCAATTACGTCGATTTCTTTTTTCAGTTCTTCTACCATTATCTCTTCTGGTACTTTACGAACAACTTGCCCTTTGCGGAATAATAGACCTTCTCCACGTGCACCGGCAATACCGATATCAGCTTCACGAGCTTCACCAGGACCATTTACAGCGCAGCCAAGTACTGCAACTTTAATTGGTACTTGCAGTGTAGAGATGTATTCTTCCACCTCGTTGGCAATGCTAATTAAATCAATTTCAATACGACCACAAGTTGGACAAGAAATAAGTGTTGCTGCATTAGATGCAAGGCCGAATGACTTTAATAGTTCACGCGCAACTTTTACTTCTTCAACTGGGTCAGCACTTAATGAAATACGTAATGTATTTCCGATACCTTTATTTAAGATTGCTCCAAGACCAGCGGCGCTTTTTACAGTTCCGGCAAATAAAGTTCCAGATTCTGTAATACCTAAATGTAATGGATAATCAAAAGCACGTGCAGCTTTTTCGTATGCTTCAATTGCTAAATTAACATCAGAGGCTTTCATAGATACGATAATATCGTGGAAATCTAAGTCCTCTAAAATTTTAATGTGATGTAAGGCGCTCTCAACCATACCATCTGCAGTTGGGTATCCGTATTTTTCTAAAATGTGACGCTCTAATGAACCTGCGTTTACACCAATACGGATTGGAATACCGCGTTCTTTTGCTGCATTTACAACAGCTTCTACTTTATGGCGACGACCAATGTTACCTGGATTGATACGTACTTTATCAATGCCGCCTTCAATTGCTTTTAAAGCAAGGCGATAATCAAAATGAATATCAGCAACAAGTGGAATGTTGATTTGTTTTTTAATATCAGCAATAGCATTTGCTGCGCGTTCGTCTGGAACAGCAACACGCACGACTTGACAGCCAGCTTCTTCTAAACGTTTAATTTCAGCAACTGTTGCTTCAACATCATGTGTTTTTGTTGTTGTCATACTTTGTATAATTAATTCATTATTACCGCCAATTGTTAAATTACCGACTTTAACTGGACGTGTTTTTGTACGATGAGTCATTTCATTCACGAATAGATCGCTCTCCTTATAAAAGAAGTTTCTTATTTAGTCCCTTATATCAATGATAGTATACGTGATACAGGGCTACAGAAACCGAAGTGCTCGGTTTCACTTTTACTATTGTATCAGCGCCTTTATGTAATTGACAAGGATTAAGTGATTGCTTATTGATATAAAGGGAATTTATAAGACTTTCCAATTTGTATTTTTGTAGCAGATGTACTTTTGTTTAGTTCTTTAAAGTCATCAATTACCTTTTCAATAGAAGGGATTTTTTTCTTGTTAATTTGTTCAGTGATAGAAAGAACTGTCTCACCTGTTTTGACTTCAATTGTTTTATAAGTTGCATTTGTTTCTTTTTCTGCTTTGTTCTCTTTATTTTGTTTTGTATTTGTACTTTCTTGTTTTATCGTTTGGGCCGCATTTGTTTTTTTATATGAACTTAACATCGGTAAAGTGCCGATTTTTATATCGTAATAAAATATATAACCAAGAACAAGCACGAATAAGAATATACCTAATCTCTTCATATTCTTCACTCCTTTGCTAGGAATATATGCTTGTCCAAAAAAAAAATGCCTATTTAGGCATTTTTTTCGGTCTTATTTTTCTTTCGGTTTTGGAACTTCTTTAATCGTTAAGTATAGAACAATTAAAACAACTGCGATATAAATGAATGTTGAACCAGGTACAACGATTTTGAATAAATCCATAATCATAAAGAAGATTGTTGGAATTGTGTAGCTGTAAGCAGTTAACGTCCATACTTGCTTATAAGATAATTTACGTTGACCACTCATAGCAGAACCTATAAACGCAAGTAAAGTAATTCCTAAGAAAGTAATAAACAATTGGAATAGGTATACTAACACGCCGATAACGGCTAGTAAAATTGGATAAATACTATCGAATACAGAAATGAAATCTTGCAAATCTTTTTTCTCAAGAGATGTCCCTAATAAATCATTATAGGAGTATGTTTGGGTTTGACCATTTCCTATAGAAACTACTTTATCTTTCAAAATAAATAAACCAGTTTTATTTTGATATTTTTCGATATCTGTTGTATTTGGATCAAATACGAAAAGAGCATCTCCCTCTTCTTTTTGAATAGGTTGTTCAATATCAGCTTTTAGTTCACCATTTTCGATTTTAAAATCAGGTAAATCTTTTTCAATTGCTTGATTTACCATGGTAACACTATCTTGGATAAAGCTACCGTAAAAGAATGTTCTTGGAATAGTAGTGATTAGACAAAGTAGCATAATATACAAAATGGTTTTTCCGATTTTTTGAAAACGGAATAGCGCCATATCTTTAGGCGAATATACGCTTTTGGCTAATTGGGTAAATATGGACATAGATTCACTTCCTTTATGTATGTATAAAATCATTGTAACGTAGGAATCTAGGGAATCTCAAGATATATTATATTTACATATAGTGGAGATAACTAAATTTCTTTTATTAATTTTCTTCTTTTAAATGAGAAAAATACAATTGACACTTTTCTTTTCTATATGGTAAATTTATCTTACATTTCTTAAAGGATATATCCGATAGGAATTCCTTTATTTGAAGTATTGTTACATACATAATTGTGGACCCTTAGCTCAGCTGGTTAGAGCAGACGGCTCATAACCGTCCGGTCGTAGGTTCGAGTCCTACAGGGTCCATATCCATTTCACATGTTTATTATGTCAGCAGGAAGCTTCCTTGTAGAAGGGAGCTTTTTTTATGAAATATATGAGCATTTTAATTGAAAAGAAGTGGGAATTTTGCTACTTTAATGATAGCAAGACAATGTGATTTATTTGTTTGCACCCTATGGCAATTAGGGTAGAATGAAGTTGTATGTCACTTAAGTGGCAATACATAAACTGGGAGGAATATAACAATGGCAAAACACGAATTACCAAATTTACCTTATGCGTATGATGCTTTAGAGCCTCACTTTGACAAAGAAACAATGAACATCCATCATACTAAACACCATAACACGTATATCACAAACTTAAACGCTGCTTTAGAAGGTCATGCAGAATTAGCTGACAAAAGCGTAGAAGAATTAGTTGCAAACTTAAACGAAGTACCAGAAGCAATCCGTACAGCAGTACGTAACAATGGTGGCGGACATGCTAACCACACATTCTTCTGGACAATCTTATCTCCAAACGGCGGCGGACAACCAGTAGGTGAACTTGCAACTGCAATTGAAGCGAAATTCGGTAGCTTCGATGCATTCAAAGAAGAATTCGCAAAAGCTGGCGCAACTCGCTTCGGTTCTGGTTGGGCTTGGTTAGTAGTAAATAATGGTGAGTTAGAAGTAACAAGCACGCCAAACCAAGATTCTCCTCTAACTGAAGGTAAAACTCCAGTTATCGGTTTAGATGTTTGGGAACATGCTTACTACTTAAATTACCAAAACCGTCGTCCAGACTACATCGGTGCATTCTGGAACGTTGTAGATTGGAACGCTGCTGAAAAACTTTACCAAGAAGCAAAATAATTGTAATAACGATAAAAAAAGCTAGGAGAGTGCTCCTAGCTTTTTTCTATGCTTTCCTTTTACATAATTGAGCTTGTCTTTGGAAGACTAGAACATGAAGTAAAGGAGAGTTGTGTATGAAGTGGAAACATATAATTGGTGACGTTGAAGTGAATCGGGATTTAGTGTTATTGCTCCTTATTGGAGGTTTATACACGCTCGCAATTTCTTTATCGAATACGTTTGTTAACATTTATTTATGGAAACAAACACAAAATTATGTGAATCTTGGCTTGTATAATTTGGCCAGCGTTGTATTACAGCCTCTCACATTTCTTATAGGTGGGAAATTAGCGAAGCGTATTGATCGCTCAATCTTGTTAAGAATAGGCGTAGGAACGTTAGCGATTTTTTTTATCGTTGTTTTAGTAGCCGGAAAAAGTGCTTCTCACTATATTTTATTAATGGGGGCTCTTTTAGGAGTCGGATATGGTTTTTACTGGCTCGCGTTTAACTTATTAACATTTGAGATTACAGAACCAGAAACAAGAGATTTCTTTAACGGGTTTCTTGGACTTCTTACATCCTTCTCTGGCATGATTGGACCGATAGCAGCTGGATACACAATTTCGCGTATGGAAAAATGGAGTGGCTATACGGTCATATTCTTTCTTTCATTAGTGCTATTTGCAATTGCTGTTGTTTTAAGCTTTTTTTTATCTAAGAGAGAATGTGAAGGTAGCTATGAGATCACGCAAGTTTTGAAAGAGCGACGAATTGATAAAAATTGGGGAAGAATTACACGTGCTCATTTTTTCCAAGGATTGAGAGAGGGAACATTTATTTTTGTTATTTCAGTATACGTGTACTTAGCAACCGATAGTGAGCTCGCATTAGGAAAATATAGCTTAGTGAATTCTGCTGTATCATTTGTATGTTACTACTTAGTCGCTCGTATGTTAAAGAAAGAGTGGCGAAAAAAAGCAATTTTACTTGGAGGCATTATTTTATATGCGGTTGTATTTTTAGTTATATTTAATGTTACATACACAAAATTACTTATTTATGCAGCATGCATTGCGATTGCATACCCTATTTTACTCGTTCCGTATGGATCGATGACATATGATGTAATTGGTAGAGCGAAAAATGCGAGAGAGTGGCGTGTAGAGTATGTAGTTGTCCGAGAATTATGGTTAAATGCTGGAAGAATTTGTTCAGTATTAAGTTTTTTATGTGCTGTATTATTCTTTCCGCCTGAAAAGAGTTTACCTTTTTTACTATGTATTTTAGGTGCTGGACATTTTCTTATTTATTTTGCAGTTAAAAATGTCAAATATGATGAGGGAAATGCGGGGAAAACAAGTGTTGTAGCGCAAGGAACCACGCAGAACCAAACTGAACCAGAAGGTTAACTTCTGGTTTGTTTTATGCTAGAATAGAAAAAGATGTAAGACAGCAGTGAGGACACCTGTACGAGGGTGTCCCTTTCACATTACATAGCTGTTGGTAGAGGGGGTTTGTATGAGCAAGAAGCAGAAACAACAAAAGAAAAAGACTCACGTTCCTTTTCGGTTAAACGTGCTGTTTTTCTGCGTGTTTTTAATGTTCTCCGCGGTTATTGTAAGGCTTGGATATGTACAAATTGTTCGCGGTGAGGAATATAAGAATGAAGTGGAGAGGAAAGAGAACTCGACGATAAGTAATCCTGTACCACGTGGGAAAATATTTGACCGTTATGGGCGAGCTGTAGTAGATAATGCAGCTGTTCGTACGATTACATTTACAAAAATGAAAGGATCAACTGCAGAGGCTCGTTTAGAAACAGCGAAGAAGCTAGCAGATTTGATTGAAGTACCGACAGATAAATTAACTGATCGCGATAAAAAAGATTATTGGCTTGCTATTCATAAAGAGGAAGCCAAAGAAAAAATTACGAATAAAGATCGTCAAGAGTTGAAAGATAAGAAAATTGACGATAAAGAATTAGATGAGCGTCAACGAAATCGCGTGACAGAAGAAGAAGTGAATCAATTATCCGCAAAAGATTTAGAAATATTAGCGATTAAAAGCAAAATGGACGGCGGATATGCAATGACACCACAAGTCATTAAGAAGGATGCAACAGATAAAGAATATGCGATTATTAGTGAAAAGTTAGCGGAATTGCCAGGAGTAGATACAAGTGTCGATTGGGAACGAAAATATGCATATGATGGTGATTTGTTCCGAAGTGTACTTGGTGGTGTAACAACTTCTGATGAAGGCTTACCGAAAGAGCGTTTAGATTACTATCTTGTCCGTGATTATAATCGAAATGACCGCGTAGGGAAAAGTTATCTTGAGCAGCAATATGAAGATAGCCTGCACGGTACGAAAGCAGAAGTGAAAAATATTACAGATAAAAACGGTAATATTTTAGAAACGATTAATGTATCAAAAGGGCAAAGTGGTAATGACTTGAGCTTAACAATCGATATGGAATTACAAAAGCGTGTAGAAGAAATTATCACGAAAAATTTATTGAGATATAAAGGCGGACAACCTCTTTTAGATCGTGCATTCGTTGTAATGATGAATCCGAAAAATGGTGAAGTTTTATCTATGGCTGGGAAACAGTTAGTGAATGAAAATGGCGAAACGAAAGTACAAGATTTCGCATTAGGAACGATGACAAGTTCATATCCGATGGGATCGACTGTAAAAGGTGCGACAGTACTTACGGGGTATCAAACAGGCGCGATTAAACCGGGTTCCTCTCAACTCGATGAACCAATCGTATTGAAAGGAACACCGAAGAAATCTTCTTGGAAGACGATGGGATATATTAATGATCTGACAGCATTAAAAATGTCTTCTAACGTATATATGTTTAAAACAGCGATGAATATCGCAGGTGTTCAATATGTGAGAGGTGGTACGTTAGATATACCACAAAAAGCATTTGATACGATGCGTTATTATTTCGGACAGTTTGGACTTGGTGTGAAAACAGGTATTGATTTACCGAATGAATCAGCCGGCCAAACAGGTAGAGGAAATCAGCCAGGTTTCCTATTAGATTTATCAATTGGACAGTATGATACGTATACACCGCTTCAATTAGCACAATATGTTTCAACAATTGCAAATGGTGGTTACCGTATGCAGCCGCAAGTTGTGAAAGAAATTCGTCAACCTTCAGTGAAACAAGACGAAGTTGGAAAAGTTGTTCATTCAATGGAACCGAAAGTACTAAACCGTATTGATATGCCTGAATCACAAATTAAACGTGTTCAGGAAGGATTTAGACAAGTATTTAACGAATCTGGTGGTACAGCTGCGAAATACTTTACAGGTGCACCATATAAAGCTGCTGGTAAAACAGGTACAGCTCAAACTGTGTATGGCGGAGATCAAGAGATTGGTAGAAAGGCAAACGGTGAGCGTAAAGAGACATATAACTTAACTTTAGTAGGTTATGCGCCACTTGAAGATCCTGAAGTAGCATTTTCTGTTGTTGTACCTTGGGTAGATGATAAATCAGGTATTAACGGTTATATTAGTCGTGACATTATGGACGCGTACTTTGATTTGAAAAAGCAAGAAAATGGTGAAGCTTCAACAGATGAAAAAGACAATAAAAAGAAAAATAAAAATGTAGATCAAGATGATGAATAAAAAGATTGTAAAAAAAGCACACTAACTGAAAAGTTAGTGTGCTTTTTTTTATGGTTCATGCATACGTTTTAATAAAGTGGACAAGCATATAATAATATCGAAAAATTAAGAGGCTTCACAAATGATACGTATGCATATCCTCTAGAGGATAATTGTTTTATAGACCAATCATCAATGAAGATGCACAGTGGCTACGGATTAAAATTTTACTTAATGTTGATTCTTGTGGAACTTTACAAAACTTTTACAAACAATTAAAACCGAATTAATAGTTTAGCAGTATTCTTATATCTGTAATCCTGTTATTTCCGGTTACTTCTAGGAGGAAGAACACGTGAAATGGATAAGTGCATCGATTAAAGTTTTCATGCTGTCGACAAGTTTCCTTTATGTTGGCACGGCTACTGCATTTGCTGTGAATGAAATGGGAGAAGTGAGAGTTGATGGATCCTCAACAGTTTTTCCTATTATAGAAGCAGTAGCGGAGGAATATACAAAGGTGCATCCGAACGTGAAAATTTCCATCAGTGTTTCTGGAACAGGAGGAGGATTTAATCGTTTCAGTAAAGGAGAAGTGGATATAAATAATGCTTCGAGAGTAATGAAACAAGTGGAAGAAAATGAAATGAAGAAAAACTCCATTCAGTTTACACCGTTCGAAGTAGCTTACGATGGTCTTACGATCGTTGTGAACCGCCAAAATAATTGGGTAGACAATATGACGGTAGACGAGTTACGTCTATTGTGGAGTGAAGATGAAAGCGAAAAGCGATGGTCACAAATTCATTCATCATGGCCACGTGAACAGGTGAAGTTTTATGCGCCAGGTGTAGACTCTGGTACGTATGATTATTTTCAAAATGTCATCTTACAAAATAGTCGCATTGTAAAAAAAGTCTCTTTGTCTGAAGATGATCAAGTTATTATGCAAGGGGTAATGAATGATAAAAATGCCATTGCTTTTGTAGGATATGCTTATTATATGGCCAATCGAGATAAGGTGAGAGCAATCAAAGTGAATGGTGTACTTCCGACGAAAGATACCATTCAATCAGGTAAGTATAAGCCATTATCTAGGTCGCTATTTGCTTATGTGAATGATGCATCTATCCGAAATAAAATGAATGTAGCAAATTATATTGAGTTTATGATTCGGCATGTTGGTAATCTCGCCGAAGAGGTAGGATATGTAAAATTACCAAAAGAAAAATACAATGAACAGCTGCGGATGTTAACAGAAATAAAAAGGTAATGTCAGGGTGGAAAGGGGTTTTCATCTTTGGCTTATAATGACAAAAGTCAAATTACATTTTCTGTACAACATTTGATTGAAAGAAATACAAAACAAAGAAAAAAAACGCAGCGAATCAATCGAATAGTTCCGTTATTACTAAAAATAATTGCTAGCGTATCTATTGTGACGACACTTGGAATTATTTTTACGTTAGCAAATGAAACAATGATGTTTTTTCAAAAAATACCATTACACTCCTTTTTGACGGAGAAAGAATGGTTACCTTTTTTTGAAGATCCTAAATTCGGTATATTACCACTTATATGTGGAACGGTCCTTGTAACCGCAATCGCCATGCTCGTAGCAATTCCTATCGGTTTAGCGTGTGCTGTATTTTTAAGTGAATATGCTTCAAACAGTGCAAGGAAAGTATTAAAACCGATGTTAGAACTATTAGCAGGTATCCCGACAATTGTATATGGTTTTTTTGCATTAACAGTTGTCACACCGCTTTTACAACGGATTATACCAGATTTACAGTTTTTTAATGCGATTAGTCCAGGTATTGTTATTGGGTTTATGATGATACCTACAATTGCATCTCTGTCTGAAGACGCAATGAGAGCTGTAGCGAAAGGAACGAAAGAAGCTTCGTTAGCACTTGGAGCAACTCGGTTTGAGATGGTAAAACAAGTCGTGTTTCCTTCGGTTTTTACAGGGATTATGTCAGCGATTATATTAGCCGCTTCCAGGGCAATCGGTGAAACAATGATAGTTGTAATTGCAGCGGGATCCACACCGAATGTATCGCTCGATCCGACACACTCTATTCAAACGTTAACAGCCTATATTGTGCAAGTGAGTTTAGGTGATGCTCCACATGGAACAATTACTTATTACAGCATGTATGCTGTAGGTGCAACGTTATTCTTTTTTACTTTTATAATGAACATCATTTCGCAGTCTATTATGCGCCGCTTTAGGAGGCTGACATAATATGCGAATGTTGAATCATAAAAAAATACAAGAAAATATGGCATCACGTTTTTTAAAAGATCGAGTTTACAAATTGTTATTTTATATAGCAATTTTGTTTTCAATAGTAATACTACTTATTTTGCTTTTTCAAATTTTTGAAAAAGGTATAAGTTACCTTTCGTTAGATTTCTTTACAAACTTCGCTTCGCGTAATCCGAAAGAAGCTGGGATTGCTGCAGCTTTGTCAGGAACAATATTATTTATGAGTATTGTTATACCAGTCTCCTTTATATTTGGAGTCGGAACTGCTCTTTATTTAGAGCAATATGCGAAGGAATCTATATTTAAAAAGGTAATAGAAATTAATAATCAAACGTTAGCAGGTGTACCTTCCGTTGTATTTGGATTACTTGGCTTAACTATTTTTGTATATGCTCTTCATTTAGGTGAGAGTATCATTGCGGCTGCACTGACGATGAGTTTACTCGTCTTACCGACAGTTGTTGTAGCGAGTCAAGAAGCGATACGATCTGTACCAAGTTCATTATTAGAAGCTTCTTACGG
Source organism: Bacillus sp. SH7-1 (assembly GCF_008042405.1). Taxonomy (NCBI): domain Bacteria; kingdom Bacillati; phylum Bacillota; class Bacilli; order Caryophanales; family Bacillaceae; genus Bacillus; species Bacillus sp. SH7-1. Next base: position 406,205 of record NZ_QNUD01000005.1, read on the forward strand.
ATTAGGTGCTACGAAGTGGCAAACGATGTATCAAATTGTATTGCCATATGCTTTCCCAGGAATTATAACGGGTTGTACGTTAGCGATATCGAGGGCGATTGGAGAAGCGGCACCGTTATTAGTTATCGGGGCACTTGCATTTGCAAATTATGTTCCATTTAGTATGTTTGATAGATTTACAGTTTTACCAATTCAAATTTTTAATTGGATGAGTAGACCGCAAGAAGAATTTCAGTATGTAGCAGCTGCTGGGATGATTGTTTTGTTAGGTTTGTTGCTCTTTATCAATATATTTGTCCTATGGTTACGAAATCGAAAATAAGTTGGAAATGGATGAAAGGGGAATTCAAATGGTAGCAACAGTAGTAAATGTACAGGTGAAAAACGAGGAGAAAATCGAGACTGCGCCAAAGAAAGTAGTATTTGATACGAAAAACTTAAATTTATGGTACGGAGAAGACCATGCTCTAAAAGATATTAACTTAAGCATTCATGAGAATGAAGTTACAGCAATTATCGGGCCAAGTGGTTGTGGTAAATCAACGTACTTAAAAACATTAAATCGTATGGTAGAGCTAGTACCGATCGTACGAACTACAGGTGTAATTGAATATAGAGAGCGCAATATATTTGATAAAGCGTATCCAGTTGAAGAATTAAGAACACATGTAGGAATGGTGTTCCAAAAGCCAAATCCATTTCCGAAATCTATTTATGAAAATGTAGCATATGGCCCGAAAATCCATGGTGTTCGTGACAAGAAAACGTTGGATGAAATTGTTGAAAAAAGTTTACGTGGAGCAGCGATTTGGGATGAGTTAAAAGATCGTTTGCATGATAATGCATACGGTTTATCCGGTGGACAGCAACAACGTCTATGTATTGCACGTTGTTTAGCGATTGAACCAGACGTTATTTTAATGGATGAGCCAACATCAGCACTAGATCCAATTTCAACATTAAAAGTAGAAGAATTAATTCAAGAGTTAAAGAAAGATTTTAGTATTGTTATCGTAACGCATAATATGCAACAAGCAGCACGTATTTCAGACAAAACCGCCTTCTTCTTAAGTGGGGAAGTTGTGGAGTATACAGATACAAACAAATTATTTACGACACCTTCAGATAAGCGTACAGAAGATTATATTACAGGCCGATTTGGTTGATATCACTAGCAAGGCTAAGAGCCAATGCCCTCTTAACGGAGGGCATTTCTTATTTTACCTCATTTCGATAGAGAAGTAATACTTCTCCTATCTTAAGGATTATTACATGTAGGCTAGATAGGAGATTTATATATATAATGGCACATAATATTGAGGGGGAAGAAACAATGGTAAGAGAACAGTTTCAATGTGATTTAAAAACATTACAGCAAAAGGTGATTGAGCTTGGCGAACTAGCGAGAGAAGCTTTATTGCTTGCTATGGAAGGTCTTCATAAAAAGGATGTAGAGAAAGCATTAGAGGTAATAGATGGTGATTATCGTATGGATACTTTAGAAGAGGAAATAAATGACCTTGCGCTTATGCTTATTACGAAGCAGCAACCTGTAGCAAGTGATTTAAGAAGGATTTTCATTTCAATTAAAACAGCGACAGATTTAGAGCGTATTGCAGATCATGCTGTTAATATTGCGAAATCAACAATTCGCCTAGGGGAAAAAGAAGTGGCTGTTAGTCTGCACAATCTTGATGAGATGTTTACAATTGCAAATAAGATGTTACAGTTAGCGTTAGAAGCATATGAGCAAGAAAATTTAACTTTTGCGAAACAAATTGCCGAAATGGATGATTCTGTTGATGAAATATACGGGAAAGCAATTCGTGAATTTATATCTTCAGTTCCAGAACAACCAGAGGCAATTACACAAATTACACAATTATCCTTTGTAGCGAGGTATATTGAGCGTGTAGCAGACCATATTACAAATATTGCTGAAAATGTTTTTTATTTAGTAAAAGGAAAGCATTACTTATTAAATGAATAAAGAAAAAAGCAGGTGAAACATCACCTGCTTTTTTTTGTCAAAACATGACAAAAAAAGCTCGTTGTTTCCTTTAGTTTATGATGATAAGATGTATCATAATATAATGGAAAAAATAGGACATATATGTTGTTCGCTTAGTAAGTAATATTTTACTAAGTTAATAGTAAGCGCTTTCTTTAGGCGTTTAAAAGGTACATGTATATAGGGAGTTTTACCGCCTGTCAAAGCACGAGTGGTCAGGGCTCATAATCAGTGCGAGAGGAACAAACCCCACACTGATTAAAGTTTTATTTTATACTGCTAGTTAATGCGGGGTAGATAATATACATATCGTATATGAAGTTACTGAACATTATATAAGTGGAGGCTGAAGTATATGAAGGGGGTTATTTTAGCTGGAGGAAAAGGACGACGCCTTAGACCATTAACATGTAATACTCCAAAGCCGATGTTGCCATTATTAGAAAAGCCAGTTTTGGAATACAATATTGAATTATTACGTCAGCATGGTATTCGTGACATTGCAATTACTGTTCAATATATGAGTACAGCCATTAAGCAATATTTTGGTGACGGTAGCAAATGGGGCGTTAACTTGTACTACTTTGAAGACTCTCCTCCGCTTGGAACTGCAGGGAGTATTAAACAAGCGGAAAAATTTTTAGATGAAACGTTTGTTGTCATAAGTGGAGATGCGTTAACTGATTTTCAATTATCAGAAGGAATTACGTTTCATGAACAAAAGAAAAGAATGGTAACTATGTTTGTAAAAGAAGTAGAAAACCCACTCTCATTCGGTTTAGTTGTAATGAACAAAGAACAAGAGGTTACACGATATATAGAAAAACCGAGCTGGAATGAAGTGGTCTCTAATATTGTGAATACAGGTATATACATTATGGAGCCAGAAATTTTTTCTTACATACCGCCCCGGAAATTTTTTGATTTCAGTCAAGATGTGTTTCCGTTATTAGCAAATAAGAACGCATTATTTGCATATTTGTCAGAAGGTTATTGGTTAGATATCGGTACATTTGATCAATATCGTCAAGCACAATTTGATTTGTTAACGAAAAAATTGCAAGTACCTATTCCTTACACAGAAGTATTGCCGATGGTATGGATGGGAGAAGGCGTCACGATTGGAAAAGGAACGAAAATTCACGGCCCTTCTTTTATTGGAGAAGGAGCAAAAATTGGTGCAGGAGCTATAATTGAACCGTACTCTATTATCGGGAAAAATAGTATTGTTTCAAGTTATTCTCATCTTCAAAAAAGTATTGTTTTTGCAAATGCGCACATTGGGAAGTATTGCGAGCTATTGGAAACGACAATAGGAGAGCATACAATAGTTGAAGATGACGTTACACTGTTTCAAAAAAGCATTGTAGCGGATCATTGCCATATAGGGAAAAGTACGGTAATTAAGCAAAAGGGGAAACTATGGCCATATAAGGCAATTGACAGCTATTCGATAGTAGGATCGGCTGGTGTTCAAGAAAGTGAAAAGAGTGCAGGATGGTTGCAAAAAAGTCGCATTGTAGGAAGAGGTAATGTTGAGATTACTCCTCAATTTATTGTAAAGGTTGCGATGGCGTACGGATCCCTTTTTGCTAAAGGAGAAAGTATATTAATCGGGAGTCAAGAACATGTAGAAACGACTTCTTATAAAAATCTCTTTCTTCATGCGATTCATGGTATTGGGATTCATACGATGGAATGCAAAGAAATGAACGAGTCGCTTTTTCAGTATAGTATCCAGGACTTGCAATGTGCAGGTGGGGTTTTCATTCAAGTGGAAAATGAAAAAGAGGTTGTTATAAAGTTGTATGGTAAGGATGGGGTACAATTAACGTATAAGCAGCAAAAAGCGATAGAACAAGTATATATGTCTGAGTCGTTTTATTACGCTTGTGAGAAGCAAATGGGACGGAATAAGCTAGTCCACGTTTCTTTACATGATTATATAGAGGCTGTATTAGAACGCATTGATATTGAAAAAATACAAAAACAGAAGTTTCATCTTCTTATTAATAAAAGAAATGATATGTTACAACATTTACTTATGCTCTTTTTGCAAAGGCTCGGATGCACAGTTACGTGGATTTATGCGGGCGAGCAAAAGGATCATGTGAAAGCCTTGATGAAATCAAGTAAAGCAAATATGGCACTTATGTTTTCGGAGCAAGGAAATTATTTCGAGTTATATGATAATCATAGTAATATTTACCAAGGTACAGATTTTGAAGAGGTAGATATTCCAGATCTATTACTTGAATCGGCAGGAAGTATTTACCCAATGTCTTTGAAATTAGGAGAATGTTACCTTCTATTTTATACGCAGGATGAAAAGAAGTCGTTTCAATCGAGATGGAAGAGAGATATTTTATATCGAATAGGAAAATTATTTGAGCTAATAGCATTGCAGGGAAAAACATTTCTCAGCATAGTAGAGCAATCGCCTCCACTTTATTTACTGTGTGATGAAGTTGTATGTTCATGGAATGAAAAAGGGAAAGTAATGAGGAAATTATTAGCTGATATGGAAAGAAAAGAAGAAGGTATATTTGAAGGAGTACAGTTCAAATATACCGAAAAAGAGTGGTCTTATATCGTTTCTGACACAAAACAACCGAAATTTTTAGTGTATTCGCATGCTAGAAACCCAGTAATAGCAAGGGAAAACATGAAAAATCTTATAGAAAAAATTAGACAATATCAAAAGGTGTAGAATTTTTATTTTAAAAGTGGTATTATAGTATAGTCTGATTTAAGTTATTAGTACTGGAGGGAAATAAGAATGCGTGTGAATATTACTCTAGCATGTACAGAATGCGGAGATCGTAACTATATCTCAAAGAAAAACAAACGTAACAACGCTGAGCGTATCGAGCTTAAAAAGTATTGCAAGCGTGACAAGAAGTCTACGTTACACCGTGAAACAAAGTAAGCAGTAGGAATATTTTCCTACTGTTTCTTTTTTTATTCGATTCCTTTGTTAAAAGTGATACACTATCATCATAGAGTAAAGTGTCACTGTAAGGGGGAAAGATGTGTGAAAGAAGAGAAAATACGTTTGCGTAAACAAATAATAGAACACATGAATTCTTTATCAGAAGAACAGTATGCAACTTTATCAGAGCAAATTGCATTTTCGTTGTATGCCCAAAAAGAGTGGGCTGAGGCTAAAATAATTGGAATTACTCTTTCAATGGAAAATGAAGTGAATACATATCCTATCATCGAAAAAGCTTGGGAAGAAGGAAAGAAAGTTGTTGTTCCAAAGTGTAACAAAGGAACGCGAACGATGTCTTTCCGACAAATTAGTAATTTTGATCAATTAGAAACAGTGTATATGAATTTACGTGAGCCGATTCCAGCGCTTACGGAAGAAGTGAATGCGGATGAAATTGATCTTCAAATCGTACCAGGCGTAGTTTATACAGAGCGAGGAGAGCGAATTGGATATGGCGGTGGCTATTATGATCGTTATCTCGTGCATTATAAAGGGAAAACGCTATCATTAGCTTATGATTTTCAAATGGTAAAACATATTCCAGTAGAGCCATTTGATAAAAATGTCGAAAAAATTATTACAGAAAAAGGAACAATGGTTATAAATGGGCTTGTATAGACAAATAAAAATTGACGAGTCTTTTTCTTCTTGATTATAATAAAATATGTGAACGTTTTCTTATTATAATTTTTTATAGTAAGTGAGCATAGAGGGTGATGAAATGATATCTATTTATGATATTCAGCAATTGCTAAAGAAATTTGGTACGATTATTTATACGGGTGATCGAATTGCAGATTTACAATTAATGCAAGATGAATTGCGTGAATTAAATCAATCACAGCTAATCGATCCACAAGACTATCAAACAGCTTTATTTTTATTGAAGCAAGAAATTCAAAAAGAGCTAAATAAGAATTAGATAAAGGTAGGTAAGCAACATGGAAGAGAAATGGTTAGTTGGTGTTGACCTTGGTGGTACAACGATTAAATTAGCATTTATTAATGTGTATGGTGAAATTTTACATAAGTGGGAAATCCCTACGAATACAAATGAGCAAGGAAAACATATTACGCTTGATGTAGCGAAAGCTATTGACAAAAAGTTAGAAGAGTTAGGTGAATTAAAAAGTAAGTTAATCGGCATTGGTATGGGAGCTCCTGGTCCTGTACACGTGGCGTCTGGAATGATTTATGAAGCGGTTAATTTAGGATGGAAAAACTATCCGTTAAAAGATTTATTAGAAGTAGAAACAGGATTACCTGTTGTTATTGATAATGATGCAAATTTAGCAGCGCTTGGTGAAATGTGGAAAGGTGCTGGTGAAGGAGCAAAAGATTTAATTTGTATGACACTTGGAACGGGTGTTGGCGGCGGTGTAATTGCCAATGGTGAAATTGTACACGGCGTAAGCGGTGCTGCTGGTGAGATTGGACACATTACAGTCGTTACAGAAAATGCTTTCCCATGTAATTGCGGGAAGTCTGGTTGCCTAGAAACAGTAGCATCTGCAACGGGTATTGTACGTGTTGCTATGCAAAAAATACAAGAGACTGATAAAGAGAGTATTTTACGTTCTATGTTAGCAGAAGAAGGGCGTATTACATCAAAAGATGTATTTGAAGCACATGGACAAGGTGATGAACTAGCTGGTGAAGTAGTAGAAAAAGTAGCTTCTTATTTAGGATTAGCTGTAGCGAACCTTTCTAGCACGTTGAACCCAGAGAAAATTGTTATTGGTGGAGGCGTTTCTAAAGCTGGAGATGCACTACTAGAGCCAATTCAACGTTATTTCGAGCAATATGCTTTCTCACGTGCTGTAAAGAGCACGAAGCTAGCTATTGCAACACTTGGTAATGATGCAGGTGTTATCGGAGGAGCGTGGCTTGTAAAAAAGCACAAATACGAAGCGAAGATGATATAAGTTGTGAACTATGAAAAGAGGAAGGGGAAACCCTTCCTCTTTTTGTGCGAAATCTTGATGAAGAATAACATGTAAATGAATTAAGCTGCTGGTGGGTACCCGTTATATAGAACAGTCATGATTGTAAACCATCCGAAAACGAGTACAGTTGCAATTGCAAAGCCGCCCGCGAAAAAATTCTTTTCGCGAAGTGTTCTAAGCGTAGCAAATACAGCTAACAGAGTGACAAGCGTAAAAATAATAACAAGGCCCATACAATATCCTCCTCTGTCTACCCATTCCTTAATATGAGTTTTTGGAATATTTACTCTTTTATATTGTACATGTTTTAAAAATGATTGTCGAGATAGCATCCTTTCTTTTCCTAAGAGAAAAAAATGTTGTATCATTGAAAGTAAGTTTAATAATTGGAGGAGATTTTCATATGAAATGGATACAAATGCCGTTAGGCCCATTACAAACAAATGCTTATATTTTAACGAATGATCAAAATGAGTGTATTATCTTTGATCCTGGTCATGAAGGAGAGAAGCTTGTTACATATTTACAAGAAGAACAATTAAAGCCACTAGCTGTTTTATTAACACATGCTCACTTTGATCATATTGGTGCTGTTGATGCGGTAAGAGACGCTTTTCATATTCCTGTGTACGTACATAAAGAAGAAGCAGATTGGTTAGGCGATGCAACTGTAAATGGCTCTCAAATTTTTATGATGAATCGCAGCATTACAGCAAAACCAGCAGATCATATTATTGATACAGAAGGTGTATTAGCAATTGGTTCATTTAATTTTGAAATTTTTGAGACGCCAGGACATTCTCCAGGCAGTATTTCTTATTATTGTAAAGAGGCGAATGCTGTATTTTCTGGAGATGTATTGTTCCAAATGAGCATCGGAAGAACGGATTTACCTGGTGGGAGTTTTGCTGAATTGATTGGAAGTATTGAAGAAAAATTATTTGTGTTACCAGATGAAACAGCGGTTTTATGTGGACATGGTCCAGAAACAAGCATTGGTTTTGAAAAAGAAAATAATCCATTTTTACAGTAAGGGGTCATTATGGGGATGGAGCTCATTTTTAGAAAATGGATGGAAAAAGAAAAGGATTATTCGATTTCATATAGTACATATATGAACCTTGCGTTATACGCAGAGGAACATGGCTATTATATGAAAGAGCGTGAAAAAATTGGAAGACAAGGGGATTTTTTTACAAGTAGCAACGTATCCTCTGTTTTTGCAAAGACCTTTGCTAAGTTTTTTATTCGTCTTGTTGAAAATGGTGAAGTTAATCCGAATATTTGTGAGATTGGTGGGGGAACAGGAAGGTTTGCCTATGATGTTTTACAAGAATGGAAGCAATTATCTCCGGAAACCTTTATTGATTTAAACTATTCAATGATTGAAATGAGTCCTTTTCATAGAAAACTACAGCAGAAAAATCTTGGTTCGTTTTCTAACGTGTCATATTATACGTCGCATAGTGAAATGGGAGAATCGTTCGAAGGGATTCTTTTTTCGAATGAGTTATTTGATGCATTCCCTGTTGAAGTAATTGAGAAGAGAAATGGAATATTGAATGAAGTACGTGTTACGTACACAGAGGAAGGGAAACTTGCAGAAGTATGTAGACCGTTACATAAAAGAATTGGTCGATACTTATTGAAATATAATATTCATCTTGCAGAAGGTCAGCGTTTTGAAGTGCCGATTGTGATGGAAGAGTATATAAAAGAAATTGCGAAATGGTTTCAACGAGGTGTATGTATTACAGTTGATTATGGATATACAAAAGAAGAATGGATGCATCCTGCACATCAAGAAGGAAGTTTACGAGGGTATTACGAGCATAAGTTAATCCGTAATCCTTTAGCACATCCAGGTGAAATGGATCTTACTACTCATATTCATTGGGACGAACTGAAAGAGATGTTTAGCCTGCAAGGTATGAATACGGCATGGCATAAGAAGCAATCTGAGTTTTTGTTAGCAGCAGGAATATTAGACCAGCTTACAAATCACCAAGATAGGAATCCTTTTTCTGAAACTCAAAAACAAAATCGAGCAGTTCGTTCTATGATTTTGAGCGGAGGATTAGGGAGTGCATTTGATGTTGTTATACATACGAAACATATGCAACAGTTACACTTGGATCGGTATTTAAAAATATAAAAAACAAGACACAGAATATTTCTGTGTCTTGTTTTTTAATACGACTTATGTAGTATCATATATTTCCTCTCATGATATATATTTATATTAAAGATATGAGATGAAAAATATAAAATACGTCCTTTTTCTCTGTTTATTAGTCCCTAACCTAATAATACACGAACGAGCTGAATAATTGTCTCGTTTTCTACTTTGTAATAAATTTCCAATCCTTTTCTTTCACTTGAAACGATTTTAGCACTCTTTAACTTTGCTAAATGCTGTGAAATTGTAGATTGTGGCATGTTTAAGCCAGTGTACATTGTAGAAACGTTGCTTGGACCACGTTCAATTAATCCTTTTACAATACATAAGCGAACAGGATGAGCAAGCACTTTCAATAATTCTGCATTGCTTTCATATAGTTCTATTTCTTTTTGAAAGGTTTCTAACATGTTCTTTTCCACCTCCGTGTGAGCTGTTATACCATATTATTCATACCAAAAATTTAAAGAAAAGAAAACAGTTGTTGCAGAAAAAAAGTCCTAAAGTAAAGAAATTGTAAGAAAAGAGACCCTGATGTAAATAAAGTAGATGATTTAGCACGGTTTTGTAAAATGACATTTTTGGGTGAAAATTTCGATGCGTTTTAAAAATTGAAAGATATAGATATATTTGTAACACAATCTTATCATGATTTTCTTATTCTTTCAAATGAATATACAAAATTTTTAAAATAATATGACAAAGGAATTATAATAATATATATAGAATATAAAACAGGTTAAAAAGAAAAGAAGCTGAATATAATCAGCTCCTTTATGGTGATAGCAAAATATTTGAGCATAGCTGATAAATCTTAGAATTACCAAGAAATTAGTAATGTATTCTAGCCTTCTTCTTTTATCAACTTTAAAAATCTGTGGTTCCATATATTCTCATAAAAATCAATTGTCTCTTTTGCGGACATAAATGGATTATTTAACGTAGACGTTGCTTTCTGTACCATGAAGTTTTCGTATCCTATCCCGTGGGCAAATTTTATCGTAGCGTCCATACAGTATTCTGTTTGGGCACCACAAAATTCAATGCGCTGTACAGATAATTGGTCTAAAATTTCTTTTAAGTTTGTTTTATAAAATGAATTTGCATGTGTTTTTCTTACAAAAAAATCTTGTTCTTGAACATCTAGATCAGCATGAATAGCCCAAGGTTCTCTTTCAGGTACTAAATCATCATCACAATGTTGAACGAAAATGATTGGTTTGTTTGATTTTCTGTATGAAGAAATTCTTTTATTTACTTTTGTAAGTAAATTTTGTAAATCGAATAAATGCTCTTCGCTATAACATACTCCATTTTGTAAATCGATAACGATTAAAACATCTGCATAAGTATCCATTATTTTTGCCCCTTTTATTTCTTAATATATCAATTAATTTATTACTTGGAAATGGATGGTGCCCTATTGTTTTTTTATGAACTATACGAAAAGTAAAAAGTATACTCGAAAACATAAAAAGAAGATATGAAAATTTAATTTCATATCTTCTTTTCTTTCTATGCATTTACAGGCTCTTCCACATAAGAAAGGGCATTTTCAAAATCGGATATTAAATCATCAACATTTTCAAGGCCGACAGATAAACGAAGTAATGAATTAGAAATCCCTCTTTCATCACGAGCTTCTTGCGACAGTGCTGCATGTGACATTTTAGCTGGGTAGGAAAGGATCGATTCGACAGCACCTAAACTAACTGCAAAAACAGGTAACTTTACTTTTGATAGAAATTGGCGGAGTGCGTCTTCTGATTGTAAAGTGAAAGATAGGACAGCTCCGGCTGATGTAGCTTGAGATTGTTGAATATCAAATCCGAGATGTGTTTGTAAGCCAGGATAATAGACGTTTTGAACTTTAGCATGCTCTTGTAAATAATGTGCAATTTTATTGGCATTTGTAGCTGAATGCTCAAGACGTACATGCAATGTTTTTAGACCGCGAAGCACGAGAGAACAATCTTGAGGTCCTAAAATGGCGCCGAATGCATTTTGTAAAAATCCAATTTTTTGAGCAAGTTCGGAATCTTTTACGACCGCTAATCCGGCAGTAACATCACTATGACCAGCAATGAACTTTGTAGCACTATGAAGAACGATATCTGCTCCAAGTTCAAGTGGTTTTTGGAATAGTGGTGTCAAAAATGTATTATCAACAAAGGTAAGAGCGCCAATAGATTTTGCAAGCTTAGAAACAGCGCGAATATCCGTTACCTTTAAAAGTGGGTTAGAAGGTGTTTCTACATAAAAGAGTTTTGTATTTTGTTTAATGTTTTGCTGTATTTCTTCTAAATTGGTCATATCAACAAACGTATGTGAAACACCGTAACGGGAGAGAACCTCAGTTATCATTCGGTAAGTGCCTCCGTATACGTCTTCTGAAATGAGTACGTGATCACCTTGTGAAAGAAGGAGGAATGCAGTAGAAATTGCTGCAATGCCTGATGCAAATGCGAATCCCTTTGTTCCACCCTCTAATAAAGTAATGATATCTTCAAGAGCTTCACGAGTTGGATTTCCTGACCTGCTATAGTCATATTTCCCGAACGTATCTACATCAAACTGATGGAATGTTGATGTGTTATAGATGGGAACGTTAACAGCTCCTGTTTGTGAGTCATGTTTATATTGGTTGTGTAGTAAAAGTGTATCTATAGAATAACTCATATTCTTACACCTTCTTTTACAAGTTTAATGGCTTGCTGTAAGTCTTGAATTAAATCGTTACTATTTTCGATGCCAACGGAAAATCGAAGAAGACGATTACATACACCGTTTGCTGTTCTGATTTCTTCAGGAATATCAGCGTGTGTTTGTGTTGCTGGATAAGTCATTAAACTTTCAACACCACCGAGACTTTCAGCAAATGTGATTAAGGATAAAGATTGTAAGAATGGATTAATCCATGTTTCATCTTTAAGACGAAATGAGATCATGCCGCCTCTTCCTGGATAAAATACATCTGTTACCCCGTCCTCATCATTTAAATAAGCAACAACTGCTTTTGCATTTTCTTCATGTTGTCTCATGCGAAGAGCTAACGTTTTCATACCACGAATTAATAGCCATGAGTCAAATGGGCTTAAGACCGCACCAGAGGCATTATGATAATGAGCGATTTCCTCACAAAGTTCCTTTCCTTTTGCAACGACTAGTCCGCTTAGGACATCGTTATGTCCTCCTAAATATTTCGTTGCACTATGAATTACAATGTCGGCACCTTCTGTTAATGGCTGCTGTATATAAGGCGTGTAGAATGTGTTATCTACAATAAGAAGTAGTCCGTGTCTTTTCGCTACAGTTGCGACAGCGGCAATATCAGTAACTTGCATTAATGGATTTGTCGGAGTTTCTATGAAAATAGCTTTCGTTTCAGTTGTGATAGCTTGCTCAATTTGTTTAATAGATTGTGTATTTACGTATCTACATCGAACGTTCCACTTTTTTTCGTGCTCAGAAAATAATCGATAAGTGCCCCCGTATAAATCTTCAGATACAATAAGTTCGTCTCCGGAGCGGAATAGGGAGAGGACGAGGAGAACAGCTGCCATCCCTGAACTACAGGCATAACCTTGTTCACCGTATTCTAAATCTGCAATTGCCTGTTCTAAAAGGCCGCGAGTTGGATTGCCAGTTCGTGAATAGTCAAAGCCAGTAGATTTGCCAATTCCTTCATGACGATAAGCGGTTGAGAAATAAACAGGTGGGTTAACCGTTCCTGTTGTAGTTTCGCTACGATTTCCGATTTGTGCTAGTTTTGTTTCGATAGTTGACATGTGAAAATTCCTCCTTTTTAAATTAACAATTAAGTGAATGTAAAATAAAAAAAGCCTTCTAAGAAGAAGGCTTTCGGTTTGAATAGAGTCTTCTTCTCATCTGTCAAATCTTTCACAATTTGCTGGAATTAGCACCTTATTAACAAATGTTAATGGTTGCTGAGGCGTCATAGGGCCAGTCCCTCTACCTCTCTAGATAAGAATGTTCGTATGAAATTTTATTATGTTTTTAACTTTACAACAAAAGATAATTGAATTGCAACTTTATTTTAAATAATTTTTATTTTTCCGCAACTGTCATTGACTTTTGCATTTATGCGTGCTAAATTTATTAAAAAATTAACAAACATTGTTAAAAGGGGAACGTATTTCCTTTTAGCTACATAAATAAAATAATAAAGACAACTCTTATTGAGAGCGGTGGAGGGAAAGGCCCTGTGAAACCCGGCAACCTTCAAACGAAATGTTTGAAACGGTGCTAATACCTGCAAAACGAATGTTTTGCATAATAAGAGGAGGAACAATTATGTCCCCCTCTTCAAAGTGAAGAGGGGGTTTTTATATTGATAGAAATGAGGGAGATTTGTGAAAGTACTAGATTTATTATCAAAAGGAATTGTAATAGGTGATGGTGCGGTTGGGACGTTATTACATTCACATGGTTTGCAAAGTAGTTTTGAAGAATTGAATATATCTGATCCAGATTTAATTATATCGATTCATAAGCAATATGTAGCTGCTGGGGCAGATGTGATTCAAACAAATACGTACGGAGCAAATGAAGCGAAATTACGTATGTATGGTTTAGAAAATCAAGTTACTGAAATTAATAGAGCGGCAGTAAAATTGGCGAAAGCATCTGTGACAGATAGAAATGCAATTTTAGGAACAATTGGCGGTATGAAACATATTGGAGCCGTTACAACTACTGATATGGAAAGAGAATTTATGCTACTTGAGCAGGCAAGTGCATTACTAGAAGAACAGGTTGATGGACTGCTATTAGAGACTTTTTATGATGAGTTTGAATTACTTCATGCTGTTCAGGTGTTACGAAAACAAACGAACATTCCAATTGTAGCCCAATTAGCGTTACATGAGGCAGGTACGACTCAAAATGGAAATGATGTAAATGAAATATTAAAACGGCTTTTAGATTACGGTGCAAATGTCGTTGGATTGAACTGCCAACTAGGGCCACTTCATATGACGGAAGCTTTTAAAATGATATCGATTCCGCAAAATGGTTACTTGTCAGCATATCCGAATGCAGGTCTCCCAAATTATGTGGAGGGACGTTACGTATATGAGGGGAGTCCAGCTTATTTCGAAGCGATGACACCGAAATTTATTGAGCAAGGCATTCGGTTATTGGGTGGTTGTTGTGGCACGACTCCAGAACATATTGAAAGTATGAAACGTGCCATTCTAAATGTTACGCCTGTAATAGAAAAAGATACGATTCAAAGACCAAAAGTAGTTCATACACACGAGAAACGTTCGAAAGCTCATGTCACTTTAGCAGAGAAAGCAAAAAAACAAACGACAGTAGTAGTAGAATTAGATCCCCCGAAAACGTTAGATACGCAGCGTTTTTTTGAAGGAGCAAGAGCATTGAAAAGAGCTGGAGCAGACGCTATTACTCTAGCAGATAATTCATTAGCATCGCCTCGCGTTTCGAATATGGCAATGGGAGCGTTATTAACGAAGCATGATATTCCAGTATTGACGCATTTAACGTGTAGAGACCATAACGTCATCGGGCTACAATCTCATTTACTAGGCTTATCAGCATTAGGTATGGAGGAAGTGTTAGCTTTAACAGGTGATCCAGCACGCGTCGGTGATTTTCCAGGTGCGACTTCTGTATATGATTTGTCCTCTATCGAGCTCATTAAAATGATTAAAGAAATGAATGATGGGCGCTCTATTTTAGGGAAATCAATAGGTCCAGCAACAAGGTTTTCAGTGGGAGGGGCGTTTAATCCGCATGTAAGACATTTAAAAGCAGCGGTTAAGCGAATGGAACGGAAAATAGATGCTGGAGCGGAATACTTCTTAACTCAGCCGATTTATGATATCGCGTTAATTGAAGAAGTATATGAAGCAACAAAGCATTTGGAACAACCTATTTTTATTGGGATTATGCCATTAATAAGCAAACGGAATGCAGATTTTCTTCATTTTGAGGTGCCGGGTATTACACTTCCTGAAGAAATAAGAGAGAGAATGGATGGACATGAAACGAAAGAGGCAGCAATTGAGGAAGGGATTCGCATTTCACAAGAATTGATCGATGCGGCGATGAAATATTTTAACGGCATTTATCTTATTACACCATTTCTCAAATATGAAATTACAGAACACCTTGTTAAATATGTGAGAGAAAAGCAAGAAGTGAAAGAAGGTATTAATTGATGAAATGTATAGAAGAGAAATTACAAAATAACATTTTAATATTAGATGGTGCAATGGGAACAATGATCCAGCAAGAGGACTTAACAGCGGAAGATTTCGGAGGTGAAGAGTACGAAGGCTGTAATGAATATTTAGTAGAAACAAGACCAGATGTTATTTTAAAGATTCATAAAGCTTATATTGAAGCCGGAGCGGATATTATTGAAACAAATACATTTGGGGCGACAAATATTGTATTAAGTGATTATGCGTTGTCTCATTTAGACGAGGAGCTAAATGAGAAGGCAGCGAGTTTAGCAAAGCAAGCTGTTATAGAAAGTGGGAAGGAAGTATATGTTGCGGGAGCAATGGGACCGACAACGAAAGCGATTAGTGTTACTGGTGGTGTGACGTTTGAAGAACTAATTGAAGCTTATACACGGCAGGCAAGAGGATTGCTGAAGGGAGAAGTTGATGTATTACTCGTTGAGACGAGTCAAGATATGCGTAACGTGAAGGCTGCTTATATTGGAATTCAAGCAGCTTTTGACGAACTAAATAAAATTGTACCTATCATGATTTCAGGAACAATTGAACCGATGGGAACGACTCTGGCTGGTCAAACAATTGAGGCTTTTTACTTATCGGTAGAACATATGAAGCCGTTATCTGTTGGATTAAACTGTGCGACTGGTCCGGAGTTTATGAGAGATCATATTCGTTCACTATCTGATTTGTCGGAGTGTTACATTTCTTGTTATCCAAATGCAGGTCTTCCTGATGAAGATGGACATTATCATGAATCTCCATCTTCTCTCGCTGAAAAAGTGAAGCGATTTGCTGAAGAAGGATGGGTTAATATTATCGGTGGTTGTTGTGGCACAACACCAGAACATATAAAAGCAATGAAATCTGCGTTAGATTCGCTTAAGCCGCGTGAACATCATGAACGAGAAGGGCATGGGGTTAGTGGATTAGAGGCACTGCAATATGATGATTCTATGAGACCGTTATTTGTAGGTGAAAGAACGAATGTTATTGGGTCACGTAAATTTAAAAGATTAGTAGCAGAAGGGAAATTTGAAGAAGCTGCTGAAGTCGCAAGAGCACAAGTGAAGAAAAATGCTCATATTATTGATATTTGTATGGCAGACCCGGACCGGGATGAAATAGAAGATATGGAAAACTTCTTGGCGGAAGTTACGAAAGTGTTAAAAGTACCGATTATGATTGACTCAACAGATGAAAATGTGATGGAGCGAGCTCTTACTTATATTCAAGGAAAAGCTGTTATTAACTCAATTAATTTAGAAGATGGAGAAGAACGATTTAAAAAAGTGACACCGCTTCTTCAGAAATATGGTGCAGCTATTGTTGTAGGAACAATTGATGAAGATGGTATGGCAGTAAGTGCGGAACGAAAACTTGAAATTGCGAAAAGAAGTTATGAGTTATTGACGACGAAATATGGTATACGCCCGTCAGATATTATTTTTGATGCACTTGTATTTCCGGTAGGTACAGGTGATGAAGAATATATTGGCTCAGCGGCAGCGACGATAGAAGGGATTCGCCTTATTAAAGAAGCGTTACCAGAATGTTTAACGATTTTAGGTGTAAGTAACATATCATTTGGTTTACCACCAGCTGGACGCGAAGTATTAAATTCTGTCTTTTTATATCATGCAACGAAAGCAGGATTAGATTACGCGATTGTGAATACGGAAAAATTAGAACGGTATGCGTCAATTCCTGAGGAAGAAAAGCGTCTTGCAGATGCATTACTTTTTGAAACGACGCAAGAGACGTTAGAAGAATTTACAAATTTTTATCGCGCAGCAAAAAAGAAAGATATCGTTATCCAAGAAACATTAACTCTTGATGAGCGACTAGCAAATTACATTGTAGAAGGTACGAAACAAGGGTTACACGAAGATTTAAGCCTCGCACTTACAGAAGGAAGAAAACCTTTGGATATTATTAATGGCCCACTTATGACAGGAATGGATGAGGTGGGACGATTATTTAATAATAATGAGCTTATCGTTGCTGAAGTATTGCAAAGTGCTGAAAGTATGAAAGCTGCTGTAAGTTATTTAGAGCCACATATGGAATCTAGCGATAGTGCAAAAAAAGGGAAAGTATTATTAGCAACTGTAAAAGGTGATGTGCATGATATTGGGAAAAATCTCGTTGAAATTATTTTAGCAAATAACGGATATGAGATTATTAATTTAGGAATCAATGTACGTTCGGATCGAATTGTTCAAGAAGTACAAGAAAAGAAGCCTGATATTATAGGCCTTTCTGGTTTGTTAGTAAAATCGGCTCAACAAATGGTAACGACTGCAGAAGATTTAAAAGCGGCAGATATTGATATTCCAATTGTTGTAGGAGGGGCAGCGTTAACGAGAAAGTTTACAGATAATCGCATTTCGCCATCCTATAAAGGGCTCGTATGTTATGCGAGTGATGCGATGACGGGGCTTGATATTATTAATAAGCTTCAAAAAGAAGAAGAGCGTGAGAAGATGAAGCAGGACAAAAAGGAACGTCATCTTCATATCGTAACAAAAGAAGAGAAGAAAGTAGAAATTCCAGCAGTAATTGAACCATTACCGAAATCAGAGGTTATGGTGCCTGATTCAACAAAACGAATTGTATTACGAGATGTTCCTGTTTCACATCTCGCACCATTTCTGAATAGACAAATGCTACTTGGACATCACCTTGGGTTAAAAGGAAGTGTGAAGAAGCTTTTGCGAGAGGGAGATAAAAGAGCACACGAATTAAATGATTTAATAGACGAATTATTGCAGGAAGGACAATCTTGGTTAAAACCAAAAGCGGTGTATCAATTTTTCCCAGCGCAAAGTGACGGACAAAATATTGTAATATATGATCCAGAAGATCATACGCGTGTCATAGAGCGTTTCACATTCCCGAGACAAGGAAAAGCACCATATCGTACTTTAGGTGATTATTTAAGACCAATTGGAGATGAAATGGACTATGTTGCTTTCCTATCTGTTACTGTTGGGGAAGGCGTTCGGGACATCGCTGAAGAGTGGAAGGCGAAAGGTGATTATTTACGCAGTCATGCCATTCAATCGTTAGCGCTTGAACTAGCAGAAGGACTTGCTGAAAAAACACATATGCTCATTCGCGATCGCTGGGGTATTCCAGATTCGCCAGAATTGACGATGGAAGAACGCTTCCGTACGAAATATAGAGGGATACGCGTGTCCTTCGGTTATCCAGCATGTCCAGAACTCGCAGATCAAGAAAAGCTATTTCGCTTAATTCATCCAGAGGAAATAGGTATTTCATTAACGGAAGGATTTATGATGGAGCCAGAAGCATCTGTAACGGCTATGGTATTTTCTCACCCCGAGGCCAGATATTTTAGTGTATTATAGTCTAGAAGGGGGAGACGTATGAAAAAAATAGTCTTTACAGGTGGCGGTTCGGCAGGACATGTAACACCTAATTTAGCCATCATTCCACATTTACAAGAACAGAATTGGGATATTTCTTATATTGGTTCTCATCAAGGAATTGAGAAAACGATTATAGAAAAGGAAGGCATTCCGTACTATAGTATTGCCAGCGGAAAGCTACGCCGTTATTTTGATTTGAAAAATATAAAAGATCCTTTTCTTGTAATGAAGGGTGCTATGGATGCGTATGTAAGGATTCGAAAACTAAAACCGGATGTGATTTTTTCAAAAGGTGGTTTCGTATCTGTACCAGTCGTAATAGGCGGATGGTTAAACAGGGTACCTGTTTTATTACATGAATCTGATATGACGCCAGGACTAGCAAACAAAATTGCGCTCCGTTTCGCTTCGAAAATATTTGTTACATTTGAAGAAGCTGCGAAACATTTACCGAAAGAAAAAGTAATTTATACAGGATCTCCTGTACGTGAAGAAGTAATAAGGGGAAATCGTGAAAAAGGTTTAGCGTTTTTAGGTTTTTCACGTAAAAAGCCAGTTATTACAATTATGGGAGGAAGTTTGGGCGCAAAGAAAATTAATGAAACGGTTCGAGAAGCGTTACCAGAACTTCTAAAAAAGTATCAAATTGTTCATCTTTGCGGAAAAGGTAATCTTGATGAAAGCTTACAAAATAAAGAAGGATATAGACAATTTGAATATGTACATGGAGAACTGCCAGACATATTAGCGATAACAGATTTTGTTATTTCACGTGCGGGCTCTAATGCCATTTTTGAGTTTTTAACATTGCAAAAGCCAATGGTTTTAATTCCGTTATCGAAATTTGCAAGTCGTGGAGATCAAATATTAAATGCAGAGTCTTTTGAAAGACAAGGATATGCTTCCGTATTGTATGAAGAAGATGTAACTGTGAATTCTCTTATAAAGCATGTTGAACAGTTATCTCATAATAATGAGATGTATAAAACCGCATTAAAAAAATATAATGGAAAAGAAGCGATTAAAACAATCATTCACCATATTTCAGAGGCATGATGAAAAAATCATGTCTCTTTTAGTAGGTTGAAAGATTCCAAGAAACGGTGTTTTTATGTTACAATAACAAATGGTTAGTAGGGAAATTCCAATTAATGAAGCGTGAAAATACGAATGGATTAGGAGTGACTGTGTTGGAGCTAAGTCTCTATGAAAATACTGCACTTATTATATGCTTTGTGTTGTACGTTGGTAGTGTTATTGTTTATATTTCAAGGAAATTTTCGCAAGAAAGAGAGCTTGAAAAATCAGAGATAACAGCTGAACTAGAAATGTTAGCTGATGAAAGTTATAAAAAGCAAAAAATAAAAGAAGATCATGAAGCATCCCATCATTTAAACGCAAATAAGTTTTAAAGATGGGGATTTTTTTTGGGGAAGTCGTTTTTATTATATATAGCAAGTAACGCTAAAACGGAGTTTCCCGTACATAAAGAAGGAGTGTATATAAATGAATTTTTATATCGCCTCGGGATTCGAAAAGAAACACCTTGTACGTTCTATAGCAAATGAACTGAAACATGCAGGTTGGCATCATACATATGATTGGACAAGAAACGAAAGAGCAGTAAATCAAGAACAATTAAGAGAAATTGGTCTGGCAGAAAAGAATGCTATCAAAGAAGCGGATGTCTTTTTACTTATATTAGATGGCGGAAACGGGAGTCATACAGAGTTTGGAATGGCGATTGCGCTAGAGAAAAAGATATATGTATATCATGAAGGAAACCCGCTCCAAACAACGTTCTATCATTTGCCAGAAATAAATATTTTTGAAGGAGATGCAGCTGAGTTTGCATCGTATGTTATGAATCATGTGAAATAATAGTAATTACCTAAAAGGTTATAAAAGCGATCTTTTGGGTACAGTGATGATAAGAAAAAGTATATAAAGGAGTTACATCATATGAAATTAGAAAATGGATGGGAAACGAGTTTTTTAGAAGTTGTACAAGGTAGTGAATTTAAGAAAGATGCACTTCTTAGTCAATTGCTTTGTGAGGATAGTGAAGAAGTTGAGGAGCTTGTTGATGATTATGGTTATGAAGAAATCATTGACCGTGAACATGATGATGAATTAGCTGATATTTTAGGAGAAGAACTTTTTAGTGAGATGGAACGACACGTATTCTTATCTTCACAGCCAGAAGAAAAGCTTATTTCATTCGTAAATGGATTAGGTTTTCATGTGTTAGATTGGATTGTTCTTCTTGAAACAGAATTTGGTATTGATAGTGCACACTTTACGTCGGACGCCGTGAAAATGTTAGAAAAGCGTTTTAGACAATTTCCATACATAGAAGATAAGACAATTTTTGATATGACATTTGGAGAAGCAATGGATGTACTAGAATCCATTACAGGATTACAACTGAAGGAAAAGATGAACGTATAATGTAAAAAAAGAACG